>JBBIJJ010000007.1:0-44109 GCA_037446035.1 Burkholderiales bacterium
AACCGCACGTCCGGTTCGCTGAGCGGGATGTGGAAACGGAGCCACGGTCGGGCTCATAGGGCACCGCCAACCGAAAGGGGCGGCAACAGCGATGCCTCGACCTACAGTCACCGCGCCACATCTCGACTCTACCGAGGGGCGCGGATGATCGCGCCGGGATCGGGCCGATCCGGGCGAGCGCGGCAGCGAGGAACGTCGCCGTCGCTCCGTTCCGAGTGAAGCGCCGGCCGGGTGGCGCGAGACCCGGCGAGCGCCGCGACAGCGAGCGCCCCGGCGCACGCTGTCGCGAGGCCGTATCGCCTGGCGCGCCGCATGCAGCAACGATTTCGCTCGCATCGAGCGAGCGCCTTGTGAGAAATCCGGGCTAGGCTTGTGCGCGTTCGACCAGAAGGTCGAAGTGTCGCGCGTAGCGCCGGTCGAGTCGATCGAGCGCGAGCAGCACGGGAAAGTCGGCGGTATTGAATTGCGGGTCCCAGGCCGGCTCACCGCAGACCTGCGCACCCAGTCGGAGATAGCCCTTGATCAGCGGCGGCAGTTCGGCGCCGGCGACGCGCTCGATCTGCTCGTGCGGGAACGGCAAGTGCGGGAAAACGCGATACTCCGGCGGCGCCCAATGGCGCTGCGCCGTGTCGCGAACGAACGCTGCCTGTATGCCGCCGTCGGCGAGCGACGCACTCGCGCACCCGATCAGGTGCCGGTAGCCGTGCGCCTTCATGTAGCGCGCCAGCGCAGCCCACAACAGCATGATCGCCGGTCCTGAGCGGTAGTCACGATGCACGCAGGAGCGTCCGACTTCGATCATGGTCGGCCGCAGGTGGGCGAGCCGGCGCAGATCGAATTCAGATTCCGAATACAGCCGTCCGATAGCGCGCGCGCGGTGCGGCGGCAACACGCGGTAGGTGCCGACCACGCGCAGCGTGTCGCGATCACGGACGACGATGTGATCGCAGTACCCGTCGAACTCATCGAGGTCCAGCCCCGCACCGCCGCCGACCAGTGCGCCCATTTCCTCCACGAACACCTTGTAGCGCAGGCGCAGCGCATCCTCGACGACGAGCGCGCTGCGGGCCAGGCCGACGCTCAACCGGGGCACGCGCGCCGGTTCGGCAATGCCGTGCTGGGCGGAGGTGCACGTACCCCGGTCTTCTTCCATCGTGCAATCACTTCGGTCGCAAGGACGGCGGCGACGCTAAGCAATGCAAGTGACGACCTCGTGTCCCGCGGTTGACCGATCGATGACAATTCCGACGCGATCAGCGCCGGGGCGCCCCGCAACGCCGCAGTCTGCACGTCCTGGATATCGGCTGGGCAACTCGAACACGGCCGGCGTCGGCGCCGATCGCCACGACCGTGGCGTCCCGGCGGCGAGCTTTGTCGCTCGCGTCGGCGACCGCCACGACGGCAGGCACTGCTTCGGCCTGTCGCCGGACGGCCGGCACGGCAAGAACGCGCCGGATCGCACTCCGCCGTGCGTGAACCACGACGCGATCACGCCGACGTTCCTGCACCGGAACGGCGTCAAGACCAAAGGCGCCGGTGCGTCGCAGCGCTGCACCGGTGACGAAGCGGTGCTGCGCGAGTCTTACGCGCACGGTGCCAGCGTCGTCGAGGTGCAGCGCGACCAGCGGACATTCGAGGTGACGTACCGGCAGAACTCGCCGCTTTACCGCCGCATCCGTACCCTGACGCCGATGGTGCGGTCGGGCCCGGCAGCCCGCACCCCGTACAAGGTGACGAAGAACCCGCCCGGTGGCACGCGCACGGGCGGCACGGTCAACCACTGCGCCAGCGGCGAATCACCGTTGGGCACCTATCTGCTCAAATGCGAGGTAAACCGGGCGCGTCAACTCCGTCGGATCGCCGCCACCGACAATGCAAGGCGCACGTCAGTGGAACTGACGTCGCTTGCGCGTCACGGTGTGGCAGGCACCGGGCGCGGACTGTGGGCGACCATCGCGCCCGACACCGCCGCCGACCTCCACGGCCGTTGGAATGCCGAACTGCGCGGCGCGACGCCCGCGGACGACGATCGCAACGGCTCCAACGCCTCCGGCCGGATCGTCGAGATCGACCCCGTTCGATCCCGCTGCACCGAAGACGCTCGCCGCGATGGTCCGCTTCGCGCACGAAGGGGCCTGGTTGGCGAAGGGCGAGGCCGGCAAGCCATTCGCGTCTGGGACATTGGCCGTGACGGGCGCGGTTCGTCGACATCCAGCCACCGGGCGAGGACTCCTCTGGGGCGCACATCGACGATCCGGGGCCGTCCTCGAGCCACTGGCCAGACGGCGGGTTCGCGCGGCCACGCTCGGCCACGGTCGCGATCACCCGGCGGGACAGGGACCTGATCGGACTCTGAGCGACGCCGGTCGCGCTTTGCGGGCGGGGGCCGCGGCGCCCGCTTTGCTTCTCGGCCCGCCGAGCGACCGGGCGATGATTTACCATTCTCAAGGCCCGCTGACTGCAGGCGCGGTCGGAGCAAACGATCGAGACGGTGATTCGTGCATGAGCAAGGCCTTCGTCCGGGAAGTCGAAATCGATGACGACGAGGACTTCGAAGCGCCGGCGCTTCCCGCCGGGACGAAGAACTACATCACGCCCGCGGGCTATCGCCGGCTGAAGGAAGAACTGGTCCAGCTTCTGAACGTCGAGCGGCCCGAGGTGGTTCGCACCGTCTCGTGGGCCGCCTCGAACGGCGACCGCTCCGAAAACGGCGACTACACCTACGGCAAGAAGCGCCTGCGCGAGATCGACCGGCGCATCCGCTTCCTGACCAAGCGGCTCGACAGCGCCGAGGTCGTCGATCCGGCGGCGCGCGCGCGCAGCAGCGATGGCGCCGACCAGATCTTCTTCGGCGCCACCGTGCGCTACGCGACCGCGAGCGGCGAGGAGCGCGAGATCACGATCGTCGGCATCGACGAGGTCGATCCGGCGCGCGGCTACGTGAGCTGGATCGCGCCGATTGCCCGCGCGCTGCTGAAGGCGCGCGAAGGCGACACGGTGCAAGTACGCACGCCGGCGGGTGTGGAGACGCTCGACGTGCTCGAAGTGCGCTACGGCTAGCCCGAATTTCTCACAAGGCGCTCGCTCGATGCGAGCGAAAGCCTTACTGCACGCGGCGCTCCAGGCGATTCGGCATCGCGAAAGAGTACGCCTGGGCGCTCGCTGTCGCGGTGCTCGCTGGGTCTCGAACCGTCCGCTTCACTCGGAACGTGGCTACGGCTACGTTCCTCGCTCCGGCGCTCGCCCGGAGCGGCCCGATCCCGGCGCAATCATCCGCGACCCTCGTGAAATATGCGGGCTAGCCGTCCTCGCCCGCGCCCGCGCGCGCGCGCGACCGTACGCGCAACACGCGCGACACCTGCTTGATCCGCCGCAGCGCGCGCACGACGCGCGCCAGGTGCTGGCGGTCGCGGACCTGGATCTTGAAGTGGATCACGACGACCTCGGCCTCTTCGTCGTCGATGTGCACGTTCAGGATGTTCGAGTCCGCTTCGGCGATCGCGACCGCGATACGGCCGAGCACGCCGCGCTGGTTGCGCGCGCCGATGTCGAGGCTGACCGGGAACGTGCCGCTGGTCTCCTCGGCCCATTGCAGGTCGATCCAGCGCTCGGGATCGGCACGGCGCGCACGCTGCGCGTTGGCGCAGCCGGCCTGGTGCACCGCCAGCCCCTGGTCCTTGCGCATGTGGCCGACGATCGCGTCGCCCGGAACCGGACAGCAGCAGTGAGCCATCTGCACCGCCATGCCCTCGGTTCCGCGGATGACGACCGGCGCGGTCGCGCTGCGAGCGCGCTCGGTCGCCGCGCCGCCTTCGGCGGTGTCCGCGCCCAGCAGAAGCTGGCGCGCGACGACTGCGGCAAGACGCCGGCCCAGCCCGATGTCGGCGAGGATCTCGTCCCGGTCGGCCGCCTGGGCCTCGCGGATCAAGGCCTCCCAGCGCGCCGGCGGCACGCGCTCCAGCGGCAGGTCGAGCTGCAGCGCCGCCTGCGCGAGCAGGCGGTGACCCAGCTCGACCGACTCCTCGCGCTTCATCGTGCGCAGGAAGTGGCGGATCTCGGCGCGCGCCTTGCCGGTACGAACGAACGCGAGCCAGCTCGGATTGGGGCGCGCCACGGGGCCGGTGACGATCTCGACGACGTCGCCGTTGCGCAGCTCGGTGCGCAACGGCTGGACCTCGCCGTTGACGCGCGCAGCGACGCACTTGTTGCCGATGTCGGTGTGGATGCTGTAGGCGAAGTCCACCGGGGTGGCGCCGCGAGGCAGCGAGACGATCTTGCCCTTGGGCGTGAACACGTAGACCTTGTCCGGGAACAGGTCGACCTTGATGTTCTCCATCAGCTCGGTCGAGTCGCCCGTCTGGCTCTGGATCTCGAGCAGCGACTGCAGCCACTGATGCGTGCGCGACTGCAGCTCGGACAGCGACGCCGCATCGTCCTTGTACAGCCAGTGCGCGGCCACGCCCGACTCGGCGACGTGGTGCATTTCCTTCGTGCGGATCTGGAACTCCACCGGCGTGCCGTACGGGCCGATCAGCGTCGTGTGCAGCGACTGGTAGCCGTTGACCTTCGGGATCGCGATGTAGTCCTTGAAGCGACCCGGCACCGGCTTGTACAGCGCGTGCAGCGCGCCCAGCGCCAGATAGCACTCGGCGCGAGTGGCGACCACGACGCGGAAGCCGTAGACGTCGAGCACCTCCGAGAACGACAGACGCTTTTCCTCCATCTTGCGGTAGATGCCGTACAGCGTCTTCTCGCGGCCGTAGACGTCGGCGCGCAGCTTGGCGTTGGCGAGCGCCTTGCGCACCGACTGCAGGATCCTGCCGAGCACTTCGCGCCGGTTGCCGCGCGCGGCGAGCACGGCCTTCCGCAGCACGCGGTAGCGCAGCGGGTGGATGCGCGCAAAGCTCTGCTCCTGCAGCTCGCGGTAGATCGCGTTCAGCCCCAGCCGGTGCGCAATCGGCGCGTAGATGTCGAGTGTTTCGCGTGCGATGCGTCGGCGCTTGTCGGCGTCCATCGCATCCAGCGTTCGCACGTTGTGCAGCCGGTCGGCGAGCTTGATCAGGATGACGCGCACGTCGCGCGCCATCGCCAGCAGCATCTTGCGGAAGCTCTCGGCCTGCGCCTCTTCGTTGGAGTCGAAGCGGAGGCGGTCCAGCTTGGAGACGCCGTCGACCAGTTCGGCGACCGTGGTGCCGAAGCGCTCGACCAGCTCCTGCTTGCGCACGCCCGAATCTTCCAGCACGTCGTGCAGCAGCGCGGCCTGGATCGCCGCGGCGTCGAGCTTCCACTCGGTCAGGATCTCGGCGACCGCGATCGGGTGCGTGATGTACGGCTCGCCGCTCTTGCGGAACTGCCCGAGGTGCGCGGCGTCGGAGAAGCGGTACGCCTCCTTGATGCGCTGGATGTCGGCCGAGGGCAGGTAGCGCTTGAGCCGGTCCGTAAGCTCGCCGAAGCTGACCACACCCGCCGGTGCGGCGGTTTCGGCTTCGGCGCTGTCGGCGCTTTCGGCGCGCCAGACGGCCTTGCCGGCCTTGCGCAAGGCTTCGGCGGCGCGGCGCGCAAATCCGCTCGGCGTGTAGCCCGCCGGCAGCTCGGGTGAAGGAGGGTTGGAAGTGGCCATACGGAACAAGCGGCGTCGCTACGCTAGCGCGCTCGTTCCGTCATCGCAAACGAGCGCTTAGGTCGGCACCTTGCGCAGCATCTCGATGCCGACCTTGCCCGCCGCGATCTCGCGCAGCGCCGCGACCGGCGGCTTGTCCTTGGTGTCGATCTTCGGCGCGTGGCCTTGCGCGAGCTGGCGCGCGCGGTAGGCCGCGGCGAGCGCGAGCTGGAAGCGGTTGGGAATGGGCTTCAGGCAGTCTTCGACCGTGATCCGGGCCATGGGCGTTCCGATGCAAGTGTTTGAGTCGCGTCGATTTTAACCCCGTTAACAGGAAACTCGCGCGGCGACTCTCGTCGCCCCGTCTCCCGCCGTGCGGGACCAGCCCGCAGCGCGCAGGACGCGACGCCGGGGCGGTCCCGCGCGCCGCGCGGGATGGACCGCAGGCCCACACAGGGGGCGAGGGTCAGCGAAGCGGGCACGACTCGTACGCTTCGACGCGCCTTTTCGAAGCCATCGCCGAAGCCATCGCCGTTTGCGGCGCAGATGCCGGCGCCGCGCGGGTTCACAGCGGAATGCCGAGCTGTGCGAACAGCTCGTGATGGCGCGCCGCCTGGCTGGCGTAGCGCAACCGCGCCGCGGTGACGATCGCGGTCAGATCGGCGAGCGCGCGCTCGAAGTCCTCGTTGATGATCACGTAGTCGAACTCCGGTGCGTGCGCGATTTCGCTGCCGGCGGCGAGCAGCCGGCGCGCGATCACGTGCGGTGCGTCCTGCCCGCGCTTGTGCAGACGCTTTTCCAACGCGTCGATCGAGGGCGGCAGGATGAAGATTCCGACCGCGTGCGGAAACGCCGCCTTGACCTGACGCGCGCCCTGCCAGTCGATCTCCAGCAGCACATCGCTGCCTTCCCGCATGCGCTCCTCGATCCACAGACGCGAGGTCGCGTAGTAGTTGCCGTGCACCTCGGCGCTTTCGAGAAACTCGCCGCGCGCGCGCCGCGCCTTGAAGTTCTCGACCGAGAGGAAGTGATATTCGCGGCCGTCGGTCTCGCCCGGCCGCGGCGGCCGCGTCGTGAACGACACCGAAAGCCGGATCGCGGCATCCTTCGCCAGCAGGGCATTGACCAGGGTCGATTTGCCGGCGCCCGACGGGGCCACGACCAGAAAGATGTTGCCGGCGATCGCCTCGTTCGCCCGCTCCGTTTGGCCCATGCCGCTACTCCAGGTTCTGGATCTGCTCGCGCATCTGCTCGATCAGCAGCTTGAGCTCGACCGCGGCGCTGGTCATCTCGATCGCCGCCGCTTTCGAGCCGAGCGTGTTCGCCTCGCGGTTCAGTTCCTGCATGAGAAAGTCGAGCCGGCGTCCGATCGCGCCGCCGGCGGCGAGCACGCGCCGCACTTCGGCGACGTGGGTCGAAAGGCGCTTCAACTCCTCGTCGACGTCGGCGCGCAAACCGTACAAGGTGACTTCCTGGCGGATACGCTCGGCGATCTCCTCGCGCGTCAACGTCGACCCGGCCGCGAGCGCCGGGGCCAGCGTCTGGTTCAGGCGTTCGAGCAGCCGGCGCTCCATCGCCGCGATCAGCTCCGGTACGCGCGGGCGAAGCTGCGTGACGATCGCATCGATGCCGTCGCAGCGCGCAAGCAGCGCGGCCGCCAGCGCCGCCCCTTCGCGCGCGCGCGTGGCCTGCAGCGCGCCCAGCGCCTCGTCGAGCGCACCCAATACCGCGCCGCGCAACTCGTCGCCGTCGGTGTCCGCGGATTCGACCACACCGTGCCACGCGAGCACCTCGCCGATGGCGAGCGGTGCAACCTCCGGCAGCGCGGCGCGCACCTCGCGGGCGAGCGCGGCGAGCTGTGCCAGCGCGGTCGCATTGATGCGCGGTGCCGCCGCCGCCGCGTGCCGCTGCAGGCCGATACGGCAGTCGACCTTGCCGCGCGCGAGCCGCTGAGCGATCGCCTCGCGCACGGCCTGTTCGAAAGGGCGCAGCTCGTCGGCTATGCGCAGCGACAGATCCAGGAAGCGCGCGTTGACCGATCGGACGTCGACCGCAACGACGCCGAGCGCAATGTCGCGGTGCGCGACCGCGAATCCCGTCATGCTCGCGACGACCGCCATCGTGTTCCCGGATTTGTCGTGCTTTTCGTCGATTCGCCGCGCGCAGTTCGCGGGGTCGTATTCGTTAGAATCCGCCCGGACTTTTTCCGCGGATGCGGTCGGACGAGACGCAGCGGCATGGCGACCCAGAACAACGCATCGTTGCCCGAAGGCCTCGAGGTCGGCGGCTACCGCATTGTAAAGAAGATCTCCAGCGGCGGCTTTTCGATCGTCTATCTGGCCACCGACGAGCAAGGCAATTCCGTCGCAATCAAGGAATACATGCCGGCTGCGCTCGCGCAGCGCAAGCCGGGCGAATTCTCTCCGTACGTCGCGCCGGAGAATCTGAATACCTACCGCATCGGCCTGAAGTGCTTCTTCGAGGAAGGGCGCGCGCTCGCCTCGATCTATCACCCGAACATCGTGCGCGTGGTCAACTTCTTCCGCGCCAACGACACCGTGTACATGGTGATGCACTACGAGTCGGGGCGCTCGCTGCAGGAGCACATCATCCGCAACCGCAGCAAGGAGCAGAAGGACGTGCTGTCCGAGCGCTTCATCCGGCGCGTGTTCACGCAGGTGATGAACGGGCTGCGCGAGGTGCATTCCAACCGCCTGCTGCACCTGGACGTGAAACCCGCGAACATCTACCTGCGGATGGACGGCACGCCGATCCTGCTGGACTTCGGCGCTGCGCGGCAGACGCTGCAGCGGGACATCAGCAAGACGTACCCGATGTACACGCCCGGCTTCGCCGCGCCGGAGCTGTACAAGCGCGACGCCGAACTCGGTCCGTGGACCGACGTGTACTCGATCGGTGCCTGCATCTACGCGTGCATGTCGGGCATGCCGCCGCAGGAGTCCGACCAGCGGCTGAAGGACGACAAGATGCCGCAGGCGCTGCGGTCGTTCCGGGGCCTGTACTCGTCGCAGTTGATCTCGATGGTCGAGCGCTGCCTGCGGCTGAATTCGCTCGAACGTCCGCAGACGATCTACGCGGTGCAAAAAGAACTCGTCAACAACGTGCCCGAGCGGCCGGAGTTTTCGTTCATGGAACGCGCCGGCGCGCGCTTCCGGCACGTGCAGGAGCGCTTTTCGCGTTTCATGAAGGATCACAACATCACCTGGTTCTAGCGGTGGTCCCCGCGGAGGCGGTGCGCGCGTGCGCTTTTCCATCTATCAGGAGAGCAAGAAAGGCGGCCGGAAGGTCAACCAGGACCGGATGGGCTACCTGTACACGCGCGACTCGCTGCTGATGCTGGTCGCCGACGGCATGGGCGGGCACGCGCGCGGCGAAGTCGCCGCGCAGCTCACGCTGCAGACGATGGCGTCGATCTACCAGCGCGACGCGCAGCCGTTGCTGCCCGACCCGGCGCGCTACCTGGAGGAATCCGTGCTCGCCGCGCATCGCGAACTGCATCGCTACCGTGCCGAGCACAGCCTGCCGGAGGCGCCGCGCACGACGATCGTCGCGTGCGTCGTCCAGCAGGGCATCGCCACCTGGGCCCACGCCGGCGACTCGCGGCTGTACCTGATCCGCGGCGGCCGCATCGTCGAGCGCACCGTCGACCATTCGCGCGTGCATCATCTCGTGTCGACCGGAATGATCCGGCCCGAGGACGCGAAGGATCACCCAGAACGCAACCGCATCTTCAACTGCATCGGCGCGTTCGTCGCGCCGACGGTCGAGATCAGCCGGCCAGTCGCGCTGCGCAACGGCGATACGCTGCTGCTGTGCTCGGACGGCCTGTGGGGCCCGCTCACCGACCGCCAGATCGCCGAGGCATTCGGCGGCAAGACGGTGATGCGCGCCGTGCCGGAACTGATGGAACTGGCGCTCGCCAACGGCGGGGAGGACGCCGACAACTGCACGGTCATCGCAATGACCTGGGCGGGCGCGGAGGCCGTCGAGATGGTGCCGCCGACCGAGGCGCCGGTATCGACGCTGGTGATGCCGGAGGGCGCGGTGGCGTCGACGATCCAGTTTCCGCGTCACGGCGAACCGGGTGCCGACGAGGAGCTGACCGAAGACCAGATCGACGACGCGGTCGCCGAAATCCAGAGAGCGATTGCGCGCGCGAGCAGGCTGGTCGACGGCAAGTGATGCCGGACTTCGGATGATGCGCGCCGGCGGACGCCGCCCCGACGAACTGCGACGCGTCGTGCTCACGCGCGGCTACACGCGTCACGCGGAAGGCTCGGTGCTCGTCGAGTTCGGTGACACACGCGTGCTGTGTACCGCATCCGTGCTCGACAAGGTGCCGGCGTTTCTCCGGGGGCGCGGCGGAGGCTGGCTGACCGCCGAGTACGGCATGCTGCCGCGCGCGACCGCCACGCGTACCGAGCGTGAGGCGGCGCAAGGCCGGCAGAGCGGCCGCACGCTCGAGATCCAGCGGCTGATCGGCCGCAGTCTGCGCGCGGTCGTCGATCTGACGGCGTTCGGCGAGCGCACGATCCATCTCGACTGCGACGTGCTGCAGGCCGACGGCGGCACGCGCACCGCGGCGATCACCGGCGGATTCGTTGCCGCCTACGACGCGCTGCGCTGGATGCAGGACCAGGGCATGAGCGAGCGGCTGCCGGTGCGGGACTTCGTCGCGGCCGTCTCGGTCGGCATGGTCGGCGACGACGCCTTGCTCGATCTGGACTACGCCGAAGACTCCGGTTGCGACACCGACATGAACGTCGTGATGACCGGTGCCGGCGGCTTCGTCGAGGTGCAGGGCACCGCCGAAGGCGCGCCGTTCACACGCGCGCAGATGGACGCGCTGCTCGCGCTCGCGCGTGCGGGCATCGAACGCCTCGTCGCGATCCAGAAGGCCGCGCTCGGCGTCGCATGAGCTGGGGTGATGCACCGCCTCGTCATCGGGTCGGATAACCCCGGCAAGTTGCGCGAGCTTGCTGCGCTGCTCGCGCCGCTCGGTGTCGAGGTGATTGCGCAGGGTACGCTCGGCATCCGCGCCGCCGACGAGCCGCATGCGACGTTCGTCGAAAATGCGCTGGCGAAGGCGCGGCATGCGGCGGCCGCGAGCGGGCTGCCCGCGCTCGCTGACGACTCGGGGCTGTGCTGTGACGCTCTCGGCGGCGAGCCGGGCGTGCGCTCGGCGCGCTTCGCGGCAGCGGCGGCGACCGACGCGGACAACAACGCCGAGCTGCTGCGGCGTCTGGCGGGCGTGACCGAACGCCGCGCGCATTACACCTGCGTGCTGGTGGCCGTGCGCGCTGCGCACGATCCCGAGCCCCTGATCGCCGACGCGCGCTGGTTCGGCGCGGTCGCCGACACGCCGCGTGGCGCCGGCGGCTTCGGCTATGACCCGCTGTTCTGGCTGCCCGAGCTGGGCAAGACGGCCGCGGAGCTTGCGCCGGAGCACAAGAACCGCATCAGCCATCGCGCGGCTGCGCTGGCCGAACTCGTACGCAAGCTGAAGGTCTGCTGGGGATGGTGAAGGTTCCGGTGGTGACCGCCGCGCCGGCGGCGGCCAGCGATGTGGCCGCATTCCTGCGGCCGGGCGTGCTCGACTTCAGAGCGCTGCCGCCGCTGGCGCTGTACGTGCACTGGCCGTGGTGCGTGCGCAAGTGCCCCTACTGCGACTTCAACTCGCACGAGCCGACCGGCGGCGCGATTCCGGAGCGCGAGTATCTGGCCGCGCTGCGCGCTGACCTCGAGGCCGCAGTGCCGCTCATCTGGGGCCGGCCGATCATCAGTGTGTTCATCGGCGGGGGCACGCCGAGCCTGGTCTCCGTGGCGGGAATCGAGCGGCTGTTGTCGGACGTGCGCGCGCTGCTGCCGCTGGCGGCCGATTGCGAGATCACGCTGGAGGCGAATCCGGGCACCGTCGAGGCGGGGAAGTTCGGCGCCTTGCGGGCGGCCGGCGTCAACCGGTTGTCGATCGGCATCCAGTCGTTCGACGACGCGCAGTTGCGGCGCCTCGGTCGCATCCATGATCGCGCGCAAGCGATCGCCGCGATCGAACTGGCGCAGCGTGCGTTCGACGACTTCAACCTCGACCTGATGTACGCGCTGCCCGGTCAGACGCTGGAGGCCGCGCAGCGCGACATCGAGTGCGCGCTGTCGTTCGCCCCACCGCACCTGTCGCTGTATCAGCTGACGATCGAGCCCAATACGGTCTTCGCCAAACGTCCGCCAGCCCTGCCCGATGAGGACGTCGTCGCCGCGGTCGGTGACTGGATCGAGGTCCGGACCGGGCAGGCGGGTTACGAGCACTACGAGGTTTCCGCCTACGCACGCCGCGGTCACCGCTGCCGGAACAATCTCAACTACTGGCGGTTCGGCGATTACCTGGGCATCGGCGCGGGCGCGCACAGCAAACTGTCCTTTCCGCACCGGGTCGTGCGGCAGGTGCGCTTTCGGCAGCCTGCGTCCTACCTGCAGAATGCGCGGCAGGGCCGCTTCGTGGCCGACAGCGTCGAGGTCGGACGCGCCGATCTGGCGTTCGAATTCATGCTCAATGCGCTGCGGCTGCGCGAGGGCTTCGCGCCGGCATTGTTCACGGAGCGCACCGGGCTGGCGCTGTCGTGCGTCGAACGCCAGCTCGGCGCGGCGGAGACGCGCGGACTGATCGCGCGCGATCATCGACGGATTGCCCCGACGGCTCTGGGCCGGCGGTTCCTCAGCGACCTACAGTCGATCTTCCTTCCAGAGCATGCAGCAGCCGCCTGATGCACCGTGATGGTGCTTCCAGGTCGTTTTGGTGCATACTGCACCTGAACAGGGCGCTAATTGCTGTCCCTTCCGTGCTGGACCGTGCGCCGAGCTTGGCCGTAAGTCCTTGATGCACAAGGGCGGTGCGAAGCTGGATCGCCGCAGTGCGGCATCGGCATGGTTCCTGCTGATCGGTTGGGGCGGATCGACCGGAGCCTTGTCTTGGCCGGTCGCACACGGGATTCCAACCAGGCTCGACTTGAGGAGAACCATCGATGGCCACGCCCAAAGACGTGATGAAGATGCTCGCGGACAACGAAGTGAAATTCGTTGACCTGCGTTTCACCGACACCCGCGGCAAGGAGCAGCACGTCAGCGTGCCGGCGAAGGTCTTCGACGAAGATAAGTTCGAGCACGGCCACGCCTTCGACGGCTCGTCGATCGCCGGATGGAAGGGCATCGAGGCGTCCGACATGCTGCTGATGCCCGACGCGGGCACGGCGCGCATGGATCCGTTCCGCGAGGAGAACACGGTGATCATCACCTGCGACGTGATCGAGCCGTCGACTGGCAAGGGCTACGACCGCGACCCGCGCTCGATCGCCAAGCGCGCCGAGGCGTACCTGAAGTCGACCGGCATCGGCGACACCGCGTACTTCGGTCCCGAGCCCGAGTTCTTCATCTTCGACTCGGTCACGTGGAACGTCGACATGTCGGGCTGCTTCGTCAAGATCAAGTCCGAAGAAGCGCCGTGGTCGAGCGGGATCGACTACGAAGGCGGCAACCTTGCGCATCGCCCGCCGGTCAAGGGCGGCTACTTCCCGGTGCCGCCGGTCGATTCGCTCCAGGACATCCGCTCCGAGATGTGCCTGCTGCTCGAGCAGCAGGGCGTCGAAGTCGAGGTGCACCACCACGAAGTCGCCGCGCCCGGCCAGTGCGAAATCGGCACCAAGTTCAGCACGCTGGTCAAACGCGCCGACTGGATGCAGGTGCTGAAGTACACGGTCTGGAACGTTGCCGCGAGCTACGGCAAGACGGCGACCTTCATGCCGAAACCCGTGGTCGGCGACAACGGCTCGGGCATGCACGTGCACCAGTCGATCTGGAAGGACGGACAGAACCTGTTCGCCGGCAACGGCTATGCGGGGCTGTCGGATTTCGCGCTGTATTACATCGGCGGCATCATCAAGCACGCCAAGGCGCTGAACGCGATCACCAATCCGGGCACGAACTCTTACAAGCGGCTCGTGCCCGGCTTCGAGGCGCCGATCAACCTCGCGTACTCGGCGCGCAATCGTTCGGCGGCCTGCCGCATCCCGTACGTGTCGAACCCCAAGGGCCGTCGGGTCGAAGTGCGCTTCCCGGATCCAACGGCCAATCCGTATCTCGCGTTCGCGGCGATGATGATGGCGGGCCTGGACGGCGTCCAGAACAAGATCCATCCCGGCGAGCCGATGGACAAGAACCTGTACGACCTCGAGCCGGAAGAGGCCGCCAAGATCCCGCATCCGTGCGCGTCGCTCGACGAGGCTTTGGAAAGCCTGGACAACGACCGCGAGTTCCTCACGCGCGGCGGCGTGTTCAGCAACGACATGATCGACGCCTACATCGCGCTCAAGATGGAAGAGGTCACGCGCTTCCGCATGACGACCCATCCGGTCGAATTCGACATGTACTTCGCCGCCTGAGGAGCGCCCGCGGCCCGCATGAGAAAGGGGCGGTTCACCGCCCCTTTTTCGCTGGGTGCAGGCCCGCTTCGCATGCACGACGCCGCAGCCTTCGAAAAAACCGGCATTGCGCCGGCATACGGGATGTTGCCGCTGGGGGGCCTGCCTTACACTCGCCGCGGATCGTTGCGCTATGGGTGCGAGGATGCTGCGCAAGGGGCTGATGCTGTTGACCGTGCCGTGGGCGATCGGCCTGTCGGCGCGCGCGCTCGCGCAGTCGGACATTTTTGTCTGCGTCGACGAGCAGGGCCGCAAGACCTACCAGAACGTCGGCGCGCCCAAGGGCTGCAAGAAGGTCGACGTGCAGCCGATCCTGACGGTGCCGGCCCCGAAGCTGCCCACACGACCGAACGGCAGCCCCGCGGCGAACGAATCGCGCGCGGTCACGCCGGCGAACTTCCCGCGCGTCGACGGCGAAACGCAGCGCTCGCGCGACGGCGAGCGCCGGCGCATCCTGGAGGAAGAACTGCGCGCCGAGCAGGACAAGCTCGCGCGGCTGCGCGCCGAGTTCAACAACGGCGAGCCGGAGCGCCGCGGCGACGAGACACGCAACTTTGCGCGCTACCAGGAGCGCGTGCAGCGTCTGCAGGAAGAGATCCAGCGCAGCGAGAACAACGTCGCGTCGCTGCAGCGGGAGCTCGCGCTGCTGCGTCAGTAGCCCTGCGCGCCGCGCGCAGCGGCGTGCCGCACGCATCGCCGGAGCCGGCTCGATGAGCTGGTTCGACGCTGACCCGGCCGCGCTGCAGGCGCCATCCCGTTACGCTGGGCTCGACCTGCTGGCAACGGCGGTGTTGATCGTCGGTGCCGATGGGGCGGTCGCGTACGCGAACCAGGCGGCCGAGCAATTGTTCGATCTGTCGCGCCGCAGCCTGGTCGGCCATCGTGCGGCGCGGCTCTTCGCCGAGGAAGGCGAAGTCGAACAGATGCTCGCCGAGGCGCGCGCGAACAACCTGGGCCTGCGGCGGCAGCTTCTTTCGGTGCGCCGGCCGCACCGTGAACCGCTGCCGGTGCAGGCGGTTGCCTCGGCGCTGTATGCCGACGACACGCCGCTCGCGCTCGAGCTGGCCGAGGTCGAGCAGCAGCTGAAGGTCGCGCGCGAGGAGCACCAGCTCGACCAGACCGAAGCCAACCGGCAGCTTCTGCGCAGTCTTGCGCACGAGATCAAGAATCCGCTTGGCGGAATTCGCGGGGCGGCGCAGCTTCTGGAGCGCGAACTGGCCTCGGCCGAGCAGCGCGAATACACGCGCGTGATCATCGACGAGGCCGACCGCCTGCAGGCGCTGGTCGACCGGCTGCTTGCGCCGCACCGCGCGCCGCGCGTGGTCGGCCCCGTCAACATCCACGAGGTCTGCGAGCGTGTGCGCGCGGTGATCCTCGCCGAGTTCCCGCGCGGGCTCGAGGTGCGGCGCGACTACGACGCTTCGGCGCCCGACGTGCGTGGCGACCGCGAGCAGTTGATCCAGGCGCTGCTGAACGTCGTGCGCAACGCCGCGCAGGCGCTCGAGGCGCGCATCGCGACGGGCGACGCGGAGATCGTCGTACGCACGCGGGTGGCGCGCCAGGTGACGATCGCGCGCCACCGCCACCGGCTGGCGCTGGCCTTGCATGTGATCGACAACGGTCCGGGCATTCCGGAAGAACTGAAGGAGAGGATCTTCTATCCGCTCGTGTCGGGACGCGAAGGCGGCAGCGGGCTCGGTCTGACGCTGGCGCAGACCTTCATCCAGCAGCACGACGGCGCGATCGAGGTGGATTCGCGGCCCGGCCGCACCGAATTCCGGATACTGATCCCGTACACATGAAACCGATCTGGATCGTCGACGACGACCGCTCGATCCGCTGGGTGCTGGAGAAGGCGCTGGCGCGCGAGCACATCCCGTGCAAGGCGTTTGGTGGTGCGCAGGAGGTGCTGCACGAGCTGGAGTCGGCCAGCCCGCAGGTGCTCGTCTCCGACATCCGCATGCCGGGAGGCAACGGCATTGAGCTGCTGCGTGCGGTCAAGCGCAAGCATCCGGCGCTGCCGGTGATCATCATGACCGCGTACTCCGACCTAGAAAGCGCGGTATCGGCCTTTCAGGGCGGCGCGTTCGAATATCTGCCGAAGCCGTTCGACGTCGATCGCGCCGTCGAGCTGATCCGCCGCGCGGTCGACGAGAGCCTGCGCGAGTCGGCCAACGACGAAGCACCGCTCGAAGTGCCCGAGATCCTCGGCCAGGCGCCGGCGATGCAGGAGGTGTTCCGCGCGATCGGGCGGCTCGCGCATTCGAACGTCACCGTGCTGCTGACCGGCGAATCCGGTAGCGGCAAGGAGGTCGTCGCGCGCGCCCTGCACAAGCACAGCGTGAGAAGCGACGGCCCGTTCATCGCATTGAACATGGCGGCGATTCCGCGCGACCTGCTGGAAAGCGAACTGTTCGGCCACGAGCGCGGCGCCTTCACGGGCGCGCAGTCGATGCGACGCGGCCGCTTCGAGCAGGCCGAAGGCGGCACGCTGTTCCTGGACGAGATCGGCGACATGCCGGCCGAACTGCAGACGCGGCTGCTGCGCGTACTGTCCGACGGCTTCTACTACCGCGTCGGCGGCCACCAGCCGATCAAGGCCGATGCGCGCGTGATCGCGGCGACCCACCAGGATCTCGAGGAGCGGGTACGCCAGGGCCTGTTCCGCGAGGACCTGTATCACCGGCTGAACGTGATCCGGCTGCGGCTGCCGCCGCTACGCGAACGGCGCGAGGACATCCCGCTGCTGGCGCGGCACTTCCTGACCAAGAGCGCGCGCGAGCTCGGCGTGGAACCCAAGCGGTTGTCGGACGAAGCGCTGAAACACATCCAGCAGTTGCCGTTCCCGGGCAACGTGCGTCAGCTCGAGAACCTGTGCCATTGGCTCACGGTGCTGGCGCCGGCACAGGTCGTCAAGGTCGAAGATCTGCCCGTCGAGCTGCGCAGGCAGGCCGAGCCGCCGCCGGCGGCTCCACTGCCTGCCGCCGCGGCTGCGGCCGCGGCGTCGAGAGAGCCGCCGGCCGCCGAAGCGCCGCTGCGCGATTGGCGTGCGTTGCTGGTCGTCGAAGTCGAGCGCCGGCTTGCCGAGGGCAGGGGCGACCTGATGGCCGAGCTGGGACGCGAGTTCGAAGGTGCGTTGATCGCCACAGTTCTGAAGCACACGCGCGGCCGGCGCATCGAAGCGGCTGTCAAACTCGGCGTGGGCCGCAACACGATCACCCGCAAGATCCAGGAACT
Organism: Burkholderiales bacterium; assembly: GCA_037446035.1. Lineage (GTDB taxonomy): Bacteria > Pseudomonadota > Gammaproteobacteria > Burkholderiales > Burkholderiaceae_F > DSNY01. Next base: position 17,326 of record JBBIJJ010000007.1, read on the forward strand.
CGGCCTGGACGATTGAGCCGCCTGCGTGTTCGTCGCGGCGCGCTGCATTCCATCGCCGCTGCACGCGATCCGTCGCATCGGGCGTGCGCTCGCCTGACCACGCCGCCATAATCCACGCCTTCGAACGACATGCTGCGGCACGCCGCGCACCAGCCCGCCACCCGCGGTGCGGCAGCGCCGGCGCATGCGGCCGCGGCCCGGATCGGGTCGGTCGGGCGCGTCGCGGGAGGGGGAAACGATGACGAAAGGACGCAAGCTGTGGCTTGGTGCGATCGGCGCGCTGCTCGTGGCGGGCGGCATCGGCGCAGCGGTTGGCGTGCGCGGTGCAGCCGAGCGCGGTAAGGACAAGAAGAAGGAAGTTCCGCCGCTCGAATTCTCGCAACAGGACATCACCCGCCTTGCGCCGCGCGCGCTCGCGCAGGAAATCGTGCTTCCCGGCAACGTGCTCGCTGTCTCGCAGGCGACGGTGCGCTCCAAGCTGTCAGCCGAGGTGCGCCGCGTGTTCGTGCGCGAAGGCGATCGTGTGGCGGCCGGCCAGGTGATCGCCGAATGCGACACGGCCGCGCTGCGCTCGCAGCTTGCCGAGCGCGCGGCTGCACTGGAGTCGGCGCGCGCACAGCTCGAGCAGACCGAACGCACGCGCCAGGCCAACGCGCAGCTGGTGCAGCGCAACTTCATCTCGAAGAACGCGTTCGACACGGCCGACAGCGCGTACCGCGCGCAGGCCGCCGCCGTCGAAGCCGCGCGCGCGCAGTTAGAGCAGACGCAGTTGATGCTGAACGACGCGATCGTGCGCGCGCCGATCGCCGGCTACGTCGCCAAGCGCTACGTGCAGCCGGGCGAGAAGGTTTCGTTCGACGCGCCGCTTTTCGCGATCGTCGATCTGGCGCAGCTCGAGGTGCAGGCGCAGGCGCCCGTGTCGGACGTGGCGCAAATCGCGCGCGGCGCCAGCGCCGAGGTCGAGATCGAGGGGCTGAGCGGCCGCGCGTTCGCGGGCCGCGTCGATCGGATCAACCCGAGCGCCGAGTCCGGCACGCGGACGATCCACGTGTACATCGCGCTCGCCAACGAGGATTCGGTCTTGCGCGCCGGCATGTTCGCGCGCGTGCGGCTGCGCGTCGGCGCGGACAAGGAAGTGCCCGCGCTGCCTCTCGCGGCCGTGCGCATCGACAACGGACAGCCGATCGTCTGGGTGATCGCCGAAGGCAAGCTCGTGCGGCGGCAGGTCAGGCTCGGCCGGCGCGACGAACGCGCGCAGCTCGTCGAGATCGTCGACGGCGTCACGCCGGCCGACCAGGTGATCGCGACCCGGTTCGACAACCTGCGCGAAGGCCTGGCAGCGAAGATCATCAGCGGCACGCCGGCCGGATCGAAGGTCGCCGACAGGGACGCGCGGCGCGCGCCCGCGCCGAACGCGAACTGAGCGGGGCGCGCCATGTGGATCACCCGCGTTTCGATCAACCACCCGGTCTTCGCCACCATGGTCATGGTGGCGCTCACCGTGCTCGGGCTGTTTTCGTACGCGCGGCTCGGCGTCGAGCCGATGCCCGACGTGAGCCCGCCGGGCGTGCAGATCTGGATCAGCTATCCCGGCGCCTCGCCCGAGCAGGTCGAAAACGATCTGGCCAAGCCGGTCGAAAACGCGGTCAACACCGTCGCGGGTGTGAAGCGCATCCTGTCGCGTTCGGACGAGGGGCGCTCGCTCACCTGGGTCGAGTTCCGCCTCGACGTCGACGTAACGCGCGCGATGCAGGAAGTGCGCGACAAGCTGGCGCAGATCCGCGCGGGTTTCCCGCGCGACGCCAAGGACCCGATCGTCACCCGCGCCGAAACCGAAAACGACCAGCCGGTCGCCTCGTTCGCGCTGCTCGGCCGCGACAAGTCCCAGCGGGAACTCACGCTGATCGCCGAGAGAATCGTGCAGAAGGGCTTCGAGCGGGCGAGCGGCGTGGGGCGTGTCGACCTGGGCGGCACGGTGACCCGCCAGATCCAGGCGCGCGTCGATCCGGCCAAGCTGACCGCTTTCGGACTGACGGTCGACCAGGTCGTGGCCGCGCTGCGCACGGCCAATGTCAGCGTGCCGGTCGGAACGATCTCCAACGCGACCTCGGAGGCGATCGTCCGCGTCGACGGGCGGCTTACTTCGCCGTTCGACTTCGAGCGCATCGTCGTCGCGCGCCCTAAAGGCCCGAACGGCGCACCGATCCTGCTGTCGCAGGTCGCCACCGTCGTCGACGGCGAGGCCGAACGGCGCTCGCTGACGCGCATCGACGGCCAGCCCGCGATCGGCGTGTGGGTCTTCAAGGCGCAGGACGCCAACATCGTCGATGTGGGCCGCCAGCTCAAGGAGGCCGCGGTCGACATCCGCAAGCAGCTGCCGCCGGGTGTCGAGCTGAAATTCATGTGGGCGATGGCCGATTTCGTGCAGCAGTCGGTCGACAACGTCAAGCGCACGATCGTTGAGGGCGCGGCTCTCACGGTGCTGATCGTGTTCCTGTTCCTCGGTTCGTGGCGCAGCACGGTGATCACGGGGCTTGCGCTGCCGATCGCGGTGATCGCGAGCTTCATCGCCGTGTACGCGCTCGGCTTCACGCTGAACTACATGACGCTGATGGCGCTGAGCCTGTGCATCGGCCTGCTGATCGACGACGCCATCGTCGTGCGCGAGAACATCGTGCGCCATATCCGCATGGGCAAGGACCACTACACGGCGGCGCGCGCAGGCACCGACGAGATCGGGCTGGCGGTGCTGGCGACGACGTTTTCGATCGTCGCGGTGTTCGTTCCGATCGCGTTCATGGGCGGCATCGTCGGCAAGTTCTTCTATCCGTTCGGCATGACGGTCGTCGTCGCGGTGCTGGTGTCGCTGTTCGTCAGCTTCACGCTCGATCCGATGCTGTCGGCGATCTGGCGCGACCCGCCCGAAGGCGCGCTGAACGTACGGCTGATCGGCCCGGTGCTGCGCACCTTCGACCGCTGGGTCGAGTCTTGGCACGGGATCTACGACAAGCTGCTGCGCGCCGCGCTCGCACGCCGCAAGACCACGCTCGCGATCGCGGCGGCGAGCTTCGTTGCCAGCATCCCGCTCGCCGGCATCGTCGGCGGCGAGCTGATGCCGGAAGCCGACCAGAGCTTCACCAGCGTGCGGCTGACGATGCCGGTCGGCTCCAGCCTCGAGTACGCCGACGAACGCGTGCGGCGCGTCGAGGAGGCGCTGCGCGAGTTCAAGGAGATCGAATCGATCGACACCTCGATCGGTACCGACGGCGCGCGCAATACCGGCCGCATCAACCTGAAGCTCGTGCCGCGCGCCGCGCGCGAGCGCTCGCAGAAGAAGATCGAGGAGGCGATCCGCAAGCGCGTCGCTGGCATTCCGGGCGTGCAACTGACCGTCGGTTTCGGTGGCGCGATCTACGTCGCGCTGCTCGGCAACAACGACGCCGAGATGAACCGTGTGATCAACGATTTCAAGAACCGGATCGCGCAGATCCGCGGCGTCACCGACATCGACGTGACCGTAAAAGAGGGCACGCCGGCGCTGGCGGTGCGGCTGAAGCCGGAACTGGCGGCCGAGTACGGCATCACGCACGCGCAGCTCGGCTCGACGCTGCGGGCACTGGTCGGCGGCGAGAACTCCGGCTACTGGCTCGCGCCCGACGGACAGAACTACGAGGTGATCACGCAGCTGCCGCGTGCCAGCCGCGCGGTGGTCGACGACATCGCGAATCTGAACATCGCAACGGGGCGTCAGCTCGCCGACGGCTCGCCCGAGATCGTTCCGCTACGCGCGATTGCGACGATCGAGCGCAGCTTCAACCCGGAGAACATCCGGCGGCAGGATCTGCAGCGGCGGGTCGCGCTGTTCGCCAACGTCGAGGGGCGGCCAGCCGGCGACGCGGGCAAGGAGGTGCAGGCGCTGGTCAACTCGTACCAGCTTCCGCCCGGGCTGCGCTTCGACATCGGCGGTCAGATCAAGGATCAGCAGGAGGTCGCGAGCGCGATCTTCGGCGCCTTGCTGCTGGCGGTGATCTTCATCTACATCGTGCTGGCCTCGCAGTTCGGCAGCTTCATCCAGCCGATCGCGATCATGGCCTCGCTGCCGCTTGCGATCGTCGGTGTGATGCTCGCGCTGCTCGCGACCGGCACGACGCTGAACATCTTCTCGATGATCGGCATCGTGTTCCTGATGGGGCTGGTCACGAAGAACGCGATCCTGCTGGTGGACTTCGCCAATCAGGGGCAGAGCAACGGCTTGAGCCGCCTCGACGCGCTCGCCGCCGCCGGGCAGGTGCGGCTGCGGCCGATCCTGATGACGACCGCGGCGATGATCTTCGGCATGCTGCCGCTCGCGCTCGGCCTGGGCGAAGGCGCCGAGCAGCAGGCGCCGATGGGTCGCGCGATCATCGGCGGCGTCATCACCTCCACGCTGCTGACGCTGGTCGTCGTGCCGGTGATCTACTCGTATCTCGACGCATGGGAACGGCGCTGGTTCAAACTCGGCGTGCGGCGCGGCGGCGCGGCCGCGCTCGCGGCGCAGCCGGCGGACAAGCAGCGTTGACCGGGTGCCGCATCCGCGCGGCACGCCGCGCCGCGGTTGCGGCGACGTTCGATCAGCCGCCGTGCCCGTGCGGCTTGGCGGTCACATAGACGGTGCCGGTGAAGCTCGAGATCGGTTGGCCGTCGGCTTTGGTCACGTCGATCCGATAGACGGCGAGCTTGCGCGCGCGCGACACCTCGGTCGCGCGCGCCGTCAGTCGATCGCCGAGCGCAGCCGCCGCCTGATAGGTGATGTGTGCGTCGATGCCGGCGGCGATCTGGCCGTGCGAGTTCGACGCCAGCCCGAACGCACAGTCGGCAAGCGCGAAGATCACGCCGCCGTGGCAACTGCCGTTGAAGTTCAGGTGCTCGTCGCGCACCGTCATCTCGACCATCGCATGGCCCGCTCCGCCGTCGAGGAAACGCACGCCGAGCGCACGGCCGAAGGCATCGGCGGCCGCCAGGCGCTCGAGGCGCTGCCGCGCTCCGTCCGCGGGCGACGCCTCGGCGACCGGCGAACGTCGTTTCGCCAGACGGCGGCCGTGGCCGCTGGCCGCGCCGTGCGCGACCATCGCATCGACCAGCGCGGCGATGCCCTCGTTGCGCGGCGCGCAGGTCGACAGCACCGGCACCTTGGCCGCGTGGGCGCTGCGCAACTTCAGCATCTCATTTAACTCGCGCACCGTGCGCTCGGCACCGGGCGCATCGGCCTTGCTGACGACCAGCAGATCGGCGATTTCCAGGATGCCGGCCTTGATCGCCTGCACTTCGTCGCCCAGCCCGGGCGGGCAGACGACGACGCGCGTGTCGACGATGTCGACGATCTCGACTTCCGACTGCCCGGCGCCGACCGTTTCGACGATCACGACGTCGAATCCCGCCGCATCGAGCACGTCGACGACCTCACCGGTCGTCTTCGACACGCCGCCCAGGTGCCCGCGCGACGCGAGCGAACGGATGAACACGCGCTCGTGCCCGGCGTGCTGGCCCATGCGCACGCGGTCGCCGAGCACCGCGCCGCCGGTGATCGGACTGGTCGGATCGACCGCAACGACGGCGATCGTGTGGCCGCGCGCGATCAGCGCGCCGAGCAGCGCGTCGATCAGCGTCGACTTGCCGGCACCCGGCGCGCCGGTGATGCCGATGACGTGCGCGCGGCCCAGCCGCGGCGCAACTGCGGCGGCGATCGTTGCGGCTGTCGGCGCGCCGTTTTCGATCGCACTGATCGCGCGCGCGATCGCTCGGCGGTCGCCCGTCGCCAGCCGGTTCACCAGCGCGTGGTCGCCCTCGGGCATCGTCAGACGAACGCCGGCACGTGGCCGAAGCCGAGCTCGCGCCGCAGGGTGCCGCAGATCTCGCCGTGCGTGCAGCCGGCTTCGGCCGCGGCGACGACTGCGGCGAACACGTTTTCGTGCGCGTCATTGGCGGCGCGCGCCAGCGCGGCGAGGGCGGCCGCGACCTGCGCCTGCGAGCGCTGTGCCTTGAAGGCCTTGAATGCCTCCAGGTGCGCGCGCATCGCGGCCGGGTCGGGGCGCGCCAGCGGCTGGCGCGCGGCTGCGTCTTCCTCGATCCGGTACGCGTTGACGCCGACCACCGTCTGCTCGCCGCTTTCGATCTGGTGCTGGAAGCGCCGCGCCGATTCGCCGATCATCTTGTGCACCAGCCCGGACTCGACCGCGCGGTACATGCCGCCGGCGTCGTCGACGAGCTTGATCACGCGCAGGATCTGTTCCTCCATCCGGTCGGTCAGCTCCTCGACGTAGAAGCTGCCACCGAGCGGGTCGATCACGTCGGTCAGGTGTGCTTCCTCGCGCAGGATGTTCTGCGTGGCGATCGCGATGCGCGCGCCGGCATCGGTCGGGCACGACAGCGCCTCGTCGTAGGCGTCGGTGTGCAGCGACTGCAACCCGCCGAAGATGCCGGCCATCGCCTGCACGGTGACGCGCGCGATGTTGTTCAGCGGCTGCTGGCGCGTCAGATCCACGCCCGAGGTCTGGGCGTGGAACTTGAAGCGCCAGGCGCGCGCATCCTTCGCGCCGAGGCGCTCGCGCGCAATGCGCGCCCAGATGCGGCGGCCGGCGCGGAACTTGGCGACCTCCTCGAAAAACGAGATCGAGATGTCGAAGAAAAACGTGAAGCGCGGCAAAAACGCATCCACGCCCATGCCGCGCTCGATGCAGTCTTGCGCGACCTGGATCGCCGTCGACAGCGCGAACGCCATCGCTTCGGCCGGGGTGGCGCCGGCCTGCTGCATGTGCTGGCCGACCACCGACATTGGGTTCCACTTCGGCACGAAGCGGTTGCAGAAGTCGATGTGATCGACGAGTATGCGCCGCGCCGCCGGCAGCGCGAGCCGGAAGAACATGTGGTTGGCGACGTAGTGGCTCAGGTAGTCGCTCTGGTTCGACGTGCCGGTGATCGTGCGCCAGTCGACGCCGCGGTTCTTCGCGACGGCGAGCAGGAAGGCGAGCAGCGTGAACGGCGAAGGGTCGTTCAGCGCGCAGGAGGTACGGGCCAGATCGACCCCGGCAAGCGCGCGGTCCATGTGCGCGGCCGTGTTGACCACCGTGCCGCAGGTGCCGAGCAGCTCGACGTGCGACTCGTCCATGTCATAGCCGCGAAACACCGAGTTGCACGGGATCAACGAGATCGCGGTTGCGCCTTGCGCGAGCAACGTTCGCAACCGTGCGTTGTAGTCGTCGGGTGTGCCCAGGCCGATCAACTGCCGCTGCGTCCACGTACGGCCGCGGTGCATCGTCGCGTAGATGCCGCGCGTGTACGGCGGCTGCCCCGGGTAGCCGAGGTCGACGTCGTGGCGCGACGATTCCCAGTCGCGCGGCGTGTACAGCGGTTTGATCGCGATACCGGACCGGTTGACGGCTTCACGGTCGGTGTCGATCTGTTCGGCGTACTCGCGCCGCCATCGTGCTTCGGCGTCGGCGCTGGCGAGCAGGCGATCGTCGACGGGCTTGTTCATCGCATCCCCCTCAGGCAGTCGCGCGGCGCGCGCGCACCGCAAGCGTCAACTCGCGCACGCAGCGCGCGATCTCGTCGAGCGAGCTTCCGGGATGGAACACGCGCGCGACACCGGCGTCGAGCAGCGTGCGCTCGTCTTCGTCGGGCACGATGCCGCCGACGATCACCGCCACGTCGTCCAGCCCCGCCGCGCGCAGCGCGTCCATCAGCTTGGGCACGATCAGGTGATCGGTCGCCAGCGACGAGATGCCGATCACGTCGACGTCCTCCTCGGTGGCGAGCTTGACCACCGTGGCGATTTCCTGCCACGGCGGCGTGTAGATCACCTCCATGCCGGCGTCGCGCAGCGCGGCGGCGACGACGCGGCTGCCGCGGTCGTGGCCGTCGAAGCCGATCTTCGTGATCAGCACCCTGGGTGGTATCTCCATCAGGCGTCCTCTCCGAGCGGGGATTGCAGCAGCGCCACGAAGCGGCGCGCGATGGTCCGTGGGGAGTCGCGCCCGGGCCGATACCAGGTCTGCGCCCAGTTCAATGCGCCCAGCAGCATCAGCCGCAGCGTGCGGCGGTCCACGCCGCGCGGCAGCGGCAGGTCCCGCACCAGGCCTGCGATCAGCGCCTCGTATTCGTCGCGCAGCGCGATCAGGCGCCGCTGCACGGCCGGCACGTCGCTCGGCCGCACGCGGACCACCACCTGAGCGTAGTCGTCGTCTTCGAGGATCGCCTCCAGGTGCGCGATGCACGCCGCCTCGAGCCGCTCCCACGGATCGCGCCGCCCTGCGATCGCGGCGCGCACGCGCGCGGAAATGCGCCGCACGCCCTCGGCGTACACGGCGGCGAGCAGGTCTTCCTTGGTCGCGAAGTGGTAGTACAGCGACCCCGGCAGCATGTCGATCGCGCGCACGATGTCGCGCACCGACGTGCCCTGGAAGCCCTGCGCGCGGAACAGGCGCGCGGCCTGGTCGAGGATCTGCGGCAGGCGGTTGTCGGCGCGCGGGGCGCGCACGGCGGTCATGACGGCCGAATGAGCGAGCGACGCAACCGGTCGATCGAAAAACAAACACTTGTTCGGTTTTTAGACGAGCCGCACGGTGCAGTCAAGGGGCGCGTGGCCTTCCGGTCAGACGCCGCGCGTCGTGCCGTGCCAGTCGCCCGGGTCGGTCCGAGCTCGGGCCGCGGGCCTGGGCCGGCAACCCCGATCGGCCGCGGATTCGACCGCTGGGGCGACCGGATGGAGACTGCAGACCTCGATCGCGCGATGCGCCTCAGCGAGAGCACCTGCGGTCAACCGTCGGCCTCGGATTGACGTGACGTGCCGCGCTCCGGTGGCTGCGTATCGCCTGCACGCTCGACTCCGAGCAGGGACCGCCCGCGAGTGAGTCCTGGAGCGCTTTCAGGCGAACGTCGCGATCACCGGCGCGTGGTCGCTCGGCTGCTCGCGCCGGCGCGGCTCGACGTCGATCGTGCACGCCGTGCACTGCGCCGCGAGCGCGGGCGACAGCAGGATGTGGTCGATGCGCAGTCCCCGCTTGCGGCGGAATGCCAGGTTGCGGTAGTCCCACCACGTGAAGCTGCGCTCGGGCTGGTCGAACAGGCGAAAGCTGTCCTTCAGGCCGAGATCGAGCAGCGCACGAAATGCCGCGCGTTCGGGTTCGGAGAACAGCACCTGGCCGTCCCACAGCACCGGGTCGTGCACGTCGCGCGGTTCGGGTGCGATGTTGAAGTCGCCGGCGAGTGCGAGCTTCTCGTGCCGTGCCAGTTCGCCCTTGAGCCAATCGGTCAGTGCCGCAATCCAGCGCAGCTTGTACTCGTACTTGTCGCTGCCGACCGCCTGCCCGTTCGGAAAATACGCGCAGACCACGCGCAGGCCGTCGAGCGTGACTGCGAGCAGCCGCTTCTGCTCGTCCTCGAAGTTCGGCAGGTTGACCTGTACGTCGGTTGGCGCGGCGACCGCGCCGTCGCGCAGCAGGATCGCCACGCCGTTGTAGGTCTTCTGGCCGGCGTAGACGCTGCGGTAGCCGATCTTCGCCAGGTCGTCGACCGGGAACTTGTCGTCGCTGAGCTTGGTTTCCTGCAGGCATGCGATGTCGACCGGGTGCGCGCCGAGCCAGTCGGTCAGATGCGGCAGCCGCACCTTCAGCGAGTTGACGTTCCAGGTGGCGAGCGACAGTGGCATCGGTGCACGCGCCGGCCGCATGCGGCCGCGCGCGGCTTCAGTTGGCGGGTGCGGCGGGCGGCTGCGGTGCCACGGGCGCGACCAGCGGCTGCGGCGACGGCGGGCGCCAGTTGCGTGCCAGCAGCGAAGTGCGCGGGTAACCCGCAAGGTCGAGCAGCGAGTGCCAAGCGCCGGACTCGAAATTGCGCTCGAGCTGGCGCCCGACTGCGAGCACCGGCAAGCGGTTCGTTTGCGCGATCCGCTGAAGCTGCTCGATGTCGTCGTTCGACGTCACCGTGCGCTCGACATACGGAACACCGCGCGCGCGCAACAGCTCGCGTCCGGCGTCGCACGGTGCGCACGGTGCGGTCGTGTACAGCACGACCGGATGCTGTTCGGCGACGCGCCGCAGCTCGTACGGCAGCCCGCGCAGCAGTTCGCTGCCGCCATCGTCGCTGCGCATTTCGATTCGCTGGACGTTGCGGGCATCGCGCGGCGGACTGTCGCCGTAGCTGACACGCCCGTCGGCGTCGGTCCACTTGTACTGCGCCGCGACCGGCAGTGCGACCACACACAGCAGCATGCACAGAGACTTCGTCACGCTCGGTCCTCGCTCGTCAATCCGCAGCCGATGCTTCACGCGCTCATGCCATGGTGCCGCAGCAGCGCGTCGATCTGCGGCTTGCGGCCGCGGAAGGCGACGAATGACGCCATCGCCGGGCGGCTGCCGCCGACGGCGAGGATCTCGTCGAGGAAGCGGCGGCCGACCGCGGGGTCGAGCACGTTGCCGTTTTCCTCGAATGCGGCATAGCAGTCGGCGGAGAGCACCTCGGCCCACTTGTAGCTGTAATAGCCCGCGGCGTAGCCGCCGGCGAAGATGTGCGTGAAGCTCCACGCTCCGCGGAAGAACTCGGGCGGGAACACGACCGCCACTTCGCGCCGCACGTCTTCGGCCAGTCGCAGCACGTCGCGCGGGGTGGCGTGCGCCGGGTCGAACTCGGTGTGCAGGCGCATGTCGAACAGGCCGAACTCCAGCTGCCGCACCATGTGCATGCCGCTCTGGAAGTTCTTGGCGGCGATCATCTTGTCGAACAGTGCGCGCGGCAACGGCTGTCTGGTCTCGACGTGCTCGGTCATGCGCTGCAGGCACTCCCACTCCCAGCAGAAGTTCTCCATGAACTGGCTGGGCAGTTCGACGGCGTCCCACTCGACGCCGTGGATGCCGGAGGCGGCGAGCTCGTCGACGCGGGTCAGCAGGTGGTGCAGGCCGTGGCCGAACTCGTGAAACAGCGTCAGCACCTCGTCGTGCGTGAACAGCGCCGGCCGGCCGCCGACCGGCGGCGAGAAATTGCAGGTCAGGAATGACACCGGCGTCTGCACGCGGCCGGCGACGCGCCGGCGCGTACGCGCATCGTCCTGCCAGGCACCGCCCTGCTTGTGCTCGCGCGCGTACAGATCGAGGTAGAACTGCCCGATCAAAGCACCGCCGGCGTCCTCGATGCGGAAAAACTTGACGTCCGGATGCCACACCGGTGCGCTGTCAGGGCGGATCTTGACCGCGAACAGCGTCTCGATCAGGTGGAACAGTCCCGCGAGCACCTTGTGTTCGGGGAAGTATTGCTTGAGCTCCTGTGCGGAGTACGCGTAGCGCGCCTGACGCAGCTTTTCGTTGGCGTACGGGATGTCCCATGGCTGCAGATCGGGCAGGCCGAGCTCGCGCGCGGCGAACTTGCGCAGCTCGGCCATGTCGCGCTCGGCGTGCGGCTTGGAGCGATGCGCCAGGTCGCGCAGGAAGCCGAGCACCTCGTCGGGCGTGGACGCCATCTTCGGCACCAGCGACACTTCGGCGAAGTTACGGTAGCCGAGCAGTTGCGCCATCTCGCGCCGCAGCCGCAGCAGTTCGAGCATCACGCCGCTGTTGTCCCAGTCGGGCTTGCCGAACTCGGACGCGCGCGTCGAGTACGCGCGATACAGCTCGAACCGCAACGCGCGGTCGTCGGCGTACTGCAGCGCCGGGAAGTAGCTCGGAAAGTGCAGCGTGATCTTGTAGCCGGACTTGCCTTCGGCGGCCGCGGCCTCGCGGTACATCTCGAGCACGTCGCCCGGCACGCCGGCCAGCCGCGCGCGGTCGTCGACGACGAGCGCAAAGGCGTTGGTCGCGTCGAGCACGTTTTCGGCAAAGCGCGTCGATAGCTGCGCCAGCTTCTCGCGCAGCGTGCGCAGCCGCTCCTTTTGCGGCGCAGGCAGTTCGGCGCCGCCCAAGCGGAAGTCGCGCAACTCGTTCTCGACGATCCGGCGGCGCGCCGCGGGCCAGGCAGCGAAGTCGGGTGCGGCGGCGAGCTGCTTGAAGCGCTCGTACAAACGCAGGTTCTGCGACAGTTCGGTCCAGAACGCCGTGAGCTTGGGCAGATTGGCGTTGTACTGCTCGCGCAGCGCCGGCGTGTCGACGACGGCGTTCATGTGGGTTACGGCGGCCCAGGCGCGCGACAGCCGCTCGGTGGCGTCGTCCAGCGGCGCAACGACGTTGTCCCAGGTGGCCGGCGCGGTCGCAGCGGACACCCGTTCGATCGTCGCGCGGCAGTCGGCGAGCAGCGCGTCGATCGCCGGCGACACGTGCTCGGGCCGGATCTCCGTGAAGCGCGCGAGATCGCGAAAGTCCAGCAGCGGGTTGGTGGCGTTGTCAAATGGCATCGGTGTTCGGCGCGGACGACGGGCGCGTGGCTCGTCAGAGGTGGGCCCCGGTGGGAAGCCGCTCGGCAACCGCCGGCGGGCGCTCGGCGGCGCGCTCGGCGGCCTCGACCGTGTTGGTGAGCAGCATCGCGATCGTCATCGGGCCAACGCCGCCGGGCACCGGCGAGATCCAGCCGGCGACCTCGCGTACGGCATCGAAGTCGACGTCGCCGGCGAGCTTGCCGTCGGGCGTGCGGTTGGTGCCGACGTCGATGACGATGGCACCGGGCTTGACCATATCGCGGGTCACGAGCTTGAGCTTGCCCACCGCGGCCACCAGCACGTCGGCCTGGCGCGTGATCGACCCCAGGTCGCGGGTGGCGCTGTGGCAGATCGTCACGGTGGCATTGGCCGCGAGCAGCAGCATCGCCATCGGCTTGCCGACCATGTTCGAGCGGCCCAGCACCACGGCGTGCGCGCCACGCAGCGGACAATCGATCGACTCCAGCATCTTCATCACGCCGTACGGCGTGCACGAGCGGAAGTGCGGGCGGCCCAACAGCGTCAACCCGGCATTCATGGCGTGCAGCCCGTCGACGTCCTTCTCGAAGTCGATGGTCTCGAGCACCTTCTGCGTGTCGAGGTGCCGGGGCAGGGGCAATTGCACGAGGATGCCGTGGACCTCCGGATTGGCGTTCAGCGTCCGGATGCGCGCGAGCAGTTCGGCCTCGGCGGTCTGCGCCGGCAGGTGCTCGAACCAGGAGCGGATCCCCGTGTCTTCGCACGCCCGAACCTTGTTGCGGACGTACACCGCCGAGGCCGGATCGTCGCCGACGAGCAGGACCGCCAGCCCCGGGCGGTATCCGCGCGCGGCGAGCGCGTCGATGCGGGGCCGCAGGGCGGCGCGTACCGACGCAGCGAGCGCCTTGCCGTCGATCAGACGGGCGGTCATCGAAGCGGGGACTGGAAAGGAGGAAGGCAGGCGCGGATTTTACGCCGCAGCCCGCCGGGACCTACGAGGCGGCACCACCCGAAAGCGCGACGCGCATCAGGTCGGCGACCGTGTTCGCGCGCAGCTTGTCCATGATGTTGGCGCGGTGGGCCTCGACCGTCTTGATCGAAATGCCCAGATCGTCGGCGATCTGCTTGTTCAGGCGCCCCGCGACGATGCGCTCGAGCACCTGCTGCTCGCGCGGGGTCAGCCGGGCGAGCAGCGCCTGGTTCAGCCGCTGCCGCTCTGCGCTGGCGGCGGCCGCGCGCGCGTGCGCGAGCATGCGCTCGACCAGCGCCTTCAACGCGGTCTGGTCGAAGGGCTTTTCGATGAAGTCGACCGCGCCCTTTTTCATGGTCGACACGGCCATCGGCACGTCGCCGTGCCCGGTGATGAAAATGATCGGCAGCGCGAGCCTGCGCGCGAGCAGTTCGTCCTGCAGCTCGAGGCCGCTCATGCCGGGCATGCGCACGTCCAGGATCAGGCAGGCGATCGCCTGCGGATCGAAGCCGGCGAGAAAGGCCTCGGCGCTGTCGTAGGTTTCGACGCGGTAGGAACTGGCTTCCAGCAGCCACTGCAGCGAGTCGCGCACGGCCTCGTCGTCGTCGACGACGTAGACCACGCCCAAGGTGTCCTTGCTGTCCGTTTCGTTCATGCGCGGTCCTTCACTTGGCAGCCGCTTCGCTCGGCGCGCGCGCATTGTCGGAGCCGTCGGCATCCGCCGCAAGCGGAAGGGTGAAGCGCATGATCGACCCGCCGGTCGGCTCGGGGTTTCTCTCCAGATGCAGCCGGCCCTGGTGGAACTCGATGATCGAGCGGCAGATGTTCAGCCCCATGCCCATGCCTTCGGCCTTGGTGCTGAAAAACGGTTGGAAGACGTTGGCCAGATGCGCTTCCGGAATGCCGCTGCCGCGGTCGACGACGGCGACCTCGGCCTGGCCATCGGCCGGCGCACGCTTGACGATCACGTCGATGCGGCGCACGGTCGCCTGCTCCATGGCGTCGATGGCGTTTTTCAGCAGGTTCAGCAGCACCTGCTCGATCAGGATCGGGTCGACGTCCAGCGGCGGCAGCGCCGGATCGACGGTGGCGGCGATTGTGATGTTCTTCTTGCCGGCTTCGATCTCGGCAAAGGCGATCGCGTCATCGACGATGCGCTGCGCCGGGGTCGGGCGGCGGCGCGGCTCGGAGCGCTTCACAAACTCGCGGATGCGCCGGATGATGCGACCGGCGCGCTGCGCCTGCGTCGACGTCTTCTCCAGCGCGGCACGCAAGTCCGCCGGCGGCACCGTTCCGGCACTCAGCCGCGCGAGCGTGCCTTCGCTGTAGTTGACGATCGCCGTCAGCGGCTGGTTCAGCTCGTGCGCCAGCGAGGACGCCATCTCGCCCATCGTCATCAGGCGCGCGGTGAACTGCACCTTGTCCTGCTGCTGGCGCGCGATCTCCTCGGTCGTCTTGCGCAACGTGATGTCGGTGGCGATCTGCAGGCGCACCGCGCGGCCGGCATCGTAGTCCTTCCCCGGCCAGCGGATCTCGCGCATGCGCACGTCGTACCAGCGTCCGCTCGCCTCGTCGAGCACCTCGCCGCTCATCTCGGGGCCGGCGCGCCCGCGCAGACGCTGCGCCAGCCGTTGGTGCCCGGCGTCGGTTTCGCCGAAGCGCGTGCGGTATTCGCGGTTGGCGAACAGCAGCGCGTCGCCGTGCGCAACGGCGTCGATCGGCACGACGGACACGGCGGCCTCCAGCGACTCCAGCACGGTGGTGAAACGCTCGTGCGCCGCGGCCAGCTCGCTGCGGATACGCTTGGGTTCGGTGACGTCCGCCAGCGAACTCATCCAGCCGATCTGCCGACCGGTGTCGTCGACCAGCGCGGAAACATACATGCGGGCGTCGAAGCGCGAGCCGTCGGCGCGCAGCACCTGCGCTTCGAACCCCGCGCTCGGAATGTCGGCCGCCAGGATGCGCCGCAAGTGCTTCTCGTGCTCCGCGCGCATGTCGGCCGGCCAGTACGGCAGCGGCGCGCCGCG
The DNA here is from genome assembly GCA_037446035.1 of Burkholderiales bacterium. Taxonomy (GTDB): domain Bacteria; phylum Pseudomonadota; class Gammaproteobacteria; order Burkholderiales; family Burkholderiaceae_F; genus DSNY01. The sequence continues at coordinate 32,678 of JBBIJJ010000007.1, forward strand.
ACCGATCAGATCGCGCTCGCTCCAGCCGGTCATCTGGCAGAAGGCACGATTGACGTAGCGCAGCACGCCGTCGGTGTCGAACACGCTCAGACCCGTGGCCATCGAATCCTCCATCGCGCGGCGCAGTGCGGTTTCGGCCAGCAGGGCATGATCGATGCGCGCCTGGCGCGAGGTGTAGCGGGCCAGCGCGGCGAGCGCGATCGCCACTGCGGCGGCCAGTGCGCCGACGACCCAGACGAGCGCGCTGCCGACCAGCCCCGATTCGAGCTTGAACGCGCTGGCGTGCAGGCGTACATCCGGCGGCAGTGGCGAGATCGCAGTCGAGTAGGTCGGCGCGTTCGGTGCGGGCGCGCTGGCCGTGGTGCTGGCGAGCACGCTCGCGGGAGTCTGCAGCGAGAGACGGTAGCGGTCCGCGGTTTCGGCGGCCACGCCGGCGCGCAGCAGCTCCCCCGGTGAAACGCGCGCGACGATCGCGCCGACGTAGCGCGCCTGCGCGAACGCGGGAACGATCAACAGGATCGCCGCGTCCGTCGGGGTCTGGCCCGCGAGCGCGAAGGTCGCGGTGCCGGACGCCCGCGCTCGCGCCAGCAGCGGCTGCAGCGGCGGTTCGACCGCGTTGCCGGCGACGGCGCTCGGCGTCGAGGGCAACGGCCAGGCAAACCGCCCGTTGGCGTCCACGAAGCGGATCTGGACGACTTCGGGCTTGGAAGCGACCAGTTCAGACGCGACGCTCGCGAAGCGCCGCTCGCCGATCGTTCCGGCCCCGATCTCCAGCGCCGCCGTCGTCAGGGTTTCCTTGAGTGCGGTCAGGCGCAGCGTGATCTGCTGTGCCGCGGAGTCGATGTCGCGATGCATCGCATCGCGCTGTAATTGCCGGTCCTCGACGACCATCGCAACGAATAGCCCCGCGATCAGTACGACGAGCAGGCCGATCACCGCAAACGGCAGCCACGGTGCGGAACGCACACGACGTGCCCGCGCATCGGCTAGTGCGTCGAAGGCAGCGATCAACGAATGCTTGGCGGCCGGCGCAGTCATCGGGCACCGTGGGCTCGATGCGGCGAACTGCGGATGCAATCGCCGCGGGCGCGCTGCATATTAGCGAGGCGATTCCGGCCGCCGAGGCATCGGCACCGGCATCAGAATTGTTTCATAATACGGCAAAGACTATCGCGATTTGAAAAAAGCGCGAGCCGCTGTTACAGTCCGGCCGTGCGCTTCGCGGACGGTCGCGACTGGCCGCTACGCACACGCCAAGGAGACAGCGATGTCCGCGATTCCGAACATTCCGGCGGCGGCCGCCGCCAACGATGCCGATGCGCTCGAGACGCAGGAATGGCTCGATGCGCTCGATGCGGTCCTGGAGCGGGAGGGCGCTTACCGGGCGCACTACCTGCTGGAGCGGCTGATCGACAAGGCGCGACGATCGGGCGCGTACATCCCTTTTTCGCCGAACACTGCCTACATCAACACGATCCCGCCGCACCTGGAGGAGCAGTCCCCGGGCGATTACGCGATCGAGGAGCGCATCCGCTCCTACATCCGCTGGAACGCGATGGCGATGGTCGTGCGCGCCAACCGCGGCGACGGCGATCTGGGCGGCCACATCGCCAGCTATGCGTCGGTGGGCACGCTGATGGAGGTCGGATTCAACCACTTCTGGCGTGCGCCGACCGCGGACTTCGGCGGCGACCTGATCTACTTCCAGGGGCATTCGTCCCCCGGCGTGTATGCCCGCGCCTTTCTCGAAGGGCGGCTCGCCGCCGAGCAACTGGACAACTTCCGGCGCGATGTCGACGGCAAGGGCATCACGTCGTACCCGCATCCGAAACTGATGCCGGACTTCTGGCAGTTCCCGACGGTCTCGATGGGCTTGGGGCCGTTGCAGGCGATCTACCAGGCGCGCTTCCTGAAGTACCTGCACAACCGCGGCATCGCCGACACGAGCGGCCGCAAGGTCTGGTGCTTCTGCGGCGACGGCGAGATGGACGAGCCCGAGTCGATGGGCGCGATCGGCATGGCCGCGCGCGAGCGGCTGGACAACCTGATTTTCGTCGTGAACTGCAACCTGCAGCGCCTCGACGGCCCGGTGCGCGGCAACGGCAAGATCATCCAGGAACTGGAGGGTAGTTTCCGCGGTGCGGGCTGGAACGTCATCAAGCTGATCTGGGGTTCGTACTGGGATCCGCTGCTTGCCAAGGACAAGGACGGCTGGCTGCTGCGGCTGATGGAGGAGACCGTCGACGGCGAGTACCAGAACTACAAGGCCAACGACGGCGCCTTCGTGCGCAAGCACTTCTTCGGCAAGTACCCGCAGACGCTCGAAATGGTCTCGCGCATGAGCGACGCGGACATCTGGCGCCTGAACCGCGGCGGGCACGACCCGCACAAGATCTACGCGGCGTACGCCGCCGCGGTCAAGCACGAGGGGCAACCCACCGTGATCCTGGCCAAGACCGTCAAGGGCTTCGGCATGGGCAAGATCGGCGAGGCGAAGAATCCGACGCACCAGGTCAAGAAGCTCGACACCGATGCGGTGCGCGAATTCCGCGACCGCTTCGCGATCCCCGTGCCGGACGACGAACTCGAGCGGGTGCCGTTGTACAAGCCGACCGATAACTCGCCGGAAATGAAGTACCTGCACGAGCGGCGCCGCGCGCTGGGCGGCTATCTGCCGCAGCGGCGGCGCACGGCCTCCGAAAAGCTCGCCGTGCCGGCGCTCGAAGCGTTCAGCGCGATCCTGGAGCCAACCGCCGAGGGCCGCGAAATCAGCACGACCCAGGCGTTCGTGCGGTTCCTGACGCAGCTGGTGCGCGACAAGTCGGTCGGCCCGCGGGTCGTTCCGATCATTCCCGACGAGGCGCGCACCTTCGGCATGGAAGGCATGTTCCGCCAACTCGGCATCTTCAGCCAGCAGGGGCAGTTGTACGAGCCGGTCGACCGCGACCAGGTGATGTACTACCGCGAGGACAAGGCCGGACAGATCCTCGAGGAAGGGATCAACGAGGCCGGCGCGATGGCCGACTGGATCGCTGCCGCGACGTCGTACTCGAACAACGACCGCATCATGATCCCCTTTTACATCTTCTATTCGATGTTCGGCTTCCAGCGCGTCGGCGACCTGTGCTGGGCCGCGGGGGACATGCAGTCGCGCGGCTTTCTGCTGGGCGCGACCAGCGGCCGCACGACCTTGAACGGCGAAGGCCTGCAACATCAGGACGGCCACTCGCAGCTGATGAGCGCCACGATCCCGAACTGCATCAGCTACGACCCGACCTTCGCGCACGAGGTCGCGGTGATCCTGCAGGCCGGGCTCAAACGCATGGTCGAAGACCAGGACAACGTCTGGTACTACGTGACGCTGATGAACGAGAACTACCCGCATCCCGGCCTCAAGAAAGGACAGGAGGAGGGCATTCTGCGCGGCATGTATCTGTTCAAGGAAGGTATGGCCGGCAGCGGCAAGGGTCTGTCGATCCCGCGAGTGCAGTTGCTCGGCAGCGGCACGATCCTGCGCGAGGTCATTGCCGCGGCCGATCTGCTCGAAAAGGATTGGGGCGTGGCGGGCGACGTCTGGAGCGTCACGAGCTTCACCGAGCTGCGGCGCGACGGCATCGACTGCGAGCGCTGGAACCTGCTGCACCCGACCGACAAGAAGCCGAAGAAGGCCTACGTGACAGAGAAGCTCGAACGCACCGCCGGGCCGATCGTCGCGTCGACCGATTACATGCGACTGTTCGCCGACCAGATCCGTCCGTACCTGCCGAAAGGGCGCACGTATCACGTGCTCGGGACCGACGGCTTTGGCCGGTCCGACACGCGCGCGAAGCTGCGCGACTTCTTCGAGGTCGATCGCCGCTTCGTGACGGTCGCGGCACTGCGCGCGCTTGCCGACGAAGGCGCTGTGCCGATGGCCAGGGTCGCCGAGGCGATCAAGAAGTACGGCATCGACCCGAACAAGCCGAACCCGACGCGCGTCTGAGGCGCCGCGGCCGCACGCGACGCCCGCCGCGCGCGGGCGCGGCGAACGACAAGAACGGAGACACGACGATGGGCAACCTGGTCGAGGTGAAGGTTCCGGACATCGGCGACTTCAAGGACGTGGAAGTCATCGAGGTGCTGGTCAGGGAAGGCGACGTGGTGGCGCGCGAGCAGTCGCTGATCACGGTGGAGAGCGACAAGGCGTCGATGGCGATTCCGTCGTCGCACGCGGGGCGGGTCAAGGCGATGCGGGTGAAGTTGGGCGACAAGGTGTCGGAGGGGAGCGTGATTCTCGAGTTGGAGGACAGCGCCGGTGCCGAAGCCGCAAGTGCCTCGCCCACCGTTGCGAAAAGGGGGAGCGAACCGCAGCAAGCAGTGCCGCCCGCTGAAAGAGGTGGGCTGGGGGGGATTTCTCCGGCCCCCGCCGCCCAGCGCCCGACAGCCGAAGCGCTCCAAGTCGTCGTCCCCGACATCGGCGACTTCAAGGACGTCGAGGTGATCGAAGTCCTCGTCAAGCCGGGTGATCGCGTCGACAAGGACCAGTCGTTGATCACCGTCGAAAGCGACAAGGCATCGATGGAGATCCCGAGCCCGGCCGCGGGTGTCGTGCAATCGCTGCTAGTGAAGATCGGAGACAAGGTTTCGCAGGGTTCGCCGATCCTGACGCTGGCGGCGAACGAAGCGACCGCCGCCGCGCCGGCCCCCGCGCCCGCCGCGCCGGCGCCCGCGCCGGTTGCGCCGGCCACGGCGTCGCCGCCGTCGACCGCCTACGCGGTCGACATGGTCGAACGCCCGGCGGCGACGGCGGCGGCGGGCGCCAGCGCCTGTGTCAACGCCAAGCCGCACGCATCGCCGTCGGTGCGCAAGTTCGCGCGCGAACTGGGCGTCGACCTGACGCAGGTCGCCGGCACCGGTCCGAAGGGCCGCGTCACGCAGGACGACGTGCGCGAGCACGTGAAGCGCGCCTTGGCGGGCGGCGTGCGGCCGGCGGCGGCGCAGGCTGCCGTGTCTGCCGCGGGCGGTCTGAACGTGATCGCCTGGCCGCAGGTCGATTTTGCGAAGTTCGGCCCGACCGAGCGCGTCGAGATGTCGCGTATCAAGAAGCTGTCGGGTCCGAACCTCGCGCGCAACTGGGTGATGATCCCGCACGTCACCAACCACGAGGACGCGGACATCACCGAGCTCGAAGCCTTCCGCGTGCAGTTGAACAAGGAAAACGAGAAGAGCGGTGTCAAGATCACGCTCCTCGCCTTCCTGATCAAGGCCTGCGTGGCGGCGCTGAAGAAGTTTCCCGACTTCAACAGCTCGATCGCGCCCGAAGGCGATGCGATCATCCGCAAGAACTACTGGCACATCGGTTTTGCCGCCGACACGCTGAACGGGCTGGTCGTGCCGGTGATCAAGGACGCCGACAAGAAGGGCATCTTCGAGATCGCGCAGGAAACCGCGGCGCTCGCCGCGAAGGCGCGCGACGGCAAGCTCGCGATCGGCGACATGCAGGGCGGAACGTTTTCGATCTCCTCGCTCGGCGGCATCGGCGGCACCTACTTCACGCCGATCATCAACGCGCCGGAGGTGGCCATCCTCGGCGTGTGCCGCTCGACGACGCGACCGGTGTGGGACGGCAAGCAGTTCGTGCCGCGGCTCGTGCTGCCGCTGTCGCTGTCGTGGGACCACCGCGTCGTCGACGGCGCAGCCGCGGCCCGCTTCAACGCCTATCTGGCGTCGCTGCTGGCGGACTTCCGGCGCGTGCTGCTGTAGCCGTGACCACCATCGTCGTCGTCAAGAAAAACGGCGAGATCGCGATCGCGTCGGACGCGCTGGTCACGTTCGGCGAGACGCGGCTGCCGCACGGCTACGAGGTCAACGAGAAGATCTTCCAGGTCGCCGACTCGTACATCGGGCTGGCCGGCAGCACCGCGCACTTTGCGGTGCTCGCCGAGGCGCTGCGCAACCTCGGCGAGGACTGCCGGCTCGGCAGCCGGCAGCAGATCTTCACGACGTTCCAGAAACTGCACGCGGTGCTGAAGGAGAAGTACTTCCTGAACCCGAAGGAGGACGAGTCGGACCCGTACGAGTCCTCGCAGATCACCGCGGTAATCGCCAATTCGAGCGGCATCTACGGCGTGTACTCGTACCGCGAGGTGTTCAGCTTCGAGCGGTTCTGGGGCATCGGCTCGGGCCGCAACTTCGCGCTCGGGGCGATGTACGCGGCGTACGACCGCCTGAGGTCGGCACGCGCGGTCGCCGAACTGGGTGTGAAGGCGGGTGCCGAGTTCGACAAGAGTTCCGCGCTTCCGGTGCGCGTGTTCAGCCTGCCGCTGGCGGGCGGAGAGAGCCCATGAGCCAGACGATCGAGATCAAGGTTCCGGACATCGGCGACTTCAGGGATGTGGAAGTCATCGAGGTGCTGGTCAGGGAAGGCGACGTGGTGGCACGCGAGCAGTCGCTGATCACGGTGGAGAGCGACAAGGCGTCGATGGAGATTCCGTCGTCGCACGCGGGCCGGGTCAAGGCGCTGCGGGTGAAGCTGGGCGACAAGGTGTCGGAGGGCAGTGCGATCCTCGAGCTGGAGGCTGTCGAAACGGCGGCCGCAGCGACTCCTTCCCGGACTCCCGCGGCGAAAGGCGGCGGTGAGCCCAGCCAGGTCGACTCGCCCCCCTTCAAGACAAGGGGGGCGGGGGAGATTTCTCCGGCGCCCGCCGTGCAGCGCCCAGCCGCCGTCGGCGCCGCCGACATCGACTGCGACATGCTCGTCCTCGGCGCCGGGCCCGGCGGCTATTCGGCCGCGTTCCGCGCGGCCGACCTCGGAATGAAGACGGTGCTCGTCGAGCGCTACGCATCGCTCGGCGGCGTATGCCTGAACGTCGGCTGCATTCCGTCGAAGGCGTTGCTGCATGTGGCCGCAGTGATGGACGAAGCCGCACACTTCGCCGAGCTCGGCGTCGCCTTCGGCAAGCCGGCCGTCGATCTGGCCAAGCTGCGCGCGCACAAGTCGAAAGTCGTCGGCAAGCTGACCGGCGGGCTGGCGGCGATGACCAGGATGCGCAAGGTCACCGTCGTGCGCGGCTACGGCAGCTTCGTCGGGCCGAACCACGTCGAAGTCGAACTGACGACCGGCGCCGGCCAGGACAAGACCGGCGAGAAGAAGACGATTCGCTTCGACCGCGCGATCATCGCCGCGGGCTCGGCCGCGGTGCGGCTGCCGTTCATGCCCGACGATCCGCGCATCGTCGACGCCACCGGCGCGCTCGAACTGCCTTCGATCCCGCAGCGCATGCTGGTCGTCGGCGGCGGCATCATCGGGCTGGAAATGGCCACCGTGTACTCGACGCTCGGTGCCCGCATCGACGTCGTCGAGATGCTGGACGGCCTGATGCTCGGCGCCGACCGCGATCTCGTGCGCGTCTGGCAGAAGCACAACGCCGGCCGCTTCGACAAGGTGATGCTGAAGACGAAGGCGGTCGTGGTCGAAGCGAAGCCCGACGGCCTGTGGGCGCGCTTCGAGGGCGATGCCGCGCCGGCCGAGCCGCAGCGATATGACCTGATCCTGCAGGCGGTCGGCCGCAGCCCCAACGGCCGCAAGATCGGTGCGGAGCGCGCCGGCGTCCGCATCGACGAGCGCGGTTTCATCCCCGTCGATTCGCAGATGCGCACCAACGTCGCGCACATCTTCGCGATCGGCGACATCGTCGGCCCGCCGATGCTCGCGCACAAGGCCGTGCACGAGGGCCATGTCGCCGCCGAAGCCGCCGCCGGACACAAGTCGCACTTCGACGCGCGCGTGATCCCTTCGGTCGCGTACACGGATCCGGAGGTCGCGTGGGCCGGCCTGACCGAAGACGAGGCAAGACAGAAGGGCGTGCGCATCGGTGTGGCGAAGTTTCCGTGGAGCGCGAGCGGACGTGCGATCGCCAACGGCCGCGACGAAGGTTTCACCAAGCTGCTGTTCGACGAAGACACCCATTGCATCGTCGGTGGCGGCATCGTCGGCACGCACGCCGGCGACCTGATCGGCGAGATCGCGCTGGCCATCGAAATGGGCTGCGACGCGGCCGACATCGGCCGCACGATCCATCCGCACCCGACGCTCGGCGAATCGATCGGCATGGCGGCCGAGATCCACGAAGGTGTCTGCACCGACGTGCCGCCGCCGCGCAAGTAGGCCGTGCCGATCGGCGACGTCGAGTAAGTCGGCGCGGACGACGAGCCGCCCGGGCCCGCGCGCGCGCCGACGCCTCGGGGCGCGTCTGCGGGTCGGGGCCCCGGGGCGACCTGGGTGCGCCTGCGGCCGCGCGCCGCCGACGCCTACGCCGAGAACGACACCGTCGCCGCGCCGCGCGCGGTCTTCGTGCGCGTGCTCGCCCGCCCGGCTTCGATCGAGGATCGCGGCCGCTATGCAGGCGCGCTGGGCGGCGCCGTTGCCGCCTGCCTCGTGCGTGCGGTCGAGAACGTCCACGTGATCTTCGAGCCGGAGGCCGACGGGCGCGTGTTCTTCGGCGGCGCGCCGCTCCCGCGCAAGTCGTGTTAAGAACGCCGCGGTACACGCCCCATCGCGCGTTCTTGTGTTGCGCGTCGGTTGGTTCGGCGCCGCCTTCGGGTGTAGCCTTCGCCGCTCGTTGCGGACGCGCTCGCGCGCGGCACCGCGATCGCTTCGAGTCCCCGCAGAGGGGCGCGATCCATGCTCAGGAGGATATGGGCTTGCTCGATCTTCAGGCTGCCGGTGGCGCCGTTGGCGTGACCGGATCGCGCGACGCGGAGCCGTTCGCGCCGGATGCGCGCGTGTGGTCCGACCCGGCCGCCTGGAACGGACGTGTTCCGCGGCCCGACGAGGACGTGGTGATTCCACCGGGGCGTACGGTCGTCGTCGACGCCGACGTGCGCGCGGCCTCGATCACGGTCTTTGGCACGCTGCTGTTCGCGCCGCGCGAACTGTCGCTGCGCGCGCGCTGGATCCTGGTCGAAGGCGGCGGTGCGCTGCGCGCGGGCAGCCCGGACGCGCCGCGCGACGCGCGGCTGATGATTTCGCTCGGCGGCGGTGCGCCCGACGAAAACGCGCACGGTCTCGGCACCGCGTTTCTGGCGGCCGTGCGCGGCGGCACGATCGACCTGCACGGATGCCGGCGCAAGAGCTGGGCTGCGCTGGGGGACACCATCGGCGCGGGTGGCCGCACGCTGCGGCTCGCGCAGCCGGTCGACTGGCAGGCGGGCGAGCCGATCGCGATCGCTTCCGGCGGCGCCGACCTGCCGCTGGTCGAAGAGCGAACGATCGAAGCGGTCGCACGCGACGGAATGACCGTGACCGTCGATCGCCCGTTGCAGCACCGCCATCTCGGCGAACGTTCGCCGCTGCGGGCACCGGCCACCACGCTGGGCAAGGTCATGCTGATGAGCCGCGGCGTCGTCGTCGAAGGCGACGAAGCTTCGAGCGAGCGCGGTTTCGGTGCGCATTGCCTGATCGGCAGCGGCGCGCGCGACGGCGACGAGGGCGCGCGTTCGTCCATCGGCCGCTTCCGCGGGGTCGAATTCCGCCGGGTCGGACAGTTCGGCCGGCGCGATCGGTTTCCGCTGCACTGGTCCGCCAACGGCGACTCGGGCGCGAGCTGCGCGATCGACTGCCTGATCCGCCATTCTTTTCAGCGCGGCGTCGTGGTCGCCGGCTCACCGCACGTCCGGCTCGCGGGCAACGTCGTCTACAAACCGTACGGCCACGCGTTCGTGATCGAGCACGCGGAAGATGCGGCGCAGACCGTCGCCGCCAATCTCGCGGTGCGGCCGCGCGTCGTGCGCTTTGCCGATCCCGCGCTGCGCGGTCTGCACGAGCACCGCCCGCGCGCGTTCTGGTTCGGTCCGTTGCGGGCGCCTCCGCCGACGATACGCCGGCCGCGCTGACGCCGGCGCCGAGTCTGCCGTTCCCCCCATGGCCCCCGCTATGATCGGCGCGCAGCGCAGGGAGGGCAGGTGAGCACACAGGCGGAACTCAAGCGCGCGGTCGCCAAGGCCGCGATCCGTTTCGTGCCGGAGGGCAAGATCATCGGCGTCGGCACCGGTTCGACCGCGGATATGTTCATCGACGAGCTGGCGGCGATCAAGGACCGCATCCTCGGCGCGGTGACCAGTTCCGAGCGAAGCGGCCAGCGGCTCGCCGCGCACGGCATCCGCCTGTTCGATCTGAACGACGTCGAGGACCTGCCCGTCTATATCGACGGCGCCGACGAGATCGACGGCTCGTTTTCGATGATCAAGGGCGGCGGTGCGGCGCTGACGCGCGAGAAGATCGTCGCCGCGGTGGCGCGGCAGTTCGTGTGCATCGCCGACGAAAGCAAGCGCGTCGACGTGCTCGGCCGCTTTCCGCTGCCGGTCGAGGTGATTCCGATGGCGCGCAGCTACGTCGCACGCCGGCTGGCGGCGCTCGGCGGGCAACCCAAGTGGCGCGCAGGTGTGCTGACCGACAACGGCAACGTGATCCTCGACGTGCACGGCCTGCGCATCACGGATCAAGTCGGTCTCGAGACCGCCATCGACGGCATCGTCGGCGTCGTGGCGAGCGGCCTGTTCGCCAAGCGCGGTGCCGACGTGCTGCTGCTGGGCACGACCGACGGCGTGATCGAGTCGCGGCGGCAGTGAGGCGCGCACGGCCGGCTGCACGGTCGCGCCGGCGGCGTGCGGCGGCTTGAGCGCGATGCGCCGCCGCCGTGGGCTGCGAGCGCTGCTTTGGCCGGTGCGCGGGCTGCTCGCGCTGGCGGCACTGCCCGCCGCTTATCTGGCGGCGGCGCTTGCGCTCGGCGCGCTACCGGTCAATCGCGGTTTTGTCGAAGCGTCCGACGGCGTGGCAATCTACGTGCGGACCAACGGGGTGCACGCGGAGATCGTCGCGCCGACGCGCGCCGCGGGTGTGGACTGGTCGATCGACCATCCGCCGCAGCACTTCGGGCGGCTCGCTGCGCCGCTCGCGTGGATCGCTTTCGGCTGGGGCGATCGCGACTTTTATCTGAACACGCCGACCTGGCGCGAGCTGCGGCTGCGCACGGCGATCTTCGCGCTATCAGGGCTGGGGCAGGGAGCGATGCACGTCGAGTATCTCGATCGTCCTGAAGCGTATGCAGCAAAGCGCGTTCGGATCAGCCCCGCGCAGTACCGGCGGCTCGTCGACTACCTGCGCGCATCGTTCCGCCGCGATGGCGCAGGCCGGCCGCTGCGCATCGATGCGCCGGGCTACTTCGACACCGACGCGTTCTACGAGGCGATTCCCGTCTACACGTTCTGGTTCACCTGCAACGAGTGGGTGCGCCGCGGGCTTGCGCATGCAGGCGTACGGACGGCCGCTTGGGCGCCGTTCGACAGCGCGATCTTCTGGCAGTTGCGCGCGATCGACTGAAAACGCGTGGAGACTTCGTCGCGAGCGGGCCGCTGGCTGAACGGATGCGGCCGCGGTGCCGAGACATGTCTAG
>JBBIJJ010000008.1:0-43243 GCA_037446035.1 Burkholderiales bacterium
AGGCACAGGAAGCCGAGCGCGCTGTCGGCGGCGCGAAACTGGTGCCAGGTCAGCGCATCGACGGTCACGAGATCGCGCTCGGCGACCGCGTACACCTCGTCGCCGAGGCGCACCGTGCCATGGCCGCGCAGGATCAGCACCGCGTGCGTGTGCGCGTGGCGTTCAAGCGTGGAGTAACCGCCCGGCGCGATCTCGAAGTAGCGCAGCTCGCACGCCTGATCGGGCGGCGCGAACAGCACCTGGCGCGTGATATCGCGAAACGGCGCGCTGCCTTCGTCCTTGTAGCGCAGCCGTTCGACGTCCTGCCAGCGGTAGTCGCCCGCGGCGTCCGGCTCGAAGCGTCGCACGCCGCTCATGCGTTCGCCGCCGCCTCGCGGCGCGCGACCGCCGCGACGAACTCGTGGCTGCGCTCCTGCAGTCGCTCGCGCGCGATCAGCAAGGAGCCGCCAACGAGCAGCATGCAATCGTTGCCGTACTCGCGCTTCAGTTCCGGCACGCGCTCCACGCTCATGCCGCCGGCCGGCACCGGCAACGCGGCCTTCAGGCCGTGCCACGGGGCGCGGTTGGCCTGCGCGATCGCGCGGCAGATTTCGCGAGGATAGGTGAAGCGGCCGCCGTGATTCGGAAAGATCACCGCATCGGCGCCGAATAGTCTGAACAGCTTGCCGAGCAGCACGGGCGGCGCGATGCGGCTCGCGCCAGCCAGCGAGGGATGCGCGATGAACGCGAAGTCGGGGTGCTCGCGCCGCAGTCCGTTGAGCGTAGCCACGCCGCAGACCATCGGTGCGATCAGCGCCACGCGCACACCGCGCGTGCGCGCAAGCTCGATCTGCCTGAGCATCTGCGAGCAGGTGCCGAACAGGCTCGGCGCGTACAACGTGACGCTTCCGCGCGCGGCGTTGACGTCGTCGACGGCGGCCTGGCACGCGGCCACACGCTGAGCGAACGGCGCGCTCGCCTGGTCGGCCCAGCCGTGGTCGTCCTTGATGACATCGATGCCCGCTGCGGCAAAGGTCCGGGCGAGCGCCGCTAGCTGGGCGGGGGAGGAGCCAATCGGTTTCAACGCCGTGCACGTCAGCGGCCGGCCGGTCACGCCGGCGAGGGCGCGCAGACCGTCGATGCCCAGGTTCGGCCCGCCCAAACGGCGCGCGAGCGCGTCGGGAACGTCGACGTCGACCAGCTCCACGTCGGACAGCAGCGAACTGTTGCCGAACAGCATGTTGAGCAGCTGCCCGGGATCCTCGCCGACGCTTTCCGCGGCGAGCGCGACCTGCGCCAGGCTCGAACCGTCGGGCAGCGCATCGATGCGCTCGACCCGCGCGACGATGCGGTCGAGCACGCCGGCGTCCTGCACCGCCTCGACGGGCATCTCGATGCTCTGCTCGAGCGCCAGCGCCTGCGCGCGCCGCGCGGCATCCGCGACCGCCACCTGCAGTCGGTAAATCGCTCGGATATCGTCTCGTTGCATGAGGCGATTCTACGGGCCGCACGCCGGTCGGCCGCGCGGAATCGTCTATCGGCCCGGCGCGCGCCGCGCGTGCGAAGCGCATACACTGTAAACGTGAATCCGGCAGATGAACGCGGGTGCCGAGCGCCGGCACGTTCGCCGCAGTCTGCCGCGCATCGAACCGCCGCCGTTGGGGTGATCACCGTGACAGTACGCTGCGCAAGGTTCTCGTTCGCCGCCGTCGCGGTACTGGCCGCCGCGCCGACCGTCTTCGCGCAAAGCGAAGCGGAGCTGAAACGCCTCGACGAGCTCGACCGCAAGTGCGAGGCCGCGCGCGCCGTCAAGCTCGCGCCGATCCGCGCCGAACTGATCGACCGTTGCGTCATGGTCGATCGGCGCCCGCGCGAAGTCTGCGAACGCGAATTCGCGAACTATGGCGACACCCAAGCCACGGCCCGGGGCAAGGCGGTCGCGGGCATGTTCTACGACCTTCCCGAGTGCGTTGCCGCGTTCGAGGCAAGGCAGAAGTACCGCCGCTGAACGCGGCGCTCGCTCCTTCGGGCAGCGCGGGCCGTCGTACGAGCGGCGCTTGACGCTGTGCGACAATTCGCCCGCCGCGCGCGGTTAGCGGCGCCCGCATCGGCCGGCTTGCCGTCGTTGCCGGCCCGACCAACAACCCGCAGCGTCGCGCGCCGTAATGCCGCGCGCGCTGACGCGACAAGATGCCGTGTCCCAGGACGACTTCATCACCGTCGATCGCGTCACGTTCGGCTATGACCCGAGCCGCACGATCCTGAACGACGTGTCGGCCCGCTTCGCGCGCGGCAAGGTCACGGCGATCATGGGCGGTTCGGGCTGTGGCAAGACCACGCTGCTGCGGCTGATCGGAGGCGTGCACGCCGCCAACCGCGGCACGATCACCTTCGACGGCGAGCGCGTCGATGCGCGCGACAAGGAACTGCTGTATCGGCTGCGGCGGCGGCTCGGCATGCTGTTTCAGTTCGGCGCGCTGTTCACGGACCTGACGGTGTTCGAGAACGTCGCCTTTCCGCTGCGCGAGCACACCGACCTGCCGGAGTCGATGATCCGCGACATCGTGCTGATGAAGCTCAACGCGGTCGGCCTGCGCGGCGCCGCACCGCTGCGCATCGCTGAGGTTTCCGGCGGCATGGCGCGGCGCATCGCGCTGGCGCGTGCGATCGCGCTCGACCCCGACCTGATCATGTACGACGAGCCTTTTGCCGGTCTCGATCCGATCAGCATGGGCGTGACGGCGAACCTGATCCGCAAGCTCAACGACGCTACGGGTGCCACGTCGCTGATCGTCTCGCACGACGTGCAGGAGTGCTTCATGATCTGCGACTACGCGTACCTGCTGTCCTCGCAGGGGCGCGTCGTCGCGCACGGCACGCCGCGCGAGCTGCAGGCTTCCGAAGATCCCGAGGTGCGCCAGTTCATCCGCGGCGAGCCCGATGGACCGGTGCGCTTCCACTATCCGGCTCGGCCGGCCGCCGAAGAGTTCGGGGTGCGCGTTTGAAGCCGCTCGACCTGTTGCAGGCGCTCGGCGCGCGTGCGCTGACGGTGTTCCGCGCGCTCGGTCGCCACGCGTTCTTTCTGGTCGAGCTGTTGAAACATCTGCCGCAGGCGCTGCGGCGCTTCTACCTCGTCGTGGTTCAGATCCACGCGATCGGCAACTACTCGCTGGTGATCATCGCGGCGTCGGGGCTGGCGGTCGGATTCGTGCTCGGCCTGCAGGGCTACTACACGCTGTCCCGCTACGGCGCGGCCGAGTCGCTCGGACTGCTGGTGGCGCTGTCGCTGGTGCGCGAGCTGGGGCCGGTGGTCACCGCGTTGCTGTTCGCCGGTCGCGCCGGCACCTCGCTGACCGCCGAGATCGGCTTGATGAAGGCCGGCGAGCAGCTCGCCGCGATGGAGATGATGGCGATCGACCCCAAGAGCCGCGTGCTCGCGCCGCGCTTCATCGGCGGCATCATCGCGATGCCGCTGCTGGCGGCGATGTTTTCCGCGGTCGGCATCTTCGGCGGCTACGTGGTCGGCGTGCTGCTGATCGGCATCGACTCGGGACAGTTCTGGTCGCAGATGCAGGACGGGGTGGACGTCTTCGACGACGTCGGCAACGGCATGGTCAAGAGCTTCGTGTTCGGCGTGGCGTGCACCTTCATCGCGCTGTACCAGGGCTACGAGACGCAGGCCACACCGGAAGGCGTGGCGCAGGCGACCACGCGCACGGTGGTGATTTCATCGCTCGCCGTACTGCTGCTGGATTTCGTGTTGACCGCGGTGATGTTTTCGACGCCGCGGTAACTGGAGCTACTCATGGGACGCAAGGGCATCGAGTCGCTGGTCGGCGTGTTCGTGCTGCTGGGCTTCGTCGCGATTTTCTATCTCGCGCTGAAGGCGGCGAACCTCGCCTCGTTCAACACCGGCGAGACCTACACGCTGACCGCGAAGTTCGACAACATCGGCGGGCTGAAGGTGCGCGCACCGGTGCGCAGCGCCGGGGTCACGGTCGGCCGCGTGGCCTCGATCGGGCTGGACACGCGCACCTACCAGGGTGTGGTCACCCTCGAGATCCAGAAAGGGATCGAGTTTCCGGCGGACACCTCGGCCAAGATCCTGACCGCGGGGCTGCTCGGCGACCAGTACATCGGGCTGGAGCCGGGCGGTGACGACAAGATGCTGAGCAACGGCGACACGGTCAAGATGACACAGTCGGCGGTCGTACTCGAGAACCTGATCGGGCAGTTCCTCTACAACCGCGCGGCCGAAGGGCCCGCCGAGAAGAAGTAGGGGCGCACGATGCGAGGCGCGCTGCGCTGTTTGCGACCGCTTGCGGCAGCGGCCGCCGCGCTGCTGGCAGGCGCGTGCGCGACGATTCCGCCCGACGCCGGCAGCAACCCGGCCGATCCGCTCGAGCGCATGAACCGCCACCTCTTCGAGTTCAACGATCGCGTCGACCGCGCCGTGCTCAAGCCGGTCGCGCAAGGCTACGTCGCGCTGGTTCCCGAGCCGGTGCGCGGCTGCGTCGGCAACTTCTTCGCCAACCTCGGCGACGTCAGCAACGCCTTGAACAACCTGCTGCAAGGCAAGCCAGTGGAAGCGGTGTCAGATGTCTGCCGGATCGCGATCAACACGACGGTCGGCGTGCTCGGCTGTTTCGACGTGGCTTCGAAAGTGGGACTCGAAAAGCACAACGAGGACTTCGGACAGACGCTCGGCCGCTGGGGGTTCGGCGCGGGCGCGTACCTTGTGCTGCCGCTGCTCGGTCCGAGCTCGGTGCGCGACGCCCTCGGGCGCGTGCCCGACGCCTATGTCGACCCGGCCAATGCCGCCGGCGACCAGGTGCGCGTGCGTAACTCGCTGTTTGCGCTTGAGACGATCGACCTGCGCGCGCGCCTGCTCGACGCCGGCCGTCTGCTGGAGCAGGCCGCGCTCGACAAGTACCAGTTCGCGCGCGACGCCTACCTGCAGCGGCGGCGCAGCCTCGTGCATGATGGCAATCCGCCGCGCGAGGCCGACGAAGACGACGACGAGGCACCGGTCAAGGCGCGTGCGGACGGACGCAGCGCGCCGAGCGGGGACGAGAAGGCGCGCGCCGAGCCGCCGCGCGACGATCAACCGCGGGACCCGCCGCCGCGCTAATGCGTGAGCGGCCGCGGGAACGACCTTGGGCGGTTAGGGTCATACACGAGCCGCTTCCAACCCGACCTTCGATCACCATGCGAAATCTGCCGATGCTCCGAAAGCTCGCCGCCGCTTTTGGCGCCAGTCTCACGCTCGCGGTCGCCGTGCATGCGCAAGGTACGACCGCGACCAGCATCGCGCCGTCGGCCGCCGAGGCACCCGATGCGTTGGTTCGCAGGCTGTCGAACGACGTGCTCGACGCGATCAAGAAGGACAAGTCGCTGCAAGCGGGGGACGTCGCCAGGCTCAACGCCTTGATCGACGAGAAGATCCTGCCGTACGTGGACTTCGAGAAGATGACGCGGCTCGCGGTCGGCCGCGGCTGGAGGCAGGCCACGCCCGAGCAGCGCGAACGGCTCACGCGCGAGTTCCGCACGCTGCTCGTGCGCACCTACAGCGGAGCCGTGTCGGCCGTGCGCGATCACCAGGTGCAGATGCGCCCGTTCCGCGCCGGCCCGAACGACACCGACGTCATCGTGCGCACCGCCGTCGTGCCGTCGCGCGGTGAGCCGATCCAGCTCGACTACCGGCTCGAAAAGACAGACGCCGGCTGGAAGATCTACGACGTCAACATCCTAGGCGTCTGGCTGGTCGAAAACTACAAGAACTCGTTCGCCGCCGAAATCAAAGCCGGCGGTATCGACGGACTGATCAAGTCGCTCGCCGAGCGCAACCGCCAGCTGGCCGCCGCCGACAAGAAGGCGTGATGAAACTCGAAGTCGAGTCGATCAGCCACCAAAACGCCGCCGCTTTGCTCGCCGCCGGCATCGAAGCGATTCGCGCCGGCGACGCGGATTTCGATCTTTCCGCCGTCCGTCAGGTCGACTCGTCCGCGGTGGCGCTGCTGCTGGCGTGGCAGCGCGAGGCGCAGGCGCGCGGCGTCCGTCTTTCGCTCGCGCACGGGCCGGCAGCGCTCAGGAGCCTGGCCAAGCTCTATGGCGTCGACGAACTCGTGCCGTCGCTGCGGCAGGGCGCCGAATAGGGGCGCGCACCGGTAGAATCGCCACCGTCCGCCGGACGTCCGCGACGGGTCCTCGGCCGCAGGGGCTCGCCGAACCCTTCTGTCCGCAAGTCAGGGACGGAGGATGCGGACCGGGCGTTCCGTCCCTCGATCGTTTTCGCAACCCATGCATGGCGGCCGCGCGCGGCGGCCGTGCATGCTTCGCCGATGCCAGTCGCCGCCATCGAAGTCGTCGATCTCGCCAAGCGCTACGCATCGCGCGCGGCCCCGGTGACCGCGCTCGACGGCATCAACCTGCGCATCGAGACGGGCGAATTCTTCGGACTGCTCGGCCCGAACGGCGCCGGCAAGACGACGCTGATCTCGATCGTCGCCGGGCTGGCGCGCGCAACCCGCGGCCGCGCGGCCGTGATGGGCCACGACGTCGTTGCCGACTACCGGGCGGCGCGCTCGCGACTGGGCGTCGTGCCGCAGGAACTCGTGTTCGATCCGTTTTTCACCGTGCGCGAGACCTTGCGGATCCAGTCGGGCTACTACGGCATCCGCCACAACGACGCGTGGATCGACGAAGTCATCGGCGCGCTCGATCTGACCAACAAGGCCGACGCGAACATGCGCACGCTGTCGGGCGGCATGAAGCGGCGCGTGCTCGTGGCGCAGGCACTCGTGCACCGGCCGCCGGTGATCATCCTCGACGAGCCGACGGCGGGCGTGGACGTCGAGCTGCGGCAGACGCTGTGGGCTTTCGTGCGGCGGCTCAACCGCGAAGGCCATACGATCGTGCTGACCACGCACTACCTGGCGGAAGCGCAGGCGCTGTGCGGGCGCATCGCGATGCTGAAGGCCGGCCGCCTGATCGCGCTCGACGAAACGCGCAACCTGCTGCAGCGACTGTCCGGGTTGCGGCTTGCGCTGCGTTTCCGCGGCGCGCTGCCGGCCGCGCTGGAACCCGCCGTGATCGAGCGCGGCGACGGCCAGGCCGTGCTGCGCTTGGCGCGCGTCGAGGACGTCGAAGCGGCGCTGGCGGCGCTGCGTGTCGCGGGCGTGGCGATCGACGATCTCGAAGTGGGTCACGCCGATCTCGAGGACGTGTTCCTGCAGTTGATTGCCGACGACCGGCTGCGGATGGCGGCATGAGCGATCCGCGCACGCTCGACATGCACGCCGCTGAGGCCCCGCCCCGGATCGAGCCCGGAGCCGCTGCGCCGAGCAAGCCGTCGAAGCCGCGCGCGGCGTCGGCGGTCGGCTTCCGCACGCTGCTGTACAAGGAGGTGCTGCGTTTCTGGAAGGTGAGCTTCCAGACGGTGGCCGCGCCCGTACTGACCGGCGTGTTGTACCTGCTCGTGTTCGGTCACGTGCTCGAAGCGCACGTCGAGGCGTTTCCCGGCGTCGGCTACACGGCTTTCCTGATTCCGGGGCTGGTGATGATGAGCGTGCTGCAGAACGCGTTCGCCAACAGTTCGTCGTCGCTGATCCAGAGCAAGATCACCGGCAACCTGGTGTTCGTGCTGCTGCCGCCGCTGTCCAACGGCGAATTCTTCGCCGCCTACGTGATCGCAGCGGTCGTGCGCGGGCTGGTCGTCGGGCTCGGCGTGTTCGCGGTCACCGTGTGGTTCGCGCCGCCGCCGCTCGCCGCGCCGCCGTGGATCGTCGTGTTCGCGCTGCTGGGTGCCGCATTGCTCGGCGTGCTCGGGCTGATCGCCGGGATCGTGTCGGACAAGTTCGACCAGCTCGCAGCGTTCCAAAACTTCATCATCATGCCGGCGACGTTCCTGTCCGGCGTGTTCTATTCGGTGCACGGGCTGCCGCCGTTCTGGCAGGCGGTATCGCACTTCAACCCGTTTTTCTACATGGTCGACGGCTTCCGTTACGGCTTCTTCGCGCAGTCCGACGTGTCGCCGTGGGTGAGCCTGGCCGTCGTGCTGGCGGCGCTCGCGCTGGCGTCGGTGATCGCGTTGCGCATGCTCGCGCGCGGCTACAAGATCAGACACTGAACATGCTTCCCACGCCCGAAGACATCCGCAACCTCATCGCTCGCGCCCTGCCGTGCGACGTCGTCGAAGTGCGTGGCGACGGCCACCACTTCGAGGCGCTGATCGTCAGCCCCGCGTTCGAGGGCAAGACGCGCGTGCACAGGCACCAGCTCGTGTACGCCGCGCTCGGCGGCCGCATGCGCGAGGAAATCCACGCGCTGTCGATGAAGACGCTGGCACCGGGCGAATACAGGGGCTGAAACGGTGCGCGCTTCACGCTCGCTTCACCTGCGCTTCGCCGCGGCTTCGGCGGTGGCAGCGACAGTTCCTTCCGCCAGCCCGCCGACGGCGGGCGCATCGAGGAGGAACGCGTCATGCCCGATTCGCTTCGCTCTACCGAACCCGTACGGTTTCGCCGCGCGGCTTGCGCGCAGCCCGCAGACCCGCCGATGGACAAGCTGAAAATCGAAGGCGGCGTGCCGCTGCGCGGCGAGATCGCGGTCGCCGGTGCGAAGAACGCCGCGCTGCCGATACTGGCCGCCGCGCTGCTGACCGACGGCGAAGTGCAGCTTTCGAACGTCCCGCAGTTGGCCGACATCGCGACGATGGCCAAGCTGCTGCGCGGCATGGGCGTGCGCATCGAGCGCGACGGTACCGACCTCGCCGCGCGCGCCGACGCGGTCAGTTCGACCGAAGCGCCGTACGAGCTGGTCAAGACGATGCGCGCGTCGGTGCTGGTGCTGGGGCCGCTGGTCGCGCGCTTCGGCGGCGCGCGCGTGTCGCTGCCGGGCGGCTGCGCGATCGGCGCGCGCCCGGTCGATCAGCACATCCGCGGGCTCGAACTGCTCGGTGCGTCGATCCGCATCGACCGCGGCTACATCGTCGCGGAGGCGACGCGGCTCAAGGGCGCGCGCATCGTCACCGACATGGTGACGGTCACCGGCACCGAGAATCTGATGATGGCCGCCTGCCTGGCCGACGGCGAAACGGTGATCGAGAACGCCGCCCGCGAGCCCGAGGTCGTCGATCTGGCGCGCTGCCTCGCGGCGATGGGCGCGCGCATCACGGGCGCGGGCAGCGATCGCATCGTGATCGAAGGCGTGCCGCGCCTGGGCGGCGCGCGCCATCGCGTGATGCCGGACCGCATCGAAACCGGAACCTTCCTCGTCGCCGCGGCCGCCACCGGCGCGTTCGGCGCGGCCGACGTGACGCTGCGCGGAGCTGCGCCGTCCGCGCTCGATGCGGTGCTCGACAAACTGCGCGAAGCGGGTGCCGATCTGGACGCGGGGCAGGACGCGGTGCGCGTGCGGATGAACAAACGGCCGCGGGCGGTGAGCCTGCGCACCGCGCCGTATCCGGCGTTCCCGACCGACATGCAAGCGCAGTTCATGGCGCTTGACGCGATCGCCCACGGAGTGGGCAGGATCACCGAAACGATCTTCGAGAACCGCTTCATGCACGTGCTCGAGCTGCAACGGCTCGGCGCGCAGATCGCGATCGAGGGCAACACGGCGGTCGTGCAGGGCGTGCCGGCGTTGTCGGGCGCGAAGGTCATGGCCACCGACCTGCGCGCCTCGGCGAGCCTGGTGATCGCGGGGCTCGTCGCTTCCGGCGAAACGATCGTCGACCGGATTTACCATCTCGACCGCGGCTATGACCGCATGGAGCGTCGCCTGGCCGAGCTGGGCGCGCGCATCGAGCGGGTGAAATGACGGTGTTCACCACGGAGTCACGGAAGACACGGAGCGACGCGTCCGCGGGCGTTCTGCCCGGCGGTCCCGCTGCCCCGCTGCCGAAGTCCGGCTTCTCGACGATACGATGATCACGCTCGCGCTGTCGAAAGGCCGGATCTTCGAGGAAACCGCGCCGCTGCTCGCGCGCGCGGGCATTGCGCCGCTGGAGGATCCAGAGACGTCGCGCCGGCTGATCATCGGCACCTCGGCCCCGAACCTGCGCATCGTCGTCGTGCGCGCATCCGATGTGCCGACTTACGTGCAGTACGGTGCGGCCGAACTTGGCGTCGCGGGCAAGGATGTGCTGATGGAGCATGGCGGTCAGGGCCTCGCGGTGCCGCTGGACCTCGGCATCGCGCGCTGCCGGCTGTGCGTGGCCGCGCCGGCCGGCTTCGACTATGCCGCGGCCGTGCGGCGGGGGGCGCGGCTGCGCGTGGCGACGAAGTACGTGCAGACCGCCAGGGAGCACTTTGCCGCCAAGGGCGTTCATGTCGACGTGATCAAGCTGTACGGCTCGATGGAACTGGCGCCGCTGGCGGGGCTCGCCGACGCCATCGTCGACCTGGTATCCAGCGGGGGGACGCTGCGCGCGAACGACTTGGTCGAGGTCGAGGAGATCGCGGCGATTTCGTCGCGGCTGATCGTCAACATCGCCGCGCTGAAGACGCGGCGCGCCGAAGTCGAGCCGCTGATCGCGAAACTGGAGGCGGTGGCGAAGCGATGAAGATCCTGAGGCTGGATACGCGCGACGCGGATTTTGACGACGCATTCGCGCGGCTGGTCGCCGTCGACACCGCCGGCGACCGCGAAATCGAGCGCGCGGCAGGCGCGATCGTCGACGACGTCAGGGCGCGTGGCGACGCCGCGGTGCTCGACTACACGCGCCGCTTCGACCGCATCGACGCGCCGTCGGTCGCCGCGCTCGCAATCGGCGTGCACGAGATGCGCGCCGCGCTCGAAGCGCTGCCGCTCGAAGACCGCGCCGCGCTCGAAGCGGCGGCGCGGCGTATCCAGGCCTTCCACGAAAGGCAGCGCGGAGAAACGTGGACGGTGCAGGAGGAGGACGGCACCACGCTCGGCCAGCGCGTCACCCCGCTCGATCGCGTCGGCCTGTACGTGCCCGGCGGCCGGGCGGCCTACCCGTCGTCGGTGCTGATGAACGCGATTCCTGCGCAAGTGGCCGGCGTGCGCGAGATCGTCATGGTCGTGCCCACGCCGGGCGGCGAACGGAATCCGCTCGTGCTCGCGGCGGCGAGCCTCGCGGGGGTGACGCGCGCGTTCGCGATCGGCGGCGCGCAGGCGGTCGCGGCGCTCGCCTACGGTACGGCGACCGTGCCGGCGGTCGACAAGATCGTCGGCCCAGGCAACGCGTACGTGGCCGCCGCCAAACGGCGCGTGTTCGGGGTCGTCGGCATCGACATGATCGCGGGGCCCAGCGAGATCCTCGTCATCTGCGACGGCAAGACCGACCCGGACTGGATCGCTCTCGACCTGTTCTCGCAGGCGGAGCACGACGAGCTCGCCCAGGCGGTCCTGCTCACGCCCGACGCTCATTTCATCGACGCCGTCGCCGCGGCGATCGCCCGGCTGCTGCCGGCGCAGCCGCGCCGGCAGATCATCGAAACCTCGCTCGCGAACCGCGGCGCGCTGATCCGCACGCGCGATCTGGACGAAGCGTGCGCGCTCGCCGACCGCATCGCCCCCGAACATCTGGAGATCTCGACCGACGAACCCGAGCGTTGGGCGGAGAAGATCCGCCACGCCGGCGCGATTTTCCTCGGCCGCTATGCGAGCGAATCGTTGGGCGACTACTGCGCCGGGCCGAACCACGTGCTGCCGACCGCGCGCACGGCCCGCTTCTCGTCCCCGCTCGGCGTCTACGACTTCCAGAAGCGCACCAGCCTGATCCACGTCTCGCGCGCCGGGGCGCAGACGCTCGGCCGCATTGCAGCGCGCCTGGCTGCCGGCGAGCAGCTTGCCGCGCACGCGCAAAGCGCCGCCTGCCGCCTCCAAAAATAATGGGGTCAGACACCGATTTCCGGGCCAGGCCCGATCTGTCGATCCTGCGCGACGAAGTGCTCGCGGCGAGCGCCTATCAGGTGCCGCCGGCCGAGGGGCTGATCAAGCTCGACGCGATGGAAAACCCGTACCGTCTGCCGGAGCCGCTCGCGCGCGCACTCGGCGAGCGGCTCGCGCAGGTGGCGCTGAATCGTTATCCGCCCGCGAATCCGGCCGCTTTCAAGGCAAAGCTCGCGCGTGCGGCCGGTCTGCCCCCCGGCAACGCCCTGATGCTGGGCAACGGCTCCGACGAGCTGATCCACCTCGTGATCCAGGCCTGCGCGCGGCCCGGCGCGGTGGTGCTGTCGCCGTGGCCTTCGTTCGTGATGTACGAAATCAGCGCAAGATTCGACGGCTGCCGTTTCGTCGGCGTGCCGCTGCGCGCAGACTTCTCGCTTGACCGCGACGCGCTGCTCGCGGCGGTCGCGCGCGAGCGGCCGGCGGTCGTCTTCATCGCCTGGCCGAACAACCCGACTGGCAACTTGTTCGATCGCGTGACGGTCGAGGCGGTCTTGGATGCCGCGCCGGGGCTGGTCGTGCTCGACGAGGCGTACCTGCCTTTCGCTTGCGACACCTGGCTGCCGCAGCTTGCCGACGGTGCCCAACGAAGGCCGAACCTGCTGGTGCTGCGCACGCTCTCGAAGCTTGGGCTGGCGGGCATCCGCCTCGGCTATCTGGCCGGCGACCCGGCGTGGATCGAGCAGTTCGATAAGTTGCGCCCGCCGTACAACGTCAACGTGCTGACGCTCGCCACGGCCGATTTGCTGCTCGACCATCTCGAGGTGCTCGACGCGCAGGCGGCGGCCGTTCGCGCCGAACGCGCACGGCTGCTCGCTGCGCTGCGCGCGCTGACCGGGGTGACCGCGTTCGACTCGGCCGCCAACTTCATCCTGTTCCGTGTCGCCGCTCCGGACGCCGTGTTTGCAGGACTGAAGGCGCGCGGCATACTGATCAAGAACGTCGCCCGCATGCACCCGCTGCTCGCCGGCTGCCTGCGAACGACGGTCGGCACACCGCAGGAAAACGACGCTTTTCTCGACGCCTTGAGAGCGAGCCTATGAGCGCGCTGACCGAAATCCCCCCTGCCCCCCTTCATGAAAGGGGGGTGATTCGATGCGCGCGGCCTGTTCCCCCTTTTGAAAAAGGGGGGCGAGGGGGGATTTCGAAAGCCGACGACCATGACCCCTCGCATCGCTGAAATCGTCCGCAACACCACCGAGACGCAGGTCCGCGTCGTCGTCGATCTGGACGGCAGCGGCAGGTCGCAGCTGGCGACCGGCATCGGCTTCTTCGACCACATGCTCGAGCAGATCGCGCGGCACGGTGCGCTCGATCTGACGGTCGAAGCGCAGGGCGACCTGCACATCGACGCGCACCACACGGTCGAGGATGTCGGCATCACGCTCGGGCAGGCGGTGGCGCGCGCGGCTGGCGACAAGCGCGGCATCCGCCGCTACGGCCACGCGTACGTGCCGCTGGATGAGGCGCTGTCGCGCGTCGTCGTCGACTTCTCCGGCCGGCCGGGGCTCGAATGGCACGTGCCTTTCACGCGCGCGACGATCGGCGAGTTCGACGTCGACCTCGCGCACGAGTTCTTCCAGGGCTTCGTCAATCACGCGCAGGTCACCCTGCACGTCGACAACCTGCGCGGCGCCAACGCGCACCACCAGTGCGAAACGGTGTTCAAGGCGTTCGCGCGTGCACTGCGCATGGCGCTCGAACTCGATCCGCGCGCGGCCGGCGCGGTGCCGAGCACCAAGGGCACGCTGTAGTCGCGCGATGATCGCCGTCGTCGACTACGGCATGGGCAACCTGCGTTCGGTGGCCAAGGCGCTCGAGCATGTCGCGCCGCGCGAGACGGTGCGCGTGACTTCGAGCGCGGCCGAGATCGACGCGGCCGACCGCGTCGTGCTGCCTGGGCAGGGGGCGATGCCCGACTGCATGCAGTACCTGCGCGACGCCGGACTGGAGGACGGCGTGCGCCGTGCCGCCCAACGCAAGCCGCTGCTGGCGGTGTGCATCGGTGAGCAGATGCTGTTCGACTGGTCCGAAGAAACGCGGACGGCAGGCACGCGCACGCTTGGGCTGGGGTTGTTCCGGGGTGGGGTCGTGCGCTTTCGCGACGAGCACATGCGGCAGCCGGACGGCGCGCGGCTGAAGGTGCCGCACATGGGCTGGAACCGCGTGGCGCAGACGCGCCCCCACCCGCTGTGGCACGGCATCGCCGACGGCAGCTGGTTCTACTTCGTGCACAGCTACTACGTCGTGCCGGCCGACGCGTCGCTGGTCTTCGGCGAGTCGAAGTACGGACGCGTCTTTACCTGCGTGGTGGCGCGGGATAATATTTTCGCGACGCAGTTCCACCCCGAAAAAAGCGCCGCCGCCGGACTCAGGCTCTACGAGAACTTCACCCGCTGGACGCCTTGATGGCAGGCGCCCCCGGTGCCGCTGCGGCCTCGAGACATCCCGCCGATCCGCCGTCGCCCCGGCCTCGCGACTCACCCACGAACGAACCTGCCGCAGCGAGCATTCGATGCTGCTGATCCCCGCGATTGACCTGAAGGACGGACGCTGCGTGCGCCTGCGCCAAGGCGACATGAACGATGCGACCGTCTTCTCCGAGGATCCGGTTGCGATGGCGCGGCACTGGGTCGCACTCGGCGCGCGCCGGCTGCACATCGTCGATCTGAATGGCGCGCGCTCGGGCAAGCCGGTCAACGAGCCGGTCATCAGGAAGATCGTCGCCGCGGTCGGCGACGACGTGCCGGTCCAGCTCGGCGGCGGGCTGCGCGATCTGGACACGATCGAGCGCTACATCGACGACGGCGTGCGCTTCGTCGTGATCGGCACCGCCGCGGTCAAGAACCCCGGATTCCTGCACGACGCCTGCTCGGCGTTCGGGGGGCACGTGATCGTTGCGCTCGACGCCAAGGGCGGCAAGGTCGCCACCGACGGCTGGAGCAAGCTCACCGGGCACGATGTCGTCGATCTCGCGCAGAAGTTCGAGGACTACGGGGTCGATGCGATCCTGTACACGGACATCGGCCGCGACGGCATGCTCACCGGTGTCAACATCGACGCCACCGTGGAACTCGCGCGCGCGGTCAGGATTCCCGTGATCGCCAGCGGCGGGATCAGGGATCTCGCCGACATCGAGCGGCTGTGCGCGGTCGAGGACGAGGGCATCGAGGCGGTGATCCTCGGCCGCTCGCTATACGAAGGCACGCTCGACTTCAAACAGGCACAGGCGCGCGCCGACGCGCTCGCCGCGCGGGACTGATTCGCGTCCGCGCCGAACCGCACCTGCCCGTTCAGCGGTGCGTCGCTTCGGCGCTTTCGACACAGCGGCGAAAGTCTTCGAAGGCTCCGTACGCGGGCGGTACCGCGCGCCGCGCGCCGCACAGGTCGGTCGGCGGCGCGCCCGCGTTCGCGCGCCGCGGCGGCGCGCCGTTCCAGCGCAGGTCGAGCGCATCCGCGTCCGCGAACAGCCGGCGCACCAGATGCAGGCCGACGAACGCTGCCGCCAGCCATGGCGTGCGGTTGTCGGTCGCGTCCAGCGCGCCGCCGTCGCGCGCGCGCAGCGCACCGTCGATCAGGTTGCCTGCGGCATGCGCTGCGCTTTCAGGAAAGCGGACCACCACACCCGCCGTGTCGAGCACGGTGTTGTGCAGCAGCCGGGTTCGTGCGGACCGGTTGATGTAGATGCCCTCGTCCGAGCACGATGCGATCAGGTTGTTGGCGATCAGCCCGTCGTCGTGCTCGACGA
Source organism: Burkholderiales bacterium (assembly GCA_037446035.1). GTDB lineage: Bacteria > Pseudomonadota > Gammaproteobacteria > Burkholderiales > Burkholderiaceae_F > DSNY01. The sequence continues at coordinate 15,644 of JBBIJJ010000008.1, forward strand.
CGCAGCGGCGGTCGCGGCAGCCTCGGGCGTCGGAGCCGCCCCCGCCGAAGGACAGTCCGACGCGCCTGCCGGGCGCGCCGCGCAGGCGGTGCTCGCACAGCACGACGTTGCCGACGAAGCGGTTGCCGCTGCCGCCGCCTTTGGCGAACGCGCCGTAGCTCGTGCGGTCGCCGCCGGCTTTGACGAAGTCGGCGATCAGGTTGCCTTCGATGGTCCAGCCGCCGGCGGCGACCAGGTCGATCGGCGTGACCGGCGCATCGGTGGCGCGCGCCGCACCGTTGACGAAGGTGTTGGAAGCGATGCGTCCGTGGTCGGGAAAGCTGCCGCCGGCGCCGTTGACCTTCACGTGCGCGTGAAAGTCGCGCACGACGTTGTTGCGGATCTCGACGTGGTGGGCGCCGCCGACCACGTGGAACGCGTGTTCGCAACCGTCGTGCGTACGGCACACGCCGCGAATCTCCAGGTTCTCGAAGATCCAGTACGGCGCGCTGACGTGGAAGCCCTCGAGCAGTTCGAACTCGAGCACGACCTGGCCCAGTCGCTCGGCGCGCACCGCGATCGGCGCATCGGCGCGGCCCGCGCGCGCCAGAGCGAGCGCGTGGCCGCTGAAGCGGTAGGTGCCCGGCAGAAAGGTGATCGCATCGCCGGCCGCGGCCCCTTCGAAGGCGGCGAGCGCGTCATTGGCGCTGGCGACGAGCACGGGACGGCCACGCCCGTCCGCTTGGCCGCCCGCGGCGCCGGCGCCGGTCCACGACGGGTAGGCGACGCGCGGCGCCAGCTCGCCGCGATCGGCCCACAGCAGCCAGCGGCTTGCGGCCGCGGCAGCGCCTTCGATCAGCGCGCCGTGACCGCTCGCGCGCCGCTCGAGGTATGGCGCCAGCAGCCGTGGCGCCACGCCCAGCGATTCGACGGCGGCTGCAGCCGCCGTCGCGAGCGCGCCGATGGACAGCGCGCCGAGCAGCGCGAGTCCGAGCCGGCGGCGCCGCGTTTTGCTGCGGTCTGCGCGCCGGGTTCGAGCGGACGGCGGGCCGGGCTGCACTATGCTTCGCTCCGTTCGGGACGTGCTTCGATGCTGGCCAAGCGCATTATTCCCTGCCTCGACGTGACCGCGGGCCGCGTGGTCAAGGGGGTCAATTTCGTTGCGCTGCGCGACGCCGGCGACCCGGTCGAGATCGCGCGGCGCTACGACGGTGAAGGCGCCGACGAGCTCACGTTCCTCGACATCACCGCGAGCTCGGACCAGCGCGACATCATCCTGCACGTGATCGAGGCGGTCGCCGAGGAAGTGTTCATCCCGCTGACCGTCGGCGGCGGCGTGCGCCGCGTCGATGACGTGCGCCGGCTGCTGAACGCCGGTGCCGACAAGATCTCGATCAACACCGCCGCCGTTCAGGATCCGCAGCTCGTCGCCGATGCCAGCGCGCGCTTCGGCTCGCAGTGCATCGTCGTGGCGATCGACGCCCGCCGCCGCGTACGCGACGATCCCGCCGCCGGCTGGGAGGTCTACACGCATGGCGGCCGCAACCCGACCGGGCGCGACGCCGTCGAATGGGCGCGCCGCGTGGCCGATCTCGGCGCCGGCGAGATCCTGCTGACCAGCATGGATCGCGACGGCACGAAGAGCGGATTCGATCTCGAACTGACGCGCGCGGTGGCCGACGCCGTGCCCGTGCCCGTGATCGCCTCCGGCGGCGTGGGCAACCTGCAGCATCTGGCCGACGGCATCCTGCACGGCCGGGCCGACGCGGTGCTGGCGGCGTCGATTTTCCACTACGGCGAGTACACGGTGCGCCAGGCCAAGGAATTCATGGCGGCGCAGGGCATCACGGTGCGGCTGGACTGACAGTGCGACCGAGTAAGCGCATGGAGCCAAACGGCGCGCAGGCGCGCAGCGAAAGCGTGCGCGGCCGCATGCGCCCGGGCGCGCGCGTGTGCGCGCTCCGGCCGTCGCCGCGTTCGCGCATCCGCGTGCCGCGGACGCGTGGTCGGCACACGCGCGCGTGGCGGAGCGATTGACATGGGCTGGCTGGATGACGTTGCCTTTGATGAGCGCGGGCTGGTGCCGGTGATCGCGCAAGACGCCACGACACAGCGCGTGCTGATGGTCGCGTGGGCCAACCGGGACGCGCTCGCCGAAACCGCCGCCAGCGGCCAGGCGGTGTACTACTCGCGCTCGCGCGGCAAACTGTGGCGCAAGGGCGAAGCGTCGGGGCATCGGCAGGCCGTACGCGAGATCCGGCTCGACTGCGACGGCGACGTGGTGCTATACGTTGTCGAGCCGGCCGGCGGCATCGCTTGCCATACTGGGCGGGCGAGCTGTTTTTTCCGCCGGCTGGAGGGTCACGCGTGGGCCACCGTCGATCCGGTGCTGCAGGATCCCGAGCTGATCTACCGAAGATGAACGACGTCCTCAGGCAGTTGGCGGACGTGATCGAGTCGCGCAAGGGCGGTGATCCGCAGACCTCGTACGTCGCGCGGCTGCTGGCGCACGCGCCCGACGCAATCCTGAAGAAAATCGGCGAGGAAGCGACCGAAACGGTGATGGCGGCCAAGGACGGCGCGCCTGACCGCATCGTCGGCGAGACCGCTGACCTGTGGTTCCACTGCCTGGTGATGCTCGCGCACTACGGGTTGCGGCCCGAGGACGTGCTCGCCGAACTGGAGAAGCGCACCGGCACCTCCGGCATCGAAGAAAAGGCGCTGCGCAAGGCGCGCGCGCGTGAGTGAATGGATGCGCGCGCGGTTTCGGCAACCAGCAACGCAGGATCCATCGGACTTCATCCGGCCGCCGCTCCGCCTGATGTCACCGGCGGCCCCGACCACGTGCTAGCGACCCCTCCCATGACCGACACCCACTGCATCTTCTGCCGTATCGTGCGCGGCGAACTGCCGACCAAGCGGATCTGCGAGGACGACGAGATCCTCGTCTTCCCGGACATCAACCCGGCCGCACCGGTGCACCTGCTGATGGTGCCGAAGGCGCACGTGGCCACGCTGGACGCCGCCGGCGCCGAGCACGAGCGGCTGTTGGGTAAAATGCTGCTGCTTGCGCCCCGGCTGGCACGAGAACAAGGTGCCACGAACGGCTTCCGTATCGTGATCAATAACGGCCCGGACGGTGGACAAGAGGTCTATCACCTGCACGTACACGTGCTGGGCGGTCCGCGCCCGTGGAAGCGGCTGTAGGGCCGTCGATAGAGTCCGACATCGTTCAGGAGTTCATCATGGGTTCGTTTTCAATCTGGCACTGGCTGATCGTCCTGCTGGTCATCATCCTTGTGTTCGGCACCGGCAAGCTGAAGAATCTCGGCAAGGATCTGGGCGGCGCGATCAAGGGCTTCAAGGAAGGCATGAAGGAAGGCAGCGAGTCGGTCGACGCCACCGCGGCCAAGAAGGTCGAGGAGTCCAAGCAGGTCGCCGGCTCGACGATCGACGTGCAGGCGAAAGAGAAGTCCTGAGCAGCGGTCCGGCGCACGAGCACCGTCGACCTGAGTGAGTCGACGGTGCGTTCGTGTTCGGCGCGCGCGCCGGCAGGCGATTCGCGATGTTCGATTTTAGTTTCGGCGAACTGGCGCTGATCGGTACGGTCGCGCTCGTCGTGCTCGGACCCGAGCGGCTGCCCAAGGTCGCACGTACGGTCGGCGACTGGCTCGGCAAGGCGCAGCGCTACGTCAGCCAGGTCAAGGCCGACATCAACCGCGAGATGGAGCTCGCCGAACTGAAGAAACTGCAGGAGGAGGCGCGCGCCGCCGCGCAATCCGTGCAGTCCGCGGTTCAGGGCTTCGAAACGGACGTCCGCAAGGCGGCGTCCGAACTGGGCACGGCGCTCGGCCCGCCGGGCGAAGCGACGGCCGAAGCAGCCGCCGACGCGACGCCGATCGGCGACTACAGTTGGGAGGGCGCGGACGGGTCGTGGCGTTCGCAGCGCTTCGAACGGCGCTACAAGCCGGGTCCTTCGGTCGACGAGTTGGCCGAAGAGATCGCGCGACTCAAGCGCCAGCTCGCGCTGCCTGACGCGTACGCCGCATCCCGGCGCAAGTACGCGCCGCGCGCGCGCGTGAATCGGCCCAGGATCCGCCGGTGAGCACGACACCCGAACCCGAGCAGGAACAGAGCTTCCTGTCGCATCTGATCGAGCTGCGCCAGCGCATCGTGCGCGCCGCACTCGCGGTGCTGATCGTGTTCCTCGCGCTGACGCCGTTCATGCGCGAGATCTTCGACGTGCTGTCGCAGCCGCTGCTGGTGGCGCTGCCGGCGGGCACCAAGCTGCTGGCCACCGGCGTGGTCACGCCGTTCATGGTGCCGCTGAAGGTCACGCTGTTCGTGGCGTTCCTGATCGCGCTGCCGTTCGTGCTGTACCAGGCATGGGCGTTCGTCGCACCGGGGCTGTATCAACACGAGAAGAAGCTCGCCGGTCCGATGATCTTCTCGGCCGTGTTGATGTTCTTCCTCGGCATGGCGTACTGCTATTTCGTCGTGTTCGGTTTCGTCTTCAAGTTCATCGCGGGCTTCGCGCCGACCACCGTCAACGTCGCGCCCGACATCGAGGCGTACTTCGGCTTTGTGCTCGGCATGTTCCTCGCGTTCGGGCTGACCTTCGAGGTGCCGATCGTCGTCGTGCTGCTGGCGCGCTTCGGCATCGCCGATGCCGAGCGGCTGAAGGTCGCGCGGCCGTACGTGATCGTCGGTGCCTTCATCGTCGCCGCGATCTTCACCCCGCCCGACGTGCTGTCGCAGCTGCTGCTGGCGATTCCGCTGTGTCTGCTGTACGAGCTGGGCATTTTTCTCGCCCGTTTCGTCGGCCGCCGCAAGCCCGACGAGGCGACCGCCGCCGGCGACGCCTCCTGAGCGCATTGAGCGCGACACGGATGCGGCGCATACTGCGCGCATGTCCTGCGCGCTCGTTCGACCGCTCGCCGCACTGTTCGCGTTGCTGCTCGCCGCGGGCGCTGCCGCGGCCGCGGACCGTCTGCAGATCGCGCCCGACGACGATGTCGATCTCACCAACGGCTGGGCCGCCTACCAGGCAATGGATTACGCGAAGGCGCTCGCGCTGTATCGCAAGGCGGCGGATCGTGAACAGCGCGTCGCGCAGTTCAATCTCGCGGTGATGCTGATCAGCGGCGAGGGCGCGCCGGCCGACCCGCAACAGGGCATCGCGTGGCTACGCCGGTCGGCCGACAACGGGCTGGCGCGTGCGCAGTACTCGCTCGGCGTGTTCTACGAGCGTGGCCAGCACGTGCCGCGCTCGCTGACCGAGGCGACGGCCTGGTTCCTGAAAGCCGCAGAGCAGGGCTGGCGCGACGCGCAGGTCAGCGTCGCCACTCAGTACTTCCTCGGCCGCGGCGCGCCGCGCGATTACAAGCTGGCCGCCACGTGGTACGAACGCGCGGCTGAGCAGGGCGACGAAGGCGCCAGCTACATCATCGCGGCGATGTACGAGCACGGCGATGGCGTCGAGCGCGACCTCGCGCGCGCCTTCTACTGGTACTCGCAGGCCGCCGCGTTCGGGGATCCAGCTGCGCGCATCAAGGCGCGCGAACTCGCCGATCGGCTGCGTTCGAGCTAGCCCGGGGATTTTTCACGAGGGTCGGGGATGATCGCGCCGGGATCGGGCCGATCCGGGCGAGCGCTGGAGCGAGGAACCAGCGGACGCGACGCTCCGAGCGAAGCGCCGGCCCGCTGTCGCGAGGCCGTGTCGCCTGGAACGCCGCAGGCAGCAAAGGTTTCATCCTAAATCCGGCAGTTCGCCTCACGTCGAAACGGCAGAAAGCCAGCATCCATGCGGGTTTCAAGCCAATTCCGAGGACTGCGGAGCAGTTCCAAATGGGTGATGGTCGTGGTCACTACAAGGCTTTGGCGCGAACGCGTTTCTCGATACTTCACGGACTTCAACTGCCGTTTCTAGGTTCATTCGCATCGAGCGAGCGCCTCGTGAGAAGTCCGGACTAGCGCTGCGGCACCGGCCGCTCGCCGACGGTCACCGCGATCTCGAGCTCCTTGCCGCCGCGGATGACCCGGACACGCGCCACGCTGCCCGGCGCGAGCTGCGCGATCTGCGTCAGCATGCGCGGCGTGTCCTGGACCGGCTGATCGTTGATCGACAGCAGGATGTCGCCGGGTTCGAGCCCGGCCTTGCCGGCGGGCGCGCTGCGCTGCACGCCACGCACGATGACGCCTTCCCTGCGCGGCAGCTTCAGCGCATCGACCATCTCGGGCGTGATGTCCTCGGGCTCGATGCCGAAGTAGCCGCGCACGACCTTGCCGGTCTTGATCAACTGCTCCATCACCTGCGTGATGATCGTCGTCGGGATCGCGAAGCCGATACCGATCGAACCGCCCGAGCGCGAGAAAATGGCGGTGTTGATGCCGACCAGGTTGCCTTGCGTGTCGACCAGCGCGCCGCCCGAGTTGCCCTGGTTGATTGCCGCGTCGGTCTGGATGTAGCTCTCGTAGCGGCTCAGATCGAGCCCGGTGCGGCCGAGCGCCGACACGATGCCCATCGTCACGGTCTGCCCGACGTTGAACGGATTGCCGATCGCCAGCACGACGTCGCCGACGCGCAGGTCCTCGGCGCGGCCGAAGGTGATCGCCGGCAGGTTCGGCGCTTCGATGCGCAGCACCGCCAGGTCGGTTTCCGGATCGGCGCCGACGAGTTTCGCCTCGAGGCGACGACCGTCGCCGAGCGCGACCAGGATCTCGTCGGCCGCCTGCACGACGTGGTTGTTGGTCAGCACGTAGCCGTCGGCCGTGGCGATCACACCCGAGCCCAGACTGGTCACGCGTTCGGCCTGCTGGCGGAACCGTTCGCCGAAGAAGCGCTCGAAAAACGGGTCGTCGCTGTAGGGGCCGCGGCGGATTTCCTTGGTCGTGTAGACGCTGACGACCGCCGGCATCGCGCGCTGCGCGGCGTCGGCGTAGGAAGCCGCCGGCGGGCGCGGCGCGCCTTCGGTCGGGGCGACCTGGCGGATCGCCACCTCGCTGGGAGCCGGCGTGGACAGCGCGGCCGGCCCGCGTTTGAGCCACTCCGGCTTGAGCGTCGCGACGATGAACAGCAACGCGAGCCCGACCGTCGTCGCCTGTGCGAAAAGGAGCCAGAGACGGCGCAGCATGCAAAAGTGGGCGGCGACAGGGCAGCGAGAAGCGGGCCGCCGATTCTAAGCCCCGTACGCGGCGCCGCCGCGTACGGTCGACCCGCCGAGAGCGCGCCGCCGCGGCGCCCCGCAGCGCCGCGCGCGGCTGCTACGTCCTGCTACTTCTTCAGCGCGTCGCGGATCTCGCGCAGCAGCAGCACGTCCTCGGGCGGCGCGCTAGGTGCGGGCGGCGGGGTTTCGCGCTTGAGCCGGTTCATCGCCCTGACCATCCAGAAGATGATGAAAGCGAGGATCACGAAGTTGATCACGATGGTCGCGAAGCTGCCCCAAGCGAGCACCGTGCCGACTTTCTGAGCCTCGATCAGCGACGCGCCCGGCGGAACGCTGCCCGCGAGCACCCAGTACTGGTTGGAGAAGTCGACCTGCCCGCGCATGATGAAGCTCACGATCGGCATGATCACGTCCTTGACCGCCGAATCGACGATCTTGCCGAAAGCCGCGCCGATGATCACGCCGACGGCAAGATCCATCACGTTGCCCTTCAGCGCGAACTCGCGAAACTCCTTGAGCATGCTCATTGCGTTCCCCCGGTGGTTGGTTGTTTGCCGCCAACAGCGCGGCGATTGTAGGGGCGAGCGAGCGCCGGCGCGTGCCGGCGGACATCGCGCATCGCGGTGACCCGGCGCGGGCCGGGGCCGCGGCGGGGTCGCCGCCCGGAGCGCGGATTCAGTCGACTTGACGGCATGCAGTAAAATCGCGCGCTGCTGCGCAGGCCCGCCGCCGCCGCGAGCCGAATTCTTGTCCGACCCTCAGGGAGCTCCCGCCATGTCCACCCCCTCAGCAGCCGCCGATGCGGTAGACGGCGAACGCCGCACCGCACTGATCGCGACCTGCGTTGTCGGCGGCGCCGGCGCCGTCGCCGCGGTCGTTCCTTTCGTAAGCTCGTTCGCGCCTTCCGAAAGAGCGAAGGCCGCCGGTGCCCCGGTCGAAGTCGACCTGTCGTCGATCGTGCCGGGCGAAATGAAGACCGTCGAGTGGCGCGGCAAGCCGGTCTGGATCCTGCGTCGCACGCCGCAGATGATCGAGGCGGTCAAGAAGACCGAAGACGAGGTTGCCGATCCGAACTCGCAGCGCACGGCTTACCCGACGCCGCCTTACGCGAAGAACGCGCTGCGCTCGATCAAGCCCGAGTTCTTCATCGCGGTCGGTATCTGCACGCACCTGGGTTGCTCACCGGTCGGCCCGATCGCGCCAAACACCGATCCGGCGTTGGGGGCGGACGCGGGCTTCCTGTGCCCCTGCCACGGCTCCACCTTCGATCTGGCCGGCCGCGTGTTCAAGAACAAGCCCGCGCCGGACAACCTCGAAGTGCCGCCGCACAAGTATCTGTCCGACACCGTCGTCCTGATCGGCGACGATTCCAAAGCCTGATAGCGCGCCAGGACGAACCATGGCTCTGCACAAGACCGAATACAAAGGCCTGCTCGGCTGGATCGACGCGCGCATGCCGACGTTGATGTCGGAATACAAGAAGCACATGTCGGAGTACTACGCGCCGAAGAATTTCAACTTCTGGTACTTCTTTGGCAGCTTCGCGCTGGTGGTGCTGGTGATCCAGATCGTCACCGGCATTTTCCTGGCCATGCACTACAAGCCGGACGCGCGCTTCGCATTCGAGTCGGTCGAATACATCATGCGCGAGGTGCCGGGCGGGTGGTTCATCCGCTACATGCACTCGACCGGCGCGTCGTTCTTCTTCATCGTCGTCTACCTGCACATGTTCCGCGGGTTGCTGTACGGCAGCTACCGCAAGCCGCGCGAGCTGGTCTGGATCTTCGGCTGCCTGATTTTCCTGTGTCTGATGGCCGAGGCGTTCTTCGGCTACCTGCTGCCGTGGGGGCAGATGAGCTACTGGGGCGCGCAGGTGATCGTCAACCTGTTCTCGGCGATCCCGCTGATCGGGCCGGATCTGGCGGTGTGGATCCGCGGCGACTACGTGGTCAGCGACGCGACGCTGAACCGTTTCTTTTCGTTCCACGTGATCGCGATCCCGCTGGTCCTGCTGGCGCTGGTCGTCGCGCATATCCTCGCGCTGCACGACGTCGGGTCGAACAATCCCGACGGCATCGAGATCAAGGACCACAAGGGCCCCGACGGCAAACCGCTCGACGGCATTCCGTTCCACCCCTACTACACCGTGCACGATATTTTCGGGCTGGCGATCTTCCTGATCGCGTTCTTCGCAATCGTGTTCTTCGCGCCGGAGCTGGGCGGCTACTTCCTCGAGTGGAACAACTTCATCCCGGCCGACCCGCTGGTGACGCCCTCGCACATCGCGCCGGTGTGGTATTTCACGCCTTTTTATTCGATCCTGCGCGCGACCACCGGCGACTTCATGTGGGCGCTGGTCGCAGGCGTCGTCGGCTACGCGATGCTGCTGTACTTCGCGCTGCCGCGCGGTCTGGCGCGCTATGCCACGCTCGCCGTGACGCTGGTACTCGCGGTGCTGATGCTGCCGAAGAGCCCGTTGGCGCTCGACCCGAAGTTCTGGGGTGTGGTGCTGATGGGCGTGTCGGTGCTGATCTTCTTCGCGCTGCCGTGGATCGACCAGTCGCCGGTGAAGTCGATGCGCTACCGGCCGGCCTGGCACTTCTGGCTTCTGATGGGGTTCGTGGTCGTGTTCCTGGTGTTGGGCTATCTCGGCACGCAGCCGCCGGAGCCGACGCTCACGTTGATCGCCCAGGCGGGCACGCTGCTGTATTTCGCTTTCTTCTTCCTGATGCCCTGGTGGAGCCGCCTCGGCGAGTTCAAGCCGGTGCCCGAGCGGGTGACCTTCGCGGCGCACTGAGGAGAACAACAATGAAAAGACTCGTCGCCGCGTTTGCGCTCGCGCTCGCTGCCGGCAGCGCCGTCGGCGCCGGTGCAGCGCTGCACCTGGACAAATGGCCGGACCGCTCCAATGACCTCGCCGCGCTGCAAAACGGCGCGCGGCTCTTCGCCAACTATTGCCTCGGCTGTCACAGCGCGAACCTGATGCGCTGGAACCGGCTCAACGACATCGCGCTCGACGACCGGCAGATCAAGGACTTCCTGATCTTCGGCAACCAGAAGGTCGGCGACACGATGTCGATTGCGATGAGCCCGAAAGACGCAAAGGTCTGGTTCGGCAAGACGCCGCCGGATCTGTCGGTGATCGCGCGCGCGCGCACCTCGTTCGACTACGCTGGCGCAGACTACCTGTATACGTTGCTGCGCAGCTACTACCGCGACGCTGCTTCGCCGACCGGCTGGAACAACGTCGTGTTTCCCAGCATCGGCATGCCGCACGTTTTGTGGGAGCGGCAAGGTCCGCGCGAGGTGACGATCGAGCGCGTGACACATGCCGACAAAGGCTTCGTGCGCACGGTGACGACCTTCGGCACCGACGGCATCGCCACATCGACTGCAACGCCGCTGGCCGCGGCGGCGGCCGAAGGCACTTCCGCTTCGTTCAAACCGCTGGCGCCGCAACTGGCACGGCAGTACGACTCCGATGTCGCCGACCTGGTCGCCTTTCTGGTGTTCATGACCGAGCCGGTGCGCGCCGACCGTGTCCGCATCGGTGTGTGGGTGCTGCTCTTTCTCGCGTTGTTCACGGTCGTCGCGTGGCGGCTGAACGCGGTGTACTGGAAGGACGTGAAGTAGGCGCGCGCGCCGCGCGCAGCAAGCATCCGCCCGCGCCGCGAGGCGCGGTCATTCGTTTGCGAGGGCGGGCGCGGCTCGCCCTCGTCGATTTTCAGAGGTACGCGACGATGATGGTTCTTTATTCCGGCACCACCTGCCCGTTTTCGCAGCGTTGCCGCTTCGTGCTGTTCGAAAAGGGCATGGACTTCGAGATCAAGGACGTCGATCTGTTCAACAAGCCCGAAGACATCAACGTGATGAACCCGTACGGGCAGGTGCCGATCCTGGTCGAGCGCGATCTGATTCTGTACGAGTCGAACATCATCAACGAGTACATCGACGAGCGATTTCCCCATCCGCAGTTGATGCCGGCGGATCCGGTGATGCGCGCGCGCACGCGACTGTTCCTGTTCAACTTCGAACGCGAGCTGTTCGTGCATGTGCAGATATTGGAGAACAGCACCAAGCAGCCCGCGATCGACAAGGCCAGAGCGATCATCCGCGACCGCCTGACCCAGCTTGCGCCGATTCTGCTGAAGAACAAGTACATGCTCGGCGAGGACTTCTCGATGCTGGACGTCGCGATCGCACCGCTGCTGTGGCGGCTGGACCACTACGGCATCGACCTGCCGAAGAGCGCCGCACCGCTGATGAAGTACGCCGAGCGCATCTTCAGCCGCCCCGCCTACATCGAGGCGCTGACGCCGTCCGAGAAGGTGATGCGGCGCTAACCCGACTTGCGGATCGCGCCGATCCGGCTACGCTTTGGCCGACGCCGCCCCCTGCAGCATGCCCGAGCCCTCGACCAAGCCCTACCTGATCCGCGCGATCTACGACTGGTGCACGGACGCGGGCTTCACGCCCTACGTGGCCGTGGCGGTCGACGAGTCGGTGCGCGTTCCGGCCGAGTTCGTCAAGAACGGCGAGATCGTGCTGAACGTCTCCGCGCTCGCAACCAATCGCCTGCGCATCGACCACGATGCGATCGCCTTCCAGGCGCGCTTCGGCGGCGTGCCGCGCGACGTGTTCGTGCCGATCGCGCGCGTGATCGCGATCTACGCGCGCGAAAACGGCCAGGGCATGGCCTTCGAGGTGCCGCGCTCGCGGCCGGCCGGTGTCGAAGGCGCGCCGGGGTCCGAGGCCCGACCGCACGAGGCGGCACCGCGCGAGCGAGCAAACCTGGTTCCGGTTGCGGCGCCGCCCGCGGACGCCAGCGCGGCCGACGCCGGCCAGACCGAGCCGCCACCACCGCGGCCTGGCGATCGCCCCAGGCTCACACGCATCAAGTGAAGCCGCGCTGCGCGAGCGCGTCGCGCAGCAGGCCCTCGATCTGGCCGGCGAGCGGCATCCGTCCGACGTCGGCGCCGGCCGCGGGCTTCAGCGGCGCGGCGACCGGTCACGTGCGGCCGCCGCGCCGGAATGACTGTGCTCGTCGGAAGCGTACGGTGCGCGCCGCGCTCGGCTCGTGTCTCGCGCGTACGAGCTCGCGACTCAGCCGCGGTAGCCGTTCGGATTGGCCGACTGCCAGCGCCAGCCGTCGGCGCACGCCTGCGCGATCGATCGCTCGGCGCGCCAGCCGAGCAGCTCGTGCGCGCGCCCCGGGTCGGCCCAGCAGGCGGCGATATCGCCCGGTCGGCGCGGCGCGATCACGTACGGCACGCGCCGTCCGGTCGCCTGCTCGAAGGCGTGCACCAGCTCGAGCACGCTGGTGCCGCGGCCGGTACCCAGGTTGATCTCGATGCACCCGGTCCGCGTGCTTGCGTATTCGAACGCGCGCAGATGACCCACCGCGAGATCGACCACGTGCAGGTAGTCGCGCACACCGGTGCCGTCGACCGTGGGCCAGTCCTTGCCGAACACGTTGAGCCGCTCGCGTCGGCCTGCGGCGACCTGGGTGATGAACGGAAACAGATTGTTCGGGATGTCGTGCGGGTCCTCGCCGATCAGCCCGCTCGGATGCGCGCCGATCGGATTGAAGTAGCGCAAACTGACGATCGACCAGGTGCGGTCGGCCGCGGCAAGGTCGCGCAGGATCTGCTCGACGACGAGCTTGGTCTGACCGTAGGGGTTGGTCGCCGCCAGCGGCGCCTCCTCGCGCAGCGGCAGTTCGCGCGGCACGCCGTAGACGGTCGCCGACGAGCTGAAAACGATGCGCCTGACGCCGGCGCGGTCCATCGCCGCGAGCAGCGCCAGCGCGCCGCTGACGTTGTTGTCGTAGTACGCGAGCGGTCGCGCGACCGACTCGCCGACCGCCTTGAGCGCGGCGAAATGGATCACGCCGTCGATCCTGTGCTGCGCGAAGATGCGGTCGAGCAGGGCGGCGTCGCGCACGTCGCCTTCGACCGGCGTCACGCGCCGCCCGGCGATCCGCTCCACGCGCGCGATCGCCTCCGGCGAGCTGTTGACGTAGTTGTCGATGCAGACGATGTCATGACCGGCCTGCAGAAACTCGACCATCGTGTGCGAGCCGACGTAACCGGCGCCGCCCGTGATCAGCAGTGTGCTCATTCGGGACGCTCCTGCGCGAATCTGCGTGACCTTACCGCATGGGGCGCGTGGCGGTCCGCTAAACTGCCGCCCGCTTGCCCCGCGCCGGCTTAGCTCAGTTGGTAGAGCACCTGATTTGTAATCAGGGGGTCGTGGGTTCGAGTCCCTCAGCCGGCACCAACGTCGCATCCTGCGAACCTCGCCGCTTGCCGCGCGGCACATCGCGTCGCGCGGCGCATCGCGACTCCGGGTCTCACGGCTCGGCCGCGTGTGTCACGAGGTCGCCCCCGAGTGAGTCAGCTCGTCGGCGTCGTCGAGCGCCGGCAACGAGCTAGCCACGCCGCCGTCTGGACCGCGAGGGCGACGCGGGCGGACGCGGCGTCTGCGCGGCCAGCTTGCGCTCCTGTCCGCGGCGCGGCCTGCAGGCCGCGCCGGCTCGGCTCCGTGCGCCAAGCCGCAGGGCTTGGCGCAGCCGCGGATCTCGCCCTCGCGCGTGCCTGCGGGCAAGCGTCTGCGGCCGTCTCGCGCTACCTGCCGCGTGCATCGGTCCGCGCGGCTGCCACGTCCCTCGTTAAACATCCGTGCTCGGTGGCCCCGCGACTGCGCTGTCCGTGCTCTTCCAGTAATCCCCGGTCGTGGTCGTCGAATTTTCCCCACCCATCAACGCCAAGGAGCGAACGATGGAAGTGGAAGTTCGACCGGCCGCGCTCGCCGTCCGCGCTGCGCCGGCGCGAGACTCGTTCGTTTGAATTGCACGGTCGCGCCGGCGCATTTCGATGCACCGGCACGCAGCGCACGTGACGCGCATCGCTTCGTGCGCGGCGCCGCGTGCCGCACGCGCCTCATGCATTCGCTCTAACCCGTGCGCCGCAACCAGGCGGTGGCACCCGCGCATCGGACATGCGGATGAGTGTTCAAAGCGAGGAAAGCACTCAGAATCGGCGGCCATGATGCAGGTCAAACACCGCCCCCGAATTGCCCTTCGTGCGGGATGCGGCGTGACCCGACCGCCGCGGCCGCGATCCGCGTGCTGCGGGACGACGAATCGCATGCGCCGAGGAGTTGCAGTGTTCGCTGCGAACCTTCGACCCGAATGGAGCGCCGCGTCGCGTCAGCGACGCGGTGCGCGGCCATGCTGACCGCGCTGCGTCGCGTCGCGGCCGGGCGCAACGCGTCGCCGGCACGGCACGCGCGCTGGTTCAGCCGCGACGAAGCGATCATGGGCACCGCGATCCACGTCGAACTGTGGTGCGACGATGCGGCGCGCGCCGAGGCGGCGATCGATGCGGTGATGCAGGAGATGCATCGCATCGACGCGTCGATGAGCCCGTACAAAGAGACGTCGGAGCTGTCGCGCATCAACCGGGACGCCGCTCGCGAACCCGTGCGCGTGAGTGCCGAGCTGTTCGATCTGCTCGCGCGCGCGCTCGAGTTCTCGCGGCTGTCCGACGGCGCGTTCGACATCAGTTACGCCGCGGCCGGCCATCTGTACGACTACCGCCGCGGCATCAAGCCGGCCGCGAGCGAACTGGCGCGCGCGTGCGCCGCGATCGGCTGGCGCGGGCTGCTGCTCGATCGCGCAGCGCGCACGGTGCGGTTCGCGAAGCCGGGCATGAGGATCGACCTCGGGGGCTTTGCGAAAGGCTACGCGGCGGACCGCGGCGCGGCGATCCTCGCGCGCTGCGGCATCCGCCACGCGCTCGTCGCCGCCGGCGGCGATAGCCGGCTGCTCGGCGACCGCTGCGGACGCCCGTGGACGATCGGCATCCGCGACCCGCGCCGCGAAGGCGAAGTCGTCGCGTTGCTGCCGCTGCAGGACGTGTCGGTGTCGACTTCGGGCGACTACGAGCGCTGTTTCGACGACGGCGCGCAGCGCTGTCATCACCTGATCGATCCGCGCACCGGCAGGTCGCCCGACGGCGTGCGCAGCGTCACGATCGTCGCGCCCGACGGCCTGACCAGCGAAGCGCTGTCGAAGACGGTGTTCGTGCTCGGCGCCGCGCGCGGTCTGCAACTGGTCGAGTCGCTGCCCGGTGTGGACGCGGTCGTCGTCGACGCCGACGGGCGCCTGCATTACTCGTCCGGGCTGCTCGACGGCGGCCCGGCGCGTCACTGATCAAGGCTTGCACTGACGAAGGACGTCTCGCGACGCGAACGGAGGCAACGATGTCGGTCCAAACGAAACCGCGTATCCAGTCGCTCGCCGTGCTCGGCGCCGTGCTCGCGCTGGCAGGCTGTACGTCGAAGAGCACGGACAACGTCACCGTCAACGGCGACGTCGCCGTCGCCTACGTCAAGCGGTCGAACACGGTCGCGATGAATCCGACCGACGGTGCCAACTTCGCCCCCGGCGGCGATCTGATCATCCGCGAAAAGTCCTCGCCGAGCGCGCCGGAGCACAACATCACGGCATCGATCACGCAGGGCGCAGGCGACGTCTCCGACCCCGAAGTCTCCTACGACGGCAAGAAGATCGTCTTCGCGCTGCGCTGCCCGACCTCCAATACGTCGACGATCAATGGCCAGCCGGCCTGTACCGGGCGCTGGAACATCTGGGAGTACGACATGACTGCCGGCCTGACCAACGGCACGCTGCGGCGGATCACGCACTCCACCACCGAAGACGACGTCGACCCGGCGTATCTGCCGGCCGGGCGCGGTTTCGTCTTTGCCTCCAATCGTCAGAGCAAGACGCGCACGACCAGCGGCGGCCAGACCTTCTTCATGGTCGACGAATACGAACGCGAACGCGTGCTCAACCTGCACACGATGGCGGCCGACGGCAGCAACATCACGCAGATCACCGTCAACGCCAGCCACGAGCGCAACCCGGTCGTGCGGCCGAACGGCGACATCATGTTCGCGCGCTGGGAGCACGTCGGCGACCAGAACCGCTTCACGATCTTCCGCGTCAAGCCCGACGGCACCGACCTGTTCGTGCTGTACGGCCAATTCAGCCCCGGCAACAGCTTCCTGCACCCGCGCGACATGGACCCCAGCGGTCCGTACAAGGGCTTCGTCGCCTCCAGCCTGATGCCGCTGTCCGGAACGCAGGAGGGCGGCGCGCTGGTGTTCATCGACGCCGCCAACTATTCGGAGCACAACGCGCCGGTCAGCGCGCAGGTCGTCGGCGCCGGCGGACAGCGACAGGCCACGGCGCAGGCGTTGAACTTCGGCCGCGGGCTGTCATTGCAGGGGCGTATCACGACCCCGTACCCGCTGTGGGATGGCACCCATCGCGTGCTGGTCGCGTACACGCCGTGCGAGGTCACGCGCAACGGCGTGGTCGTGTCCTGCGCCACGCTGACGGCGGACGAAATCGCGCGTCTATCGGATCGCAACCGGATGGCGGCCGACGTCGCCAACGACCCGCTGCAGGACAACGTACCGCCTTCGTACGCGGTCTACATGTTCGACCCGGCCCAGCAGACGTTCCTGATCGTGGCCGCGCCGCCGTCGGGTTTCATGTACACGGATCCGATCGCGCTGCAGGCGCGACCCGAGCCGAACGCCGCCGATCCGACCAGTGTGGACGGCACGCTCGCCGCGCAGGGGCTCGGGCTGATCGAGGTGCGCAGCATCTACGACACCGACGGCCTGCAGCGCATGGGCGAACCGGTGTTCGCCGCCGCCGACCTGCCGGCGGGCTGCAGCGAGGGCATCGCCAAGGTGGTGCCCGCCGATGCGCTGGACACGCGCCCGCAGATCGCCAACCTGGTGCGCATGAAGGATCCGGCCGACGCCACCTATCGCTGCGCGCCGCCGCGCTTCGTGCGCGCCACCCGCGCCGCGCCGCCGATGGCCAACACGATGGGCGTGCGCGGTGCGTTGGGCGAGACCGACTTCGAGCCGCAGCAGATCCTGGGCTACGCGCCAATCGAGCCCGACGGCTCGTTCAAGCTGCACGTGCCGGCCGACGTGCCGCTGGCGCTGACCATCACCGACGCGTACGGACGCGGCTTCCAGACGCATCTGAACTGGATCCAGGTGCGGCCTGGCGAGCGCCGCACCTGCATGGGCTGCCATAGCCCGCGCCGCGGCGCCTCGATCAACAGCGGTGCGACCGTGAACACGCTGCCGGCGGCGCTGCAGCCGGCGCTTGCCGGCCAGCATCAATCCGGCGAGACCATGGCGTCGCTGCGCACGCGGCTGGATCCGAGCGCGCTCAACCTGAAGGCGCACATGGAGTTCGTCGACGTCTGGGCCGACACCAGCCGGCCCGGCGTGACCGCGCGCGCGCCAATCACGATCCGCTACACCGGCAATCCGAACCCGGCCGACGATCTGGCCACCCCGGCGCCGACCAACGGTTTCATCAATTATCCGACGCACATCCAGCCGTTATGGACGCGCGATCGCGGCGCCAATACCTGCACCAACTGCCACAACGACCCGGGGCGGCTCGACCTGCGCGCCAATACCGCCGGCACCGGGCGGCTGATCTCGTATGAGGAACTGGTGGTCGGCGATCCGGTGATCGATCCGGCCACCGGGCTGCCGGTCACGCGCATCGAAGACGGAGTGCCGGTGGTCGTGCGCGGCGCAGCCCTGGTGGAGACCAGCGCCGGCGGCGCGCGCGGCCTGGCGCGGTCCAGCCGCCTGATCGAGATCCTGTTCGGCGAGCAGCTCAAGGCGAGCGCCGAAGCGCGCACCGCGCATCCGACGCCCGCGTCGCCGAATCACGCGCCGATGCTCAACCCCGCCGAGAAGCGGCTGCTGGTCGAGTGGATCGACCTGGGCGGCGTGTACTTCCACGATCTGACCAACGGCGGCGCCGGCGTGCGCGTCAGCACGCTCAGTCAGCAGACGTTCGCGACCCAGGTGCAGCCGATCCTGCGCGCGCAGTGCGCGACGTGCCACCAGCCCGGCGGCACCGACGGCACCGCCACCGGCCAGTCGTTCCTGCGCAACCGCTACGTGCTGACCGGAAGCGTCGAAGGCGACTACAACGCCACGCTTGCCATGATCTCCAATACCTGCCAGCCGGCGTCCAACTACCTGCTCAGCCGGCCCTCGACGGTGCCGCATCCGGCCGGCGCGGTCGGCCAGACGACCGCGGTGCTGCCGGCAGGCAGCGCTGGCTACAACGCCATCGAGGCCTGGATACGAACGGGGTGCACGCCTTGACGATCCTGCTTCGACGCCACCGCAAGGCCGTGCGCGGATGCGCGCACGGCCTTGTTGCACTTCTGCTCGCCGGTTGCGGCGGATCGAATCCGCTCGACAACCCGCCCGACGTCAGCAATCCGGCGAACAGTTCCGGGCAAAGGCTGTCCTTTGCGTATTTCCAGCGTTGCGTCAATCCAATCTTCGACACGGTGCTGGGCAACAACACGTGCGCGGCTTCCGGCTGCCACGACGATCGCGCTGGCACCGGCGGCGCGCTGCGCATCGTGCCCGCCGCGCCGACGATCGACGTCACCAACCCAGCCAACACGCCCGACGTCATCCGCGCCAGCGCGATGTACCGCAACTTCTACTCCGCGCAGGGCATGACGCTGCTGAGCGCGCCGCCCGACAGCCGCCTGCTGACCAAGCCGCTGGTGCGCGGCGTGCTTCACGGCGGCGGACAGATCTTTTCGAGCGATCAGGATCCGAACGTTCGGCGGATCCTTTACTGGATCAGCAATCCGGCCCCGCAGGGGCAGGACGAGTTCAGTCCCGCGACCAACAACATGTTCACTCCGGCTGACCCGAATGTCGGCGCGTGTAACTCGTAATGCAGCGGCCCCCGCGTCATTGGCTGCATCGGCATCTCGCGCATGGCCTGGTCGCGGCGCTGCTGGCCTTCGTGGTCATCGCGGCTGCGTCGGCGCGTCCGGCCGAACGCGTCCAGATTGCCGATCCGTACCTGGAGCTGCGCACGGGTCCGGGGCGCGGCTACCCAATTTTCCATGTTGCCGCGCGCGAGGAGTGGGTCGAGATCCTGCTGCGCTATACGGACTGGTTCAAGGTGCGCACCGCGAACGGCAGGGAAGGTTGGGTCCATCGATTGCAGCTCGAAACGACGCTGACCGAGGCCGGAAGCCGGAAGACCTTCCGCGACGTCGTGCTGGACGACTACCTGCAGCGCCGCCTCGAGCTCGGCGCGGCCTACGGCCGCTTCAAGGCCGAGCCGATGCTCAAGATCTGGACCGCCTACCGCTTCGCGGACGCGTTGACGTTGGAAGGCGCGGTCGGTCAGGTGCAGGGCGTGTTCTCGGGCACCGACTTCTGGCACTTCAGCCTGAACGCGGAGCCCTGGTCGGATCGTCGCCTGTCGCCCTTTTTCGGCATCGGCGTGGGACGCTTCAAGAACATCCCCAACGCCAGCCTCGTCGGCGCGTTGCCGACCAACGCCAACCTCGCGCACGCCTCGCTCGGGCTGCGCTACCACCTGAGCGATCGCTTCGTCGCGCGGTTGGACTACAGCTTTTACACGGCTTTCGTCGCCGACACGCGCAGCATTGAGTACCGCGCAGCGACCGCCGGCCTTTCGTTCTTCTTCTGATCCGCGAGCGCCGATGATTCCCAGGCAATTGACGGTCCGTTTGTTCGCCTTCGTCGCGCTGGCCTGCACTGCGCTGGCGGCGCACGCGCAGGCGGGCAAGCCGGCCAACGAGCAGGTGATCGAACCGCAGGTACCACGGCGCGACGTGCGCGTGCCGAAGATCCCGTCGAAGGACTTCGTCGCGGGGCTGTTCGCCGGCACCTACGCGACCGAAAACTTCGGCACGAGCGCCGTCTACGGACTGCGGCTCGGCTATCACGTCACCGAAGACATCTTCGTCGAGGGCGTGTACGCGCGCACCGAGGTCAGCGACGAGAACTTCCGGCAGATCCTGCCGGGCGGCGTCTTCCCGCAGCCAAAGGAAACGCTGTCGTACTACAACCTGTCGGCCGGCTACAACGTGCTGCCGGGCGAGGTGTTCTTCGGCCGCCGTTTCGCGAAGACCTCGGCCCTGTATCTGATCGCCGGCATCGGCAGCACCAGGTTTCTCGAGCAGCGCAAGCAGACGGTGAACTTCGGTCTCGGGCTGCGCGTGTTCCTGAAGGACTGGTTCTCGCTGCAGGTCGACCTGCGTGACCACGTCTATGCGCTCGACCTGCTCGGCCGGCGGCAGGACACGCAGAACCTGGAGCTGTCGGCTGGCGCGACCTTCTACTTCTGACCGATCGCGATGAACTCGAAGTTGCAAACCCTCCTTGGCTGCACTGCGGGCGCCTGGCTCGCTGCGGCGCTCGGCCTGGCCGCGGGGAACGCGCAGGGCGCGCTGGCGACCGCGGCCAAGGCGCCGGACTTCACGCTGCCGACGATCGGCGGCACCAACCTGCGGCTGCAGGAGCAGCGCGGCCGCGTCGTGATGGTGAACTTCTGGGCGACCTGGTGCGGCCCGTGCCGCGTCGAGATGCCGCACCTGAACCGGCTGTACGACAAGTACCGCAACTCGGGTTTCGTGCTGCTCGGCGTGAACATCGACGAGGAGCCGCGCAAAGCCGCCGACCTCGCGGCCAAGCTCGGACTGCGCTTTCCGGTGCTGTTCGACGCCGAGAAGAAAGTGAGCCGGCTGTACGACTTGAGCGCGATGCCGTCGACCGTGCTGATCGACCGCGACGGCCGCGTGCGTTACATCCATCGCGGTTATCGCGACGGTTATGAAGACACCTACGAGAAGCAGATCCGGGAGCTGTTGAAGGAATGAAGAGCACGCGGTCGATCGTGAGCAACGCCGCGGCCGCATTGCTCGCATGCGCGGCGCTCGCCGGCTGCGCGAAGCTGCAGCCCTGGGTCAAGCCGTATGAACGCGAGCGGCTCGCCGACCCGGTGATGAAGCTGCAGCGCGACGGGCTGTCGGACAAGCATTTCGAACACGTGCGCGACGTGCGCGAAGGATCGCGCGGTGCCACCGGCGTGCAGGGGGGCGGCTGTGGCTGCAATTGACGCCGGCCTCGCGCGTCGGCTCGCGCAGCTCTTCCCGGCCGCGGCACGCGCGCGCGCCGCGGGCGTGATCGACGGGCACGAACCCCGCGCGTCGGCAGCCGTCCAGGCCACGCCCGTCGGCCGCCTGCGCCGCCTGGCCGCGCTCGCCGCGCGGCTGCTCGGGTTGGCGGGCGGTCTGGCTGCGGTCGGCGGCGCCAAGGCCGTCGAACTGCCGGGCAACCGCGCCGACCTGATGTTCCATGGCTACGACGGCGGCGGCGTGCGCGCCACGGGGCCGGCGCTGCTGGTTCGCAAGAGCCTCGTCGACCGCGTCGCGCTGTCGGCGTCGTACTACGCCGACATCATCAGCAACGCGTCGATCGACGTCGTCACGCAGGCGAGCCCCTACAAGGAGACGCGCAACGAATACGCGCTTGGCGTCGACTACACCGTGCGCGACGCGCTGATTTCGCTCGCGGCGTCGACCAGCCGCGAGCCCGACTATCAGGCCGACGCGGTGAACCTGGACGTATCGCAGGAGACCTTCGGCGGCATGACGACCGTCGCGCTCGGCTTCACGCGCGCGCGCGACAAGGTGGGACGGAAAGACATCGGCTTCTTCGACAACGCATCGCACTGGCGCTACCGCCTTGGCGTTACGCAGATCCTCACACCACGCTGGCTGGCGAGCGTCAATCTCGAAGCGGTCGCCGACGACGGTTTCCTCGGCAGCCCGTACCGCGCGGCGCGCGTGTTCGGCGCCCTCGTTCCCGAACGCAACCCGCGCACGCGCTCGAGCCGCGCCGTGAAGCTGCGCGCAATCGGCGAGATCGCGGATCGCCGGTCGGTGCGCGCCGAATACCGCTATTACTGGGACACCTGGGGCATCCGCTCGCACACGGCCGAGGCGGGCTACGCGCGGCACTTCGGCGAGCAATGGCTCGCCGACGCGTACCTGCGCTACTACACGCAGGATCGGGCGCTGTTCTACAGCGACAACGCCACCGGCGAGACGCTGTACGTGTCGCGCAACCGCCAGCTCGGCACGTTCACCAGCGTCGGGCTCGGCGCCAGGCTCGCCTACACCTGGAAGCGGGTTCCCGGCCGATACGAGGTCAGACTCCACGGCGCGCTCGAACGGTCGCGCTTCGATTTCACCGATTTCACCGACATCCGCACCGGCAGCCCGTACGCGTACGACGCCAACGTGGTGCAGGTCTTCGTGTCGGCGACGTTCTGAAGGAGTGCACGCATGCTGAAGCGTTGCTGCCTAGTTCTTGCCGCTGCGCTGTGTTGTGCAGCGACCGCGCAGGTTGCGGCGCAGACGACCACGGCCAGCCTCGACGACCGCATCCAGGACGTCAAGGGCGACGTGATCCGGCTGAACCGCGACCTGATGGTGCTCGAGGAAGAGCTGCTGTTTCCCGCCAACACGCAGGTCGCGATCTTCGTGTCGATGGACGTCGGCAAGCTGTTCGCGCTCGACTCGGTCAAGATCAGGCTCGACGACAAGGACGTCGCCAACTACCTGTACACGCCGGACGAGGTGCAGGCGCTGCACCGCGGCGGCGTGCAGCGGATCTACGTCGGCAACCTGAAGGCGGGTTCTCACGAGCTGGTCGCCTTCTTCACCGGCAAGGGGCCGCACGACCGCGACTACAAGCGGGGGGCCACGATCCGCTTCGACAAGGGCACCGAGCCGAAGTACATCGAGCTGCAGATCAAGGACTCGACCGGCAAGCTGCAGCCCGAATTCGAAGTCAAGGTCTGGCAGTAGTTCCGATGCGCGATGCCCATCGCCCGGACCGACGCCGGCTGCGGCACGCGCTGAGGCTGGCGGCGTGCGCGCTGGCGCTCACGTGCGCCGCACCCGCGCAGGCGCAGTTCGGCTGGGTGAAGTCCTTGTGGCCGTCGTCGAGGCAGCCCGAGCCGCCGACCAGCGTGCAGGACCCGCACTACGGCGACAGCCTGTTCTACTTCTATCAGGGCCGCTACTTCAGCGCGGTCACGAGCCTGATGGTCTCGCAGCACTTCGACCGCATGCCGAAGCACGCGGATGAAGCCGAAGTGCTGCGCGGCGGGCTGTTCCTGTCGTACGGGCTGCACCGCGAAGCCGGCGAGATCTTCGCCAGGCTGATCGAGCGCGGCGCGCCGCCGCCGGTGCGCGACCGCGCCTGGTTCTACCTCGCCAAGATCCGATATCAGCGGGGGCTCAACGCGCAGGCCGAGGACGCGCTCGCGCGCATCGAAAACCACCTGCCGGGCGACCTGCAGGAAGACCGCGTGCTGCTGCAGGCGCAACTGGCGATGGCGCGCGGCGACTACGCCGGCGCGGCACGCGCGCTCGACGCGCTGGCCAGGACCGGCAAGCCTGGCAGCGATGCGGCCCTGTACGCGCGCTACAACCTCGGTGTCGCGATGATCAAGGGTGGCGAGGCGGCCAAGGGCGCGGCGCAGCTCGACGAGGTCGGGCGCGTGCCGACCGCGAGCGAGGAATTCCGTAGCCTGCGCGACAAGGCCAACGTCGCTCTCGGTTTCTCCGCGCTGCAGGAGGATCGCGCCGACGACGCGCGCCGCGCGCTCGAACGCGTGCGACTGTCGGGCATGCTCGCCAACAAGGCGCTGCTCGGCTTCGGCTGGGCCGCCGCGAGCGCCAGAAACCTGAACGCGGCGCTCGTGCCTTGGACCGAACTCGCGCAGCGCGATCCGAGCGACGCCGCGGTGCTCGAAGCCAAGCTCGCCGTTCCGTACGCGTATGCGGAGCTGGGCGCCTATGGCAGAGCGCTCGGTCTGTATCAGGACGCGATCGGCGCGTTCGAACAGGAAAACGTGCGGCTCGACGAGTCGATCGCGGCGATCCGGGCGGGCCGGCTGCTCGACGGACTGATCGAGCGCAACCCCGGCGAAGAGATGGGCTGGTTCTGGAACATCGCCGAGTTGCCCGAGTTCCCGCACAGCGGTCATCTGGCGCCGGTGCTCGCGCAGCACGAATTCCAGGAGGCGTTCAAGAACTACCGCGACCTGCTGTTCCTCGCGCGCAACCTGAAGCAGTGGGAAGCGAGCCTCGACGTGCTGCGCGCGATGCTCGCCAACCGGCGGCAGGCCTTCGCCGAGCGGCTGCCGGCCGTGCGCGAGCGGGAGAAATCGATCGACCTCGGCATCTACGACGGCAGGCGCGACGCGTTGCGCGCCGAGCTGGCGCGCGTCGAACGCGAGGCCGACGTCGCGGCCTTTGCCGATCCGCGCGAGCGCGCGCTGCAGGCACGGATCGATCGCGTCCGCGCGATCGTCGAACGCGGCGGAAACGATCCCGATATCGCGGCCGCGCGCGAACGGCTGCGGCGCGCCGCCGGTGCGCTGCACTGGCAGCAGACGCAGAACTTTGCCGATCGGCTCTGGCAGGCAAAGAAGGGCATGGCCGAACTCGAACGCAACCTCGCCGAGGCGCACGCGCGCGAAGCCGCACTCGCGCACGCGCAGCGCGCAGAGCCGGCGAAGCTCGACGCCTTTGCCGTGCGCATCGAAGCGCTCGCCGCGCGCGTCAAGGCGTTGCAGCCGCGGGTGGCGGAACTCGCGGCCGCGCAGCGGCACCAGGTGCAGGAGCTCGCGGTCGCCGAGCTCGCCAAGCAGAAGGAACGGCTCGCCGCGTACGTGTCGCAGGCGCGCTTTGCGGTGGCGCAGATCTACGACCGCGCCAATCTGGCCAAAGGGGACGGCGGTGCGGCGACCCACTAGCCCCTTGCCGCTGCTCGTCGCCGCCGCGCTGCTCGCCGGCTGCTCGAGCGCGTCCAAGCGCGCGCAGGCACCCGAGCCGCCGACGCTGAAGTCGCTCGCCAGCCGCGCGATCCAGGTCGACGCCGATCCGGGGGTCAAGGCGAACGAGGAGGTCGCGGCGAAGGCGTACCGCGACTTCCTCGCGACCGCGCCGCGGGAACCGCACCGGCGCGAGGCGCTGCGCCGGCTCGGCGATCTGGAAATGGACCGGATCGATGCGCAGTCCGCGGGCGCAGACGCGCAGGCGGGCGCGGCCGACTATCGGGCGGCGATCGCGCGCTACACGGACTATCTGAAGGCGTATCCGAACGCGCCCGACAACGATCGCGTGCTGTACCAGCTCGCGCGCGCGTACGAGCTCAACGGCGAACTGGAGACGGCGCTGAAGACGCTCGACCGGCTGGTCGAGGCCTATCCGGCCACGCGCCACAA
This sequence comes from Burkholderiales bacterium, assembly GCA_037446035.1. GTDB lineage: Bacteria > Pseudomonadota > Gammaproteobacteria > Burkholderiales > Burkholderiaceae_F > DSNY01. Next base: position 40,994 of record JBBIJJ010000008.1, read on the forward strand.
GGAGGAAGCACAGTTCCGCCGCGGCGAGCTGCTGTTCACGTTGCGCAACTACGCCAAGGCGGAGGCGGCCTACGCGCAGACGATGGCCGGCGGCCGCGACACGCCCTACTACGAGCGCTCGCTGTACATGCACGGCTGGTCGCTGTTCAAGCAGGGCCGGCTCGAGGAGGCGCTGCATTCGTTCTTCGGCGTGCTCGATCTGCAGCTCGCCGGCCGCGGCGACGAAAGCGACCTGGAGAAACTCGCGGGGCTGACGCGCGCCGACCGCGAACTGGTCGAGGACACCTTTCGCGTAACGAGCCTGAGCCTGGAGAACCTGCAGGGCGCCGCGTCGATCCCGCCGTACATCACGACGCCGGTGCGGCGCGAGTACGAATTCCGCGTCTACCAGCAACTGGGCGAGCTGTACATCAAGCAGGACCGCGTCAAGGACGCCGCCGACACCTTCACCGCGTTCGCGCAGCGCCATCCGCTGCACAAGGAGTCGCCGGTGCTGCAGGCGCGCGTGATCGACATCTACGCGAAGAACGGCTTCGCCACCCTCGCGCTCGACGCCAAGAAGCAGTACGTCGTGCATTACGGCGTCGGCAGCGAGTTCCAGCGCGCCAACCCGGCCGGCTGGCAGCGCAGCGCCCCACTCGTCAAGACCCACCTCGAGGAACTGGCGCGCCATCATCACGCGGCCGCGCAGAAGAGCAAGCGGACCGAGGACTACCAGGAAGCGGTGCGCTGGTACCGCAGCTACCTCGCCTCGTTTCCGAACGATCCGCAGGCGGCGCACAACAACTTCCTGCTCGCCGAGCTGCTGTACGAGGACCGCCGCTATGCCGAGGCGGCTGCCGAATACGAGAAGTCCGCATACAAGTATCCGAAGCACGACAGGGCCGCCGACGCCGGCTATGCGGCGCTGCTGGCCTACGCGCAGCTCGAAAAGCGCGCCGCCGCCGGCGAGGCGCGCAGCGTGCAGGTCGCCGGCGTCGACAGCGCGCTGCGCTTTGCGCAGGCGTTCCCGCAGGATGCGCGGCGCGCCGCGGTGCTGACCAACGCGGCCGAAAGGCTCTACGCGCTGAACGATCCGCAGCGCGCGGTCGAAGTGGCGCAGCGCGTCGTCGCGCTCGCGCCGCCGGTGGACGCCGCGCAGCGGCGCGTCGCCTGGACCGTGATTGCGCACGCCGCGTTCGACCGCGGCGCCTTCGCCGACGCCGAGCGCGGCTACCGCGAAGTGCTCGCGCTCGCACCGGCCAACGACGCGCAGCGCGGCGCGCTGACCGAGAAGCTCGCCGCTTCGGTCTACAAGCAGGGCGAGCAGGCACAGGCGCAGGGCAAGCTCGCCGATGCGGTCGCGCACTTCAACCGGGTCGGCGCGCTGGCGCCCGGCTCGACCGTCGCCGCGACCGCGCAGTACGACGCGGCGGCCGCGCTGATCGCGCTGAAGGACTGGGCCGGCGCGACCCGGCTGCTGACCGACTTCCGCACGCGCTATCCCAAGCACCCGCTGCAGGACGAGGTGACCAGCAAGCTCGCCGCCGCGCATCTGGAGCAGGGCCAGTGGGCGCAGGCCGCCGGCGAGTTCGAACGCATCGCCGCGGCGGGCCGCGATCCGCAGCTCGCGCGCGCAGGTCTGTGGCAGGCGGCCGAGATGTACGAGAAGGCCGGCGCGCGCGCGCAGGCCGCGCGCGTGTACGAGCGCTATGCGAAGCAGTATCCGGAGCCGCTCGAAGCGTCGGTCGAAGCGCGCTACCGGCTCGCGAAGATCGCGAAGGACGACGGCAACGCCGCGCGCGCGCTGGCGCTGATGCGCGAAGTGCAGAAGGCCGACCAGACCGCCGGACGCGCCCGCACCGACCGCACGCGCTATCTGGGCGCGCTGGCCACGCTGGCGCTGGCGCAGCCGCTCGCCGACGACTACCGCAAGGTGGCGCTGGTCGAGCCGCTGAAGCGCAACCTGAAGCTGAAGAAGGACCGGATGGAAGCGGCGCTGAAGGCGTACGCGGCGGCGGCCGACTACGGCGTGGCCGAAGTAGCGACCGCGGCGACCTTTCACACCGCGGAGCTGTATCGCGACTTCGGCAAGTCGATGCTCGATTCGCAGCGGCCGAAGGGGCTGAAGAAGGACGAGCTCGAGCAGTACAACGTGCTGCTCGAGGAGCAGGCCTTCCCGTTCGAGGAAAAGGCGATCGAGCTGCACGAGGTCAACGCCAAACGCACGACCGCCGGCGTCTACGACCCATGGGTGCGCGCGAGCTACGG
>JBBIJJ010000009.1:0-40230 GCA_037446035.1 Burkholderiales bacterium
GTGGCGGCTCGGAATGACGAGAGCTGGCGGCTCGGAACGACGAGAGCTGGCGGCTCGGAATGACGAAACCGGCTCGAAATGACGAAACCGGCTCGAAATGACGAAACGTGGCGGTTCGGAACGACGCGAAGTGGCGGCGCGGAACAGTCGTGACGGCTCGGAACGACGGGAAGTCTTGCCTCTCAGTGACTGGAGCAGCGGCTCGCAATGGCAAGGTTCGTCGGCTCGAAGTGACGAGCGGCCACGGCGCGGAGCGACGAGGGACGCGGGTCGGCGCGAGCGGGCAGCGTGATTCGGAACGACCGTCGGCAGGTGTGTCGTGACGACTCGCCGCTGTCGATAGAATCCGCCGCCTCCGCGCGCACCCGCGCGGCGCTATCCCGTTCATGGAGAAATACCCGATGAAGCCGTTGATCCGACTGATGGCCGCCACCGCGGCGGCGCTGCTGGCTGCCGCGTGCGGCAAGCAGCAAGCGCCGGCGCCAAAGGAGCAGGCGAAGCTGGAGGAGGCGAAGAAGGCGGAACCGCTGAAAATCGGCTTCGTCTACGTGAGCCCGGTCGGCGATGCGGGCTGGACTTCACAGCACGACGCCGGCCGCAGGCAAATGGCGCAGGCGCTCGCCGGCAAGGTCGTCACGACCTTCGTCGAAAAGGTGCCCGAGGGGGCGGATGCGGAGCGCGTAATCCGCGACCTGGCCGCCCAGGGCAACCGGCTGATCTTCACGACTTCGTTCGGCTTCATGAACCCGACGATCAAGGTCGCCGAGGAGTTCCCGGACGTGAAGTTCGAGCACGCCACCGGGTACAAGCGCGCGGCCAACGTCGGCACCTACAACATCCGCTTCTACGAAGGGCGTTATCTCGCCGGCATCGTCGCCGGCAGGATGACGAAGACGAACACGCTGGGCTATGTCGCCGCGTTTCCGATTCCCGAGGTTCTGCAGGGCATCAACGCGTTCACGCTCGGCGCGCGCAGCGTCAATCCGAAAGCGCAAGTGCGCGTGATCTGGGTGAACTCGTGGTACGACCCGGGCAAGGAGCGCGACGCCGCCAACACGCTGATCGGGCAGGGTGCGGATGTGCTGACCCATCACACCGACTCGACCGCGGTGGTGGCGGCCGCCGAGGAAAAAGGCAAGATGGCGGTCGCGTATCACTCGAACATGGCCAAATTCGCGCCGAAGGCGCAGATCGCCGCGGTGACGCACGACTGGGGCGCGTACTACACGAAGGCCGCGCGCAGCGTGCTCGACGGGACCTGGAAGCCGTCGAACGTCTGGGCCGGCATGGGCGACGGCATGATCAAGCTCGAAGCGATCAGCCCGTCGGTGCCGAAAGATGTCGTCGACCTGGTCAAGGCGAAGGAGGCCGACATCGTCGCCGGCAAGTTCCATCCGTTCACCGGACCGATCAGGACCAACACCGGCAAGGAAGTCATCGCCGCCGGCAGCCTCACCGACGAGCAGCTCGGCGCGATGGACTTCTACGTCGAGGGTGTGGTCGGCAAGGTGCCGGCTGGCGGGAGCTGACGGTGCCCACCCTCTATTCGAGAGGGGGGCTCGGTTCGGGTGCGGTGCGCAGCGCCGCCCCGACCCCATCCCCGTCCGGCCCGCCCAATTGAAGGCGCGGCGCCAGCGGCAGCCATCGCCCCGGTTTGCATTCGTCACGCGCTTCGATGCCCCGCACCGCGCTGCGCGCCACGCTGTTTGACTTCGTCGACGATCCGTTGCGATCGGAACAGGCCGCGCGCGTGATCGACGACGGTCTGCTGCTGATCGACGGCGGCCGCATCGCGGCGCGCGGCGAATTCGCGGCGCTGCGCGAGGCGCTCGCTGGCGACGACGAGCTGCTCGATCTGACCGGCTGCATCGTCGCGCCCGGTTTCATCGATACGCACATCCATCTGCCGCAGGTCGACGTCATCGCCTCGCCCGCCCCGGGGCTGCTCGAGTGGCTCGAGCGGCACACGTTTCCGGTCGAAGCGCGCTATGCCGATCCCGCCGTCGCGGCCGAAGCGGCGTGCTTCTTCCTGGACGAGCTGGCGCGCCACGGCACCACGAGCGCATGCGTGTTCGGCACCGTGCACGCGAGCTCAGTCGATGCGCTGTTGGCCGAGGCGTTCGCACGCGACGTGCGCTTGGTCGCCGGCAAGTGCCTGATGGACCGCAACTGCCCCGAGCCGCTGCGCGACAGCGCCGAAGGCGGCGTGCGCGACAGCGCCGATCTGGCCGCGCGCTGGCACGGCAAGGGGCGGCTCGGCTATGCGATCACGCCGCGCTTTGCCGCGACCTCGACGCCACGGCAACTCGCGGCCGCCGGCGAGCTGGCGCGCGCGCAGCCGGACCTGTACATCCAGACCCACGTGGCCGAAAGCGTCGACGAGGTGCGCTGGATCGCGCAACTGTTTCCGGACGCGCGCAGCTATCTGGACGTGTACGACCGCGTCGGCCTGCTGCGCGAACGCGCGGTCTTCGCGCATTGCATCCACCTCGACCGCGACGACCGGCACCGCATGGCCGCCAGCGGTGCGCTCGCCGCGGTCTGTCCGACGTCGAACCTCTTTCTCGGCAGCGGGGTGTTCGACTTCACGCTGTCGCTCGCGGCGGGCATGCGGCTTGCGCTCGCCACCGACGTCGGCGGCGGGCAGTCGTTTTCGATGTTCGCAACGATGCGCAGCGCGCACGAAGTGGCGCGGCTCAAGGGCGCCTCGCTCGGCGCGCTGCAACTGTGGTACTGGGCCACGCGCGGCGCGGCCGAGTCGCTCGGCTGGGGCGGACGCGTCGGCACACTCGAACCCGGTGCGGAGGCCGATGTGATCGTGCTCGATCCGCGCGCCACGCCGCTGCTGGCGCGGCGAACCGCGCGGGCGAACACCTTCGGAGAGCTGCTGTTCGCGCTGATCGTGCTCGGCGACGACCGCGTCGTGCGCGAGACATATGTCGCTGGGCGGCCGCGCAAGCCGAAAGGTTGAGGCGCGGCGACTCGACTGCGCATCGGCGACAATGCGCTCCTTGTCCCCGCGGGTCGGGGAGACGGCGGCGATGCGCGGATGTTCCGCGGCCATGGTCCCCGGCACTTGCGCCGTGTCCGGTGCGAGGGGATCGAATGCAGTGCTGTTGACGCGATGACCTTCCGACACTTGCTCCTACAGGCGCTGCGCATGACCGCGCGCGACTGGCGCGCCGGCGAGCTGCGCCTGCTGGCCGCCGCGCTGATGGTTGCTGTCGCCGCGGTGACGAGCGTGGGTTTCTTCGTCGACCGCATCCGCCTCGGGCTGGAGCGCGACGCCACGCAACTGCTCGGTGCCGATCTGGTGCTCAATTCCGACGTGCCGATCGGCGCGGCCGTGCGCGACCGCGCGCGCGCCGACGGGCTCGCGCTCGCAGAGACAGTCACGTTTCCGAGCATGGCGATCAGCGCAGCGAACGCCGAGAACAACACGCTCGCCGCGGTCAAGGCGGTATCGACCGGCTATCCGCTGCGCGGCGTGCTGCGCGTGCAGGATCGGGTAGGCGCGCCGGACGAACCCACGCGCGACGTTCCCGCGCTCGGCACGGTCTGGGTCGATCCGCAGGCGCTCGCCGCGCTGCGCATCGCGCCCGGCGACAGACTGCGGCTCGGCGACAAGAGTTTCGTCGTCGCCAAGCTGATCGCAGTCGAGCCCGACCGCGGCGCGCAGTTCATCAACTTCGCGCCGCGCGTGCTGCTGAACCTCGCCGATCTGCCTGCCACGCAACTGATCCAGCCGGGCAGCCGCGTGTCCTATCGCCTGCTGGTCGCGGGCGAGCCGGCGGCGGTGCGCGCTTTCGCGGCCTGGCTCGCCGAGAACCTGGGGCGCGGCCAGCGCATCGAGTCGCTCGAAGGCGGGCGTCCCGAGATGCAGCGCACGCTCGAACGCGCGGAGCGCTTCCTCGAACTGGTCGCACTGCTGGCGGCAATGATCGCCGCAGTGGCGGTGGCGGCGGCGGCGCGCCGCTTTTCGCTGCGGCACCTCGACGCGTGCGCGATGATGCGCTGCCTCGGTGTTTCGCAGCGGGACATCTTCCGGCTGTTCGCGGTCGAGTTCGTATGCATCGGCATCGCCGCCTGCGCCGTGGGCATGGCGGCCGGCTATGCGTTTCACTTCGTGCTGATCGAAGTGCTGCGCGGGCTGATCCAGACGGCGCTGCCGCGGCCGTCGTCGCTGCCGGCCTGGCACGGCGGCGCGGTGGGGTTCGTGCTGCTGCTCGGCTTCGCGCTGCCGCCGCTTGCGCAACTGCGCGCGGTGCCGCCGCTGCGCGTGCTGCGCAAGGACATCGGGCTGCCGAGCGGACGCGTCACACTCGGCTATCTCCTGGGCTTCGCCGGCTTCTTCGCGCTGCTGCTGTGGTCGGCGAAGGATCTGCGCGTCGGCGCCATGACCGCAGGCGGGTTCGCGCTCGGGGTCGTCGTCTTCGCCGGCGCGGCCTGGTTCGTGCTGAAGGGACTGGCCCCGTTGCGCCCATTGACGGGCCAGCTCGGCATCTCGTGGCGCTTTGCGGTGGCCGCGGTGCAGCGGCGGCCGGTCGCCACGGTCGTGCAGCTCGTCGCGCTCGCCGTCGGGATCATGGCATTGCTGCTGCTGACGGTCACGCGCACGGATCTCGTCGACGCGTGGCGCAAGGCCGCGCCGCCGGACGCGCCCAATCGTTTCGTCATCAACATCCAGCCGGACCAGGTCGAGCCGATCGCGCAGCGGCTCCGGCGGGCGGGGATCGCCGACGCGACGCTGTATCCGATGATCCGCGGCCGGCTGATCGCGAAAAACGGTGAACCGATCGGACCCGAAAACTTCGCCAGCGAGCGCGCGCAGCGTCTGGTCGACCGCGAGTTCAACCTGTCGTACGCGGACGAAGCGCCGTCGCACAACCGTCTGGTCGCCGGCCGCTGGTTCGCGCCCGACGCGCACGAGCTGTCGATCGAGGAGGGCATCGCCCGCACGCTCGGCATCGCGCTGGGCGACGTGCTGACGTTCGACATCGCGGGCAGCCGCGTCGGCGCGCGCGTCACCAGCCTGCGCAAGGTCAACTGGGACTCGATGCGCGCGAACTTCTTCGTGATCATGCCGAGCGGGTTGCTGGCGAACCAGCCGAAGAGCTACATCACGGCGTTCCATCTGCCGCCCGACCAGGCGGCATTCGCGGCCGATCTGGTGCGCGACTTTCCGAACGTGACCGTCGTCGACACGAGCGCCGTGTTCCGGCAGGTGCAGGCGGTGCTCGATCAGGTGATCGCCGCGGTGGAATTCCTGTTCGTGTTCACGCTGGTCGCCGGCGTGCTGGTGCTGTACGCGGCGCTGGCCAGCAGCCACGACGAACGCGTGCGCGAGGCGGGGCTGTTGCGTGCGCTCGGCGCCTCCCAACGTCAGCTCGCGAACGCGCAGACGGCCGAGATGATCTGTCTGGGCGGATTGGCGGGGCTGCTCGCCGCGCTTGGCGCCAGCGCGACCGGCTGGGCGCTGGCGCAGTTCGCGTTCGAGTTCGACTACGTCGTCACGCCGTGGGTGTTCGTGCTCGGCATCGGCGGCGGCGCGCTGTGCGCGCTCGCCGGCGGCTGGGTGAGCCTGCGCAGCGTGCTGAAGACGCCGCCATTGACGACGTTGCGGGAGGCGTAGAGCAAAATCTCGCCGTCGGTCTCGCTGACGGCCCCTTGAAAGAACGCTGCGACTTGCGCTGCACGCTGTGCCTCCTTCGCCGAGGGTGGCTCAAGATCGTGCCGGGCGCAGGCGCCCCCTCCACGCAGGTGCCCCCTCCAAGAAGTGGGGGTTGAGCGTCCAGGCAGTGGCCCATCGCACTCACTATCACCAGGCACACAGATCACGATGTCCGTTCCCAATCCCACCGAATCCATCCGACGCGCCGAAGACACGCCCTACGCGCGGCTGGGCGGCGATGCCGGCGTGCGTGCGCTGGTGGATCGCTTCTACGATCTGATGGATCTCGAACCCGCCTACGCGGCGCTGCGCCGCGTGCACGGCAACGACCTGGCGCACGCGCGCGACAAGCTGTACTGGTTTCTGAGCGGCTGGCTCGGCGGGCCGAACCTGTACGTCGAGCGCTTCGGTCACCCGGCGCTGCGCGCGCGCCACCTGCCGTTTGCGATCGGCACCGTCGAGCGGGATCAGTGGGTCGCGTGCATGGCGCAGGCGATGCGCGAGCTGGGCGTGGACGCGCAACTGCAGGCGCAGCTTGCGCAAGCGTTCTTTCGCACCGCCGACTGGATGCGCAACCGGGCCGATTATTGACCGTTACTTGTCCTCGGGACACGTGCCAACCGCTTGACGTGCGCATGCCTCCGCCCTCGTCATTCCGAGCCAAGGGCGAGGAATCTGCGCTGCTCGCAGTGCCGAGATCCCTCGGCTTTGCTCGGGATGACGGAACCGGCGACTGCCAGCGCGAAGCGAACTTGCAAGGTGGCGGTGTCGCGAGGTTGCGTAATCCTTGGTAGGAGGCCTTCTATGATCGCGGCACGGAGGTCCGACGCTTGATCACCCTCGACATCCTCGCAATGGCCGGCGCGCTGGTCGTCGCGCTCGGCGTGCTCGCGCTGGCGCTGCGCCGCTTCGCCCGCGTCGGCGCACGCATCGACGAGCTGCAGCGAAGATCCGACGAACAGGGCGAGCGTCTCGAGCGCCAGTTGCGCGCGGCGGTCGAGAGCGCAGCCAGCCAGGTGCGCATCGAAACCGGCGCCCGGCTCGCCGAGCTGCAATCGGCGCTGCTCGGCCAGCTCGCCAGCCTGGCCGGCGTGCAGACGACGCAGTTGGGCGGCTTCAGCCAGCAGGTCGCGCGGCTATCGGAACTGGCCGAGGCGAGCGCACGCGCCAACCGCGAGGAAAGCGCCGAGCAGCTGAAACGCCTCGCGCAGCTTCTGCAGCAGCAGGTCGCCGATCTGGGCCACGCGGTGCGGCAGCAGCTCGCGGAGGTCAGGCAGACGCTCGAAGCGCGGCTGCAGACGCTGCAACAGGGCAACGAAGCCAAGCTCGAGCAGATGCGCGCGACCGTCGAGGACAAGCTGCAGACGACGCTCGAAGCGCGCCTGGGGGAGTCCTTCCGCATCGTATCGGAGCGGCTCGAACAGGTGCATCGCGGGCTCGGCGAGATGCAGGGCCTGGCGCAGGGCGTAGGCGACCTCAAGCGCGTGCTGACGAACGTCAAGACGCGCGGCACCTTCGGCGAAGTGCAGCTCGCCGCGCTGCTCGAACAGGTGCTGGCACCGGACCAGTACGCGGCGAGCGTTGCCACGCGGCCGGGTTCGAGCGAGCGCGTCGAGTTCGCGCTGCGCATGCCGGGGCGCGAAGACGGCGGGTCGGTGTGGCTGCCGATCGACGCCAAGTTCCCGGCCGAAGACTACGAGCGCCTGCTCGCCGCGCACGAAGCGGCCGATCCGGCCGGTGTGGAGGCGGCAGCCAAGGCGCTCGAGACGCGCATCCGCAACGAGGCGCGCACGATCCGCGAAAAGTACGTCGAGCCGCCGCACACGACCGACTTCGCGATTCTGTTCCTGCCGACCGAAGGATTGTTCGCCGAAGTACTGCGCCGGCCAGGGCTGACCGAAGCGCTGAACCGCGAGCTGCGCGTCGTGATCGCCGGTCCGACGACGCTGTTCGCGATGCTCAACTCGCTGCAGATGGGTTTCCGCACGCTGGCGCTGGAGAAGCGTTCGGCCGAGGTCTGGCAGGTGCTCGGTGCAGTGAAGACCGAGTTCGGCAAGTTCGGCGACGTGCTCGCGCGCCTGAAAGCGCAGCTCGCGACCGCTTCGAACACGATCGATGCGGCGGAAACGCGCACGCGCCAGATGGGGCGGGCGCTGCGGGCGGTCGAAGCGCTGCCGGTCGAGCAGGCCGCGCGAGTCCTGCCGGCCGAGCCCAACAACGAGGGTTAGCCCAGATATTTAACGAGGTCGCCCCGTATGCGTGAACCTGAAGACCTCATTTGAACCACAGAGACACAGAGAACACAGAGGAAAAACAAACCGTTGTGCGAATACGCTCTCTCACCCAGCGGGTGAGGCGGGGAATGCGAGCAAGGACTTGATTTTTCGCCTTTCTCTGTGCCTCTGTGGTGAGGAATCTAGGGTTAAGGAAGTCGCGTGGGCGGTTCGCCCACGGCACCGTCGAACGCGCCGGTCGATGAAAGTGCGCGGGGCGAATGCCGAAGATTCACGTTGCCTCGGCGCGCGGCGGCGCGGTGTAATCGTGCCCATTCCGCAGTCGCACCGTGTTCCGCCCGATGGCCGAGGCCGATCCGCAGCACGATGACCCCACTCGCTGGTCGCATTACCGCAAGGCGATCGAGCACGCGGGCGACGGCTTTTTCGCGGTCGACCGTCAACTGCGTATCGTGGAAGTCAACGACACGCTGTGCGCGATGTTCGGCTATGCGCGGCACCAACTGCTCGGCCGCAATCCGCTCGACTTTGCCGCGCCGGAGTGGCGCGCAACCCTGCGCGAACAGTGGCAGAGCATCGATCGCGTCGAGCGCCGCCGCTATCGCATCGATGGCCAGCGCCGCGACGGCAGCCGCTTTCCGGCGCTCGTGCGCTCGGTGACCCACCGTGGCGCCGACGGCGCGATCGAAGGCTCGGTCGGCTTCGTCACCGATTTGTCCGAGATCGAGCAGGCGCAACAGGCGATCGCCGCGTCCGAACGCGAACTGCGCTCAATCCTGGACAACATGCAGGACACCTACTATCGGACCGACGTCGATGGCCGCATCGTGCGCGCGTCGAAGTCGGCCGAGCGACTGCTCAGCTATCCGCTCGAGGACCTGATCGGCCGCCGGCTCGCAGACCTGTACTGCGAGCCGTCCGAGCGCGCCGAGCTCCTGCGCAGGCTCGAGGTCGAGGGCGGGTCGGTACGCCAGTTCGAAGCACGTCTGCGTCGCGGCGACGGCACGGTGATCTGGGTATCGACCAATGCGCAGTATTGCCGCGACGCCGCCGGCCGCGTCGTCGGTGTCGAAGGCACGACGCGCGACATCACCGAGGCGCGGCGTGCGCAGGACGAACTGCGGCTGGCGGCGCGCGTGTTCGAATGCGCGGCCGAAGGCATCGTGATCACCGATCGCGCGCTCTCGATCCTGTCGGTCAACCCGGCGTTCGTCGAAATGGCTGGCATCGCGCCGGAGCGCGCGAGCGGGAAGCGACTGGTCGAATTCGCTGCCGACGCCTGCGGTGAGGATCTCGAGACGCGGCTGTACCAGGCGCTCGCGCAGCATGGCCAGTGGAGCGGCGAAGTGCGCGCGCGCCGCGGCGAAGGTCGCGGCTTTGCGAGCTGGCTCAGCGTCTCGACGGTGCGCGATCGCGCCGGCGAGCCGACCCACTGCGTTGCCATGTTCTCCGACATCACCGAGCGTACGGCCTCGCAGGCGCGCATGGCCTTTCTTGCCCATCACGACCCGCTCACGCAGCTTCCGAACCGGCTACTGCTGCGCGACCGCGTCGACCAGGCCATCTCGCGCGCCGCGCGCACCGGCACGAAGCTGGCGCTGCTGTTCGTCGACCTGGACGATTTCAAGCGCGTCAACGACTCGTTCGGGCACCAGACCGGCGACGCGTTGCTGCGCGAGATCGCGCATCGGCTCGCGCACTGCGTGCGCGAGACCGACACCGTCAGCCGCCACGGCGGCGACGAGTTCGTCATCGCGCTGCCCGACCTGACCGACGTCGCCGTGGTCGAGCGCGTCGCGCGCTGCATCGTCGAGCGCGTGTCGGCGCCGCTGCACGCCGGCGGCACCGAGGTGCGCGTGTCCTGCTCGATCGGCGTGGCGCTGTACCCGGGCGACGGCGAGGACTGCGACACGCTGGTTCGGCGCGCCGACGCCTCGATGTACGCCGCCAAGCGCGCGGCTCGCGCGGTGGCCTGATCCTCAGCGCGCCGCCGCGCGCCGCCGCGCGATCACCGGCGCGAGCTCCGCGTGCGCCCGCCGCAGCAGCTCCGCGGTGGTATCCCAGCCGATACATGCATCGGTCACCGAAACGCCGTACGCGAGCTGCGAAAGATCCTCCGGAATCGGTTGCCTGCCCGGATTGATGTGGCTCTCCAGCATCAAGCCGACGATCGAAGTAGACCCTTCCTTGATCTGATGCACGCAATCGGCGAACACGAGCGGCTGCAGCGAAGGATCCTTCAGCGAGTTCGCGTGCGAGCAGTCGACCACGATGTTCGGCGCCAGCCCGGCCTGCACGAGCGCCCGTTCGGCAAGCTTGACGCTGACCGAGTCGTAGTTGGGCCGCCCGCCGCCGCCGCGCAGCACCAGATGGCCGTGCGGATTGCCGCGCGTGCGCACGACGGCGGTGCGGCCGTCGGCATTGATGCCGAGGAAGCTGTGCGGATGCGCCGCCGACCTGATCGCGTTGATCGCGACGTCGAGCGCGCCGTCGGTGCCGTTCTTGAATCCGACCGGTGTCGACAAACCGCTCGCCATCTCGCGGTGAGTCTGCGACTCCGTCGTGCGCGCGCCGATCGCGTACCAGGTGATCAGATCGGCCAGGTACTGGGGGGACAGCGGATCGAGCGCCTCCGAACCGGTCGGCATGCCCAGCTCCGCCAGATCCAGCAACAGTCGCCGCGCGCGTGTGATGCCTTCCTCGATGTGGAAGGAGTCGTCCATGCGCGGGTCGTTGATGAAGCCTTTCCAGCCGGTCGCCGTGCGCGGCTTTTCGAAGTACACCCGCATCAGGACGAACATCGTTTCGGCCACCTCCGCGGCCAGCCGCGCGAGCCGGCGCGCGTAGTCGACGGCCGCGACCGGATCGTGGATCGAGCACGGGCCGGCGATGACGAAGATGCGCGGATCGCGCCGCTCGAGGATCGCACGCAGCGTCGCTCGTCCGTGCGCGACGGTGGCGGCCGCCTGCGCCGTCATGGGCGCGCGCACGTGAACCTCGGCCGGCGTGGGCATCGCGTCGAAGCCGATGACGTTGACGTTTTCGAGCGCCGGCGCCGCCGGCGGCAGTGCGTGATTCATGCTGATCCCGTGGATCGCGCCGACACTTTCAGGCCGCCTGCAGCCGATCGAGTGCGGCGCGCAGCGTTCCGTCCTTCTTCGCGAAGCAGAAGCGGACGACGCGCGCCTCGAACGGCCGCTCGTAGAAGACCGACACGGGAATCACGGCGACGCCGTGGTCGACGATCATCTTCCGCGCGAACTCGGTCTCGGACAGTTCCGAGATCGCCGAATAGTCGGCAAGCACGAAGTACGTGCCTTCGCACGGCAGCAGGCGAAAGCGCGTGCGCGCCAGCCCGGCGACGAACAGATCCCGCTTGGCCTGGTAGAAGGCCGAGAGCTTCTCGTACGGCGCGGGGTCTTCGAGGTAACGGGCGAGCGCGTGCTGCGCGGGCGTGTTGACCGCGAAGACCATGAACTGGTGGACCTTGCGCAGTTCGGCAGAGAGCGCGCGCGGCGCGCACGCGTAGCCGATCTTCCAGCCGGTCGTATGGAAGGTCTTGCCGAAGCTGGAGATCACGACGCTGCGCTCAGCGAGCAGCGGCGAAGTCGCGACCGACCGATGCGGCTGGCCGTCGAAGACGATGTGTTCGTAGACCTCGTCGGAGATCACGAACAGCCCATTCGATTCGACGAGCGCTTCGAGCGCGCGCAGGTCCTGCTCGCGCAGGATGCGTCCGGTCGGGTTGTGCGGAAAATTGATCATCAGCGCGCGCGTGCGCGGCGTGAGCGCCGCGCGTACGCGCTCCCAGTCGGGCGCGTAAGCGCGCGCGGCATCCAGCGGCACGAACACCGGTCGGGCGCCCGCCAGCTCGATCGACGGCACGTAGCTGTCGTAGACGGGTTCGAGCACGATCACTTCGTCGCCGGGCCGCGCGAGCGCGAGCACCGCGGTCATCAGCGCCTGCGTGGCGCCGGCGGTGATCGTGATCTCGGTTTCCGCGTCGTAGGCGCGTCCGTACAGTCGCGCGACCTTCGCGGCGATCGCCTGCCGCAGCGCGGGCACGCCCGCCATCGGCGCGTACTGGTTGTGGCCGGCGGCGATCGCTTCGGCGCAGTAGCGCTGCAGCCGCACGTCGCAATCGAAGTCCGGAAAACCCTGGCCGAGGTTGACTGCGCCGTGCTTCGTCGCCAGCGCCGACACCACGGTAAAGATCGTGGTACCGACGCGCGGCAGCTTCGATGGGCCGAGCAGCGCGGCCAGATCGGATGCGGGCGGGCGCGGTGCGGAGAGCGCGGGATCGTTGGACATCGGCAGCCGCGGCGCGGGTGCGTCGTCATCGCGCGGTGCGCGACGCGGCGGGGTCGGGAGCACGCGCAAATTATACTTTCGCGGCTCGCTCGCCATTGGCAGCCGACGCGTGCGGCCAGTCGACACCGACGGTGCCGAGTTCGCATCGGCCTGCACCGGGGTCAACGGCGCGCCGCGTGCCCGGTCCGTCGGGGGCGGATGCAAGCTCGCGTGCAGCGAGCGCGATCGTTCTTGGTGAACGCACCGGCGCACAGTGCGCGGAGGGACCCGTTGATCGTCCACCAGAAGGCCGGTGCGACCCGCGCGCCTGGGCGCGCGGCGGCACGCGGACAGCTCGCCAGGCGCGGATCCGCGCGCGTCCGTTGACGATGACGCTGCACGTGTCCTGCGCGTTCGACGGCGGCTCGATCCAAGTGGTCCGCTGCGAGGCGCCCGACGCGATCGAGTTGGCGATCCGTCACGATCTGCGCGCCGACGGGTCGGCGTCCGAGTTCCTGCAATGGTTCTACTTCCGCGTCGGCGGGGCGGCGGGCCGTGCCCTCACGCTGCGCATCGTCAACGCAGCCGCGACGACCTATCCGACAGGCTGGGAGGGCTACGCTGCGCTGGCCAGCGCCGATCGCCGCCACTGGCAACGGGTCTCGACGCACTTCGACGGGCAGGTGCTGACGATCCGCCCCGGGGTTGCGGCCGATCCGCTCTACGTCGCGTATTTCGAGCCGTATTCGTGGGAGCGCCATCTCGACCTGCTCGCCCGGTCGGTGGCGCGCGGCGCCGTGCTGCGCCGGCTCGGCTCGACCTTGCAGGGACGCGACGTCGATGCGCTGGTCGCAGGGCAGGGTGACCGCAAGGTTTGGGTGATCGCGCGCCAGCATCCCGGCGAGACGATGGCCGAGTGGTTCGTCGAGGGCCTGCTCGAACGGCTGCTGGATGGGGCCGATCCGCTCGCGCGCGAGCTGCGGCGCCGCGCGACCTTCTACGTGGTGCCGAACATGAACCCGGACGGGTCGGTGCTCGGCAATCTGCGCAGCAACGCCGCCGGCGCGAATCTGAACCGCGAATGGCTCGCACCGTCGCTCGGGCGCAGCCCCGAAGTGGCGTGCGTGCGCGACGCGCTGCACGCCAGCGGGGTCGACGCGTTCTTCGACGTCCACGGCGACGAAAACCTGCCGTACGTCTTCGCCGCGGGCTGCGAGATGTTGCCGGGTTTTGGCGCCTCGCAGCGCGCTGCACAGGACGCCTTCTACGAGGACTTCAGGCGGGCCAGCCCGGATTTCCAGACGCAGCACGGCTACGCGGCGGACCGGTATCGCGACGAGCTGCTCAAGCTCGCCTCGAAGTACGTCGGCCACACGTTCGGCTGTCTGTCGCTGACGCTGGAGATGCCGTTCAAGGACAATGCCGACGCGCCCGATCCGCGCACCGGCTGGAGCGCGGCGCGCTCGCGGCGGCTCGGCGCCGCGCTGCTCGACCCTTTGTACCGGCATCTGCTGCGGCGCGCTGCCGACTGAGAAGGTATGAACCTAAATCCGGCAGTTCGCCTCACGTCGAAACGGCAGAAAGCCAGCATCCATGCGGGTTTCAAGCCAATTCCGAGGACTGCGGAGCGGTTCCAAATGGGTGATGGTCGTGGTCACTACAAGGCTTTGGCGCGAACGCGTTTCTCGATACTTCACGGACTTCAACTGCCGTTTCTAGGATGAAGATTTCGTCGCGAGCGGTCCGCCGGCCAGGCGCACGCAGCCGCACGGCCGAGACCTATCAAGGGGATAGGCGAGGCCCGAAAACGCAGTTTCGGCGCAGGCTCACATCGGCGGAGCCGATGCGAGGCGAAGCGGCCGGAGCCAGCACCGCGCAACGACGCGTGCGGGCCGCGCAGCAGAACGATCCACACCTTCCGAGCTGCGAGAGGGCACGGCGATGACGATCGCGAGCGGCCGGAAAGTCAGCCTGCGGCGGGCGGTGCTGGCCGACCGCCCGCTCGCGTATGCGTGGCTGGTCGACTCCGATCTGGCGCCCGGCGTCATGGGGCCGCCGCTGTATCCGGACTGTCCGCCGCCGACCTACGAGCGCTTCTGCGACGATTACGAGCCGTACTTCTTCGAGGGGTCGCGCCCTTTCGACGGCCGCGCGCTGATCGTTCAGGCCGACGGCGCCGACATCGGTTTTCTCGCCCATCGGCGCGTCGATCTTCTGCGCGACGTCGTCGAACTGGATCTGTGGCTGGCCGGGCTGCGTCACTGTGGGCATGGCGGGGGCTCGGAGGCGTTCGCGCTCGCGTGCGAGTGGCTGCAGATCAACTTCGGCGTCAACCGCTTCCTCGTGCGTGCATCGCGCCGCAACGTGCGGGCGCTGCGCGCGCTGCGGCGCGCGGGCTTCAGGGAGACGGATCTGCCGGCGCGCGACGTGATCCGCGCGCTGGCACTGGCCCCGGGCCGGTATTTCGACGAGGTGCTGCTGTTTCGCGTGCTGCAGCCGCCTCCCGCACACCTCGTTCCGACCGACGATCGCATCTACGTCTTCGTCGACAGCGAGTTCACCAGCCTGGCCGAGCCGCGGCTGATCAGCGTCGGTGCCGTCGCCACCGATACGGCCGCCTTTTACTGCGAGTTGAACGACTGGCCCGAGGCGCACTGCAGCGAGTTCGTGCGCGAATCGGTGCTGCCGCAGCTCGAAGGAGCAGCGGTGCCGCATCCGGTCGCAGCCGACGCGTTCGCGCGCTGGATCGCCGAGCGCGCAGAGTCGGCGCCGGTGACGATCGTCTCCGACTCGGGCTTCGACCGCTGGGCGCTGGCGGATCTGCTCGGGCGCGAGGACTTACCGGCCGGCGCCGAATGGCGATGCGTGCCGCTCGACGCCGAACGGCTGGACGACAGCGCGCGCGCGCTCGGACTGCGCCGCCACCATGCGCTCGCCGATGCACGTGCGTTGCGGCACGCGCTGCTCGGCGCGGCGCGTTGACGCGGCCGGTGCCGCGCGCCTGAGTCTGCGTCAGTCAAATGTAGGTCCGGCAGGTGGCCATTTGTCCTCGGGTCGCTCCGCCGCCTCGAAGCATTTCAAGCCGACGACGTTCCTCGCCATTCCGAGCCGAAGCCCTCGTCATTCCGAGCCGAAGTCCCTCGTCATTCCGAGCCGAAGTCCCTCGTCATTCCGAGCCGAAGTCCCTGGTCATTCCGAGCCGAAGCCCTCGTCATTCCAAGCCGAAGTCCCTCGTCATTCCGAGCCGAAGGCGAGGAATCTCACCCGCTCGCTGTGCCGAAATCCCTCACTGCGCTCGGGATGACCACCTGGGCGCTACGGACGGCACCGTAGACGCTCGGGCGGCGTCACGCTGGCGCTCGGGCGGCGTCACGCTGGCGCTCGGGTCAACGTTGGCGTGGCATTCCGGGCTGCCGCCTGGCGGCTGCGCGAGCCAACCCGGCCGATCGCGGCTTCACCCGCCGGGTGAGCGCAGTCGAATCCGCAATCCCCGGTCGCGCAACGCAGTTGCGCGAGACTGCATCGGTGGACTGTCGCATTCACGTCAAACGCCGGCGGCATCGGCGGCAAGCCCGAGCGACACCGGCGCAGCCGCGGGGGTGACGATCTTCAGCCCGGCGCGCGCGGCGCGCTGGCACAACGCGAGCAGCGCGCGGTCCTTCGTGACCAGCGCGGCGGCGCGCGCACACAGCGCGAGTTCGACGAATTTCTGATCGCGCGGATCGCTGCAGGCGAACGGGGCGCGAAAGTCGGGTGCGATCGGCTCCGCGCGGGCCTGCCATCGTGCGAGCAACGCCGCTTGCCGATCCGTCCGCAGCGCGAAGCGCGGGCGCGCCAGCACGGCGGCCAGTTCGTCGTCGCAGTCGGCCGAGCGTAACGCGACGACGCGGCCGTCGTCGAACGCGGCGCGCAGCGCGCGGGCGCGTGCGTCGTCGAACACCCAGAAGTCGAGCAGCACGTTGGTGTCGAACACCACGCGCGGCGGGCAGTGGTCCTGTCCGCTCACGCGCAACGCAGCACCGCAGCGCCCTGCACGCGGCCGCGGCGCACGGCGTCGAGCGCGTCGTTCGCGCGCTGCAGGTCGAAGACTTCGACGTGTGTTCGCACCGGAATGCGGGCGGCGAGCGCGAGGAACTCCTCGCCGTCGGCGCGGGTAAGGTTCGCCACCGAACGCAGCACGCGCTCGCCCCACAGGATCTCGTAGGCGAAGGCGGGAATTTCGCTCATGTGGATGCCGGCGCACACGACGACACCGCCCTTGCGCACCGCGCGCAGCGCGGCCGGAACGAGGCTGCCGACCGGCGCGAAGATCAGCGCGGCGTCCAGCGGCCGCGGCGGCGCCAGCGTCGAATCGCCCGCCCAGACGCAGCCGAGGGAACGCGCGAACGCCTGGCCTTCGACATCGCCGGGGCGGGTGAACGCATGCACCTCGCGCTGCTGCCACACCGCGACCTGTGCGAGCAGATGCGCGGCGGCGCCGAAGCCGTAGATACCGAGCCGCCGGGCATCGCCGGCGAGCCGAAGCGCGCGATACCCGATCAGTCCGGCGCACAGCAGCGGGGCGGCGTGCGCGTCGTCGAAAGCATCGGGCAGCGCGAACACGTAGTTCGCGTCGGCCACCGCATACTCGGCATAACCGCCGTCGCGGTCGTAGCCGGTGAAGCGCGGCGCGTCGCACAGGTTCTCGCGCTGCATCCGGCAGAAGTCGCACGCCCCGCACGTGTGGCCGAGCCAGGGCACGCCGACGCGATCGCCGGGCTGAAACCGCGTCACGCCGCTGCCCGTCGCGACGATGCGGCCGACGATCTCGTGGCCGAGCACGAGCGGCAGCTTCGGATGCGGCAGTTCGCCGTCGGCCACATGCAGGTCGGTGCGGCACACGCCGCAGGCGCGCACGCGCAGCAACACCTCGCCGGCTCCCGGCTGCGGGATCGGAAGCGTGCGCGCGCGCAGCGGCGCGCCGGGCGCGTCGAGCACCATCGCCTGCATCGTCGCGTCCATCGAGCGCCTCAGCCGGTCGGCGCGCGTGGCGCCGCTGCCGCCCGCGTGAACTGTTCGTCGAGCCAGGGCACGAGCGCGTCGAAGACGTCGGCCATGGCGCGGCCGAGCGCGGCCGCGAAGGCCGCCGATTCGGCACGCTCGACCGGCACGGCCGCCTCGAACGTACGGCGCGCCGCCAGCGTGCGCGCGCGGCGGTCGATCAGCTCGGCACGCAGCGCGAGCCGCGCTGTGCCCGGCTCGGCGGCGACGTCGTGATAGACCGCCTCGACGCCGATCGCCAGCAGCCAGTCGGCCGCGATCGGCTGGCCGAGCAGACCGACGGCCTGCGCCGTGCCGCGCGCTTCGAGCCGCTGCTGCAGCGACCGGACGATCGCGGCGAGCGGCGGCTCGGTCCATGAGGCGAGCTGATAGAACTCGCGCGCGCCGGGCGCCCGCGCGTAGGCGATCGAGCGGGTGTTGGCGAGCGGATCGGCGGGCACGGCCTGGATCAGCAGCGCGGCCGCGGCGGGAGCGTCGCGCCGGCTCATCGAAGGCCGCGCGTCGGCGAGCACGAGACCGACATGGCGCGCCCCGTCGCTGGCGAGCTGAACCGACACGCAGCCGCCGAGCAGGGCGAAAATCGCGGCGGCGACCGCCGCGATCGGGCTCGGCCTCATCGCAACGACTCCCCGGGACCGAGGGTGGCCTTGTCCGGCCCGAGCAGCGCGCGGCGCGGATCCTGCAGCCGGTCGAGCGCACGGGCGGCGGCGTCGACGCTGACGCGCAGTTCGGCGAGGCTTGCGGCAAGCTGGTCTTCGAGTGCGGCGGCGGAGCGATCGACGCGCTGCGTCACGGTCTGCGTCTGCGTTTGCAGCGACTCCGCGGCGCGTCCGATCGCAGCGGCCGCGGCGTCGATGCGCGCCAGGCTGCGCTGCGCGTCGGCGATCAGCGCGTCCACGCGCGCGCCGGCTTCCTCGGTGGCGCCGGCGATGCGATCGCCGCTGCGAACGACCCCGTCCGCGGCGCGGCCGACCCGATCGAGCGCGCGGTCGAAGCGGTCCAGGCGCTGGTTCAGCCCGGCCGTCAGCTCGCGCAGGTTCTTCAGCGTCTGCGCGAACGCCTCGCGATTGTCGGGCGCCATCACGCGGTTCAGATTGGTCATGACCTCGGCGGCCATATCGCCGAGTTGGCCGACGCGACCCGCGATCTCGTCCAGGTCCGAGCGGCCCTCCGCGATCACCGGATAGGGTTCGCCCGGCGGCGCCGATTCCAGCGGCAGGCCTGCCGGCTCGGGCGTCACGAGGGTGATCTGCGCGATGCCGGTGACGAGGTTGCGGGTGACGACCGCGACCGTGTTGGTGCGTACCGGCGCGTCGCGGTCGACGCGGATCGTCACTCGCACGCGATTGACTTCTTCGCCCGCGACCCGATAGCCCGCCAGCGCATAGCTGTCGACGCGGCCGATCTTGATGCCGCGCATGTCGACGTCGCCGCCGATCTGCAGGCCGTCGAGCCGCTGCCGCTCGAAGTAGACCGTGTAGCGCCGCAGGTCCTGCTCGGAGCCGACGCGCTTGAGCCAGACGACCGCGCCGACCAGCGCGGCGATCAGCGCGATCACGCCAGCGCCCACATAGGTGTATCTGGTTTCGGCTTCCATCACCGTGCGCGAGCAACGTCGGCGGCCATTGTACGGACCGCGAAATACGTGCGGATCCACTCGTCGTCGGTTCGCATGACCTCGGCCACGCTGCCGTCGGCGCGCACGCCGCCTTCGGCCAGCACGATCAGGCGGTCGACGACGGTGAGCAGCGTGTCCAGATCGTGCGTGACCAGCAGCACGGTGATGCCCAGATCGTCGACCAGGGATCGCACGAGCGCGTCGAACGCGCGCGCGGTCGCGGGATCGAGCCCGGAGGTCGGCTCGTCAAGGAACAGCACCTCGGGCTCGAGCGCGAGCGCGCGCGCGATCGCCGCGCGCTTGCGCATGCCGCCGGACAGCTCGCTCGGCATCTTGGCCCCGGTTGCGGGCGCGAGCCCGGCCTGCGCGAGCCGCAGGGCGACCAGCGGCGCGAGCAGCTCGGCGGGCGTGCGCGTGTGTTCGATCAGCGGCACCGCGACGTTCTGCGCGACCGTCAGCGAAGAAAACAGCGCGCCGTCCTGGAACATCATGCCGAAGCGCCGCCGCACCGCCGCCACCTCGGCCGCGGGCGCGGACCACATGTCGGTGCCGAGCACGCGCACGCGACCGCCGGCGGGGCGCACGAGCCCGATGATCTCGCGCAGCAGCACGCTCTTGCCGGTGCCGGAGGCGCCGATCAGGGCGGTCAGCGTGCCGCGCGCGAGCGCGAAGCTGACGCCGTCGTGCACCGTCTGCGCGCCGAAGCGCGTGACGATGCCATCGACTTCGACGACCGCTTCGCCGGCCCCGGCCGCGCGCCCGCTGCGTTCGTGCATGCGCCCTCAAAGCCCCAGTTGCTGAAACAGCACGGCGAACGCGGCGTCGAGCAGGATCACCGACACGATGCTCTGCACGACCGTCGAGGTCGTCGCCAGCCCCACCGCGCGCGTGTCGCGGCCGACCGTCATGCCCATGCGGCAGCCGATCACCGCGATGAAAAGCGCGAACACCGGCGCCTTGGCGAGTCCGATCCAGAAGTGCTTCAGATCGAGCGCATCGCGCAGCCGTTCGAGAAAGGTCGCGGGCGTCAGCCCCAGCAGCGGGTCCGCCACCAGCATCGCGCCGGCGATGCCCAGTGCGTCGCCGACGAACACCAGCAGCGGCAGCGCGACCATCAGCGCCAGCACGCGCGGAACGACGAGCACCTGCAGCGGCGACAGCCCGAGCGTGCGGATCGCGTCGATTTCCTCGGTCAGCCGCATCGAGCCGAGCTGCGCGGTGAACGCCGCGCCGGAACGGCCGGCGACGATCGTCGCGACGATGATCGGCGCGAACTCGCGCGTCATGCCGATCGCCACGCCGTCGACGACGAAGATGTTGGCGCCGTACTTTTCCGCCTGCAGCCCGAGCAGATAAGCGATCGTCACGCCGATCAGCAGCGTCACCAGAGCGACGACCGGGATCGCGTTCAGGCAGACCTGCTCGAACTGCACCGCCAGCTCCTTGATGCGCAGCCGGCGCGGTCGCATGAATGCCTCGGCCAGCGCGGCCAGCGCGGCGCCGAAGAAGCCGAGATGACCGTGCAGCAGCGCGCCGACTGCGACCGTGTGACGGCCCAGCGCGGCGAGCGGGGACGCGTCGGCGCGCGCCGCCCCCAGGTCGGCGGGCGCGGCGGCGAGCCCGGCGTAGCGCCGCCGCACGCCGTCGAGGATGCGCGCGTGCTCGGGTCCGAAATCGAGCCAGCGAATCTGCGAGGCGGGCAGGCCCGCGCGCTCGAGCGCGCGCAGCAGCAGCAGCGCGCCGGCCGAATCGAACCCGGTCAATTCGTCGGCGCGGACCGTCAGCGGTGCGGCGGGAGCGATCGCCGACAGCGCCTGCCAGAGCGACTCGGCGTCGTGCAGGCGCCAGTCGCCGTGCAGCGAAAGGACCTGGCCGTCGGCGGTCGAGGCGAGTTTCAGCCGAGGATCCCGCGCCGGCGTTGTCTGCGGATCGCCCGGCATGCCGATCGATCCGCGTTCAGGCGGCGTGCGCCTGGAGTTGCTCGAGTGTGACGAACTCGAGCGCCTTCTCGTGCGTGGCCACGAGCACGACCGGCGGCGCCACACCCGCTTCGAGCGCCTGCCGCCAGCGCGCCGCACACAGGCACCAGCGATCACCCGGCTTGAGTCCCGGGAATTCGAACTCGGGCCGCGGCGTGACCAGATCGTTGCCGCGCGCGGCCGAAAACGCGAGGAAGCGCGCGGTCATCGTCGCGCAGACGGTATGCGACCCGATGTCCTGCGGTCCGGTATGGCAGTAGCCGTCGCGATAGAAACCCGTGCGCGGCCGTTCGCAGCAGCAGGCGAGCGGCCCGCCGAGAACGTTGCGGGCCGAGGAAGGGCGGTCGGCTTCGCGCGGCATGGCGGCGATGATAGCCGCGGCCGCCGCTCAGCCGGGTTGGTTGCTTTGCGGCGGCGGCGCCACGCCGGGCGCCGCCGGGCGCGTCGGCGCAGCCGCGTCGATGCAGGCACGAATTAGCAGCAGACTGATGATCGCCAGCGCGGCGAGCGGCCACCACTTTCCGGTAAAGCCGCTCGCTTCGGGCCGGTCGACGATCGGCGAGCCCTCCGCCGGGCCGGGTGCGGGTTCTTCTTCCTTCATCCTTGCTCCGTCATCTGCTGTCCGTCGGCCCCAGCGTAGCGGATCACGGGCGACGGACAACGGACAACGCGGCTACGCCGCCAGCAGTTGGCGCAGAACGAACGGCAGGATGCCGCCGTGCTTGTAGTAGTCGATCTCGATCGGCGTGTCGATCCGCAGCTTGAGCCTGACTCGCTGCTGGCTGCCGTCGCCGCGATGGATCACGAGCGTGCCCTCCTGCTGCGGCCTGATCTCGTTACCGAGCTCGATGTCGAACACCTCGTCGCCCTTGATTCCCAGCGAGTCGACCGAGTCGGCACCCTGGAACTGCAGCGGCAGCACGCCCATGCCGACCAGGTTGGAGCGGTGGATGCGCTCGAAGCTGCGTGCGATCACCGCCTTGACCCCGAGAAGCTGCGTTCCCTTCGCGGCCCAGTCGCGCGACGAGCCGGTGCCGTACTCCTCGCCGCCGAAGACCACCGTCGGCGTGCCCTGCGCGATGTAGCGCATCGCGGCATCGTAGATGGACATCTTCTCGCCGCCGGGCTGGAACAGCGTCACACCGCCTTCCTCGCGCGAACCGTCGGAGCGCGGCGGCAGCATCAGGTTCTTGATGCGCACGTTGGCAAAGGTGCCGCGCATCATCACTTCGTGGTTGCCCCGGCGCGAGCCGTAGCTGTTGAAGTCGGCCCTCGTGACGCCGTGCTCGATCAGCCACTTGCCGGCGGGCGAGGTCTCCTTGATCGAGCCGGCCGGCGAGATGTGGTCGGTCGTGATCGAGTCGCCGAAGATTCCGAGCGCGCGTGCGCCTTTGACGCCGGCGTCGAGCGCCTTCGGCTTCAGCGTGAAGCCCTGGAAAAACGGCGGCTCCGCGATGTAGGTCGACTTCGGCCACGCGTAGACCTGCCCGGTCACGGTCTGGATCTGCTTCCAAAGCGCGCCCGGATCGGTTTTGATCTTTTCGTAATTGGCGCGAAACGCCTTCGGGTCCAGCGCGAGCTTCAGCCGTGCGTGGATCTCTTCGGACGACGGCCAGAGGTCGCCGATCCACACGTCGCGACCGTCCTTGCCGCGGCCGACCGGCTCGGTCATCAGGTCCTTGAGCATCGTGCCGGCGAGCGCGTAGGCGACCACCAGCGGTGGCGAGGCGAGGAAGTTCGCCTTCAGATTCGGATGGATGCGCGCCTCGAAGTTGCGGTTGCCCGACAGCACCGCCGCGCAGACCAGTTCGTTCCTGACGATCGCGTCGTTGATCTCGGGCGCGAGATCGCCGGCATTGCCGATGCACGTGGTGCAGCCGTAGGCGGCGACTGCGAAGCCGAGCTTCTCCAGATACGGCAGCAACCCGGCCCGGCTCAGATACTCGGTGACCACGCGCGAACCGGGCGCAAGCGAGGTCTTGATGTGCGGCTTGACGGTGAGCCCGCGCTCGACCGCCTTCTTCGCCAGCAGCCCCGCCGCCAGCAGCACGCCCGGGTTGCTCGTGTTCGTGCACGAGGTGATGGCGGCGATCAACACGTCGCCGTGGCCGATCGTCAGCCGCTCGCGCGCCGGCGCATGTTTGACCGCGGGGTGGGCGGCAGCAAGCGTGGCGCGGTTGTTGACCATTTCGACGACGTCCACCGGGGCGCCGGGTTCAACCTCGGGATCGTGCTGCGCCGGCGTTGCGGCCGGACCGATCGGGAAACGCTGGGTCAGGCGCTCGGGAGGCTGTCCGAACCCGCTTTCCGCGCCGGGCGCGGTCACCGGCGCGCTGAACAGCTTCGTGAAGGTCTTCTTCACGTCGCCGATCTCGATGCGGTCCTGCGGACGCTTCGGCCCCGCGAGCGAAGGCGCGACGGTGGCCAGATCGAGCGTCAGCACGTCCGAGTAGTCGACGCTGCCGGCCTGCGGAACGCCGAACAGGCCTTGCGCCTTGAAGTAGGCCGCAAACGCGTCGATCTTTTCGCGCGTGCGGCCGGTGCCCTCGAAGTAGTCGATCGTCTTCGCGTCGACCGGGAAAAAGCCCATCGTCGCGCCGTATTCGGGCGCCATGTTGGCGATGGTCGCGCGGTCGGGCACCGACAGCGACGCGGTGCCTTCGCCGAAGAACTCGACGAACTTGCCGACGACCTTGGCCTTGCGCAGCATTTCGGTGACCGTCAGCACGAGGTCGGTCGCGGTCACACCTTCACGCAGCCTGCCCTTCAGGTGCACGCCGACGACATCGGGCGTAAGAAAGTACACGGGCTGACCCAGCATGCCCGCTTCGGCCTCGATGCCGCCCACACCCCAGCCGACCACGCCAATGCCGTTGATCATCGTCGTATGGCTGTCGGTGCCGACCAGCGTGTCGGGGTAGTACACGCCGTCCTTGCTGTGCAGGCCGCGCGCGAGGTACTCGAGGTTGACCTGGTGCACGATGCCGAAGCCCGGCGGCACGACGCGGAACGTGTCGAACGCCTGCATGCCCCATTTCATGAATTCGTAGCGCTCGCGGTTGCGCTGAAACTCCAGCTTCATGTTCAGGTCGAGCGCGTCCTTGCTGCCGTAGTGGTCGATCATCACCGAGTGGTCGACCACCAGATCGACCGGCACCAGCGGCTCGATCGTCTTGGGGTTCTTGTTCATCCTGGCTGCCACGCCGCGCATCGCCGCCAGGTCCGCGAGCAGCGGCACGCCGGTGAAGTCTTGCAGCACGACGCGGGCGACGATAAATGGGATCTCGTCGACGCGCGCGGCGTTCGGCTTCCAGTTGGCGAGCTGGCGGACGTGTTCCTCGGTCACCTTCTTGCCGTCGCAGGTGCGCAATACCGCCTCGAGCACGAGGCGGATCGATACCGGCAGCCGGTGCACGTTGGGAAAGGTCTGCGCCAGCTCGGGCAGCGAGTAGAACCTGCCGCTGCGGCTGCCGACCTTGAACTCCTTCAGCGTATTGAAGAGGTTGTGCGTCATTTATTCTCCTTCAATCGAATCTGCACGTCGTAAACGAGGCCTTTGTCGTCCTGGCAGGTCCCGCCGCCGCTGCGGCCGTAGGCCATGCCGCGGATGTCGCAGCGCAGGCCCGAGCCATCGGCCGCCTGCAGCAGCGCCTTGGCTTCGCCTCCGCTCGGGTTGTCGACGGTGACCGTCGTGCCGATGCCGGATCGGCGCCAACCCCACCAGCCGCTGACGTAACCTGTCGTGCGGTCCGGGCTGACTTCGACCCAGGTGCCCGTGTACGTCTTGCCCTCGATCGTGATGCTGACATCGGCCTGCGATCCGCGCTGCACGGCTTCGCCGTAGTACAGCTTGCCGGCGGTGCGCGGCATCAACGTCAACTCGTAAGTCGACGCGCAGCCGGCGAACACGACGACGGCGGCGAACGGGGCAAGACGGGCAATGGCGCGACGGAATGGCATGACGACCTCCTGCGGTGGAAAGGGCGTCCCTTAGATCACCATCAAGTCGACGAATTCGTTAACAGGTGTTACCGCCAGCCGCTTGGCGTCGAGGCAAAGTTCGAGGATCGCGCCGGCCTGCTTGGGCGGGAAGCGGCGCGCCAGATTGGTCTTGAACTTCTCCACCAGCACCGGCATGCCTTCCTTGCGGCGGCGCTTGTGGCCGATCGGGTACTCGACGACGATTTCCTTCAGCTTCTTGCCGTCGTTGAACTCGACGGTCAGAGCGTTGGCGATCGAGCGCTTGTTCGGGTCGTGGTAGTCCTTCGTGAACTGCTTGTCCTCGACGCAGACGATCCTGTCGCGCAGCGCGTCGATGCGCGGGTCGGCGGCCACGTCGTCCTCGTAGTCGGCGGCCGTCAGGCGGCCGAAGATGATCGGCACCGCGACCATGTACTGGATGCAGTGGTCGCGGTCGGCCGGGTTGGCGAGCGGCCCCTTCTTGTCGATGATGCGGATGCACGCCTCGTGCGTGCGGATCGTGATCTTCCTGATGTCGGCGTCGGTCTTGCCGAGCTTGGCCATTTCGCGGTGGATCTGCATCGCCGCCTCGACCGCCGTCTGCGCGTGGAACTCGGCCGGGAAACTGATCTTGAACAGCACGTTCTCCATCACGTAGCTGCCGTACGGGCGCTGGAACTTGAACTCGTTGCCTTTGAAAAGTACGTCGTAAAAGCCCCAGGTCTTGGCGGTCAGCACCGACGGATAGCCCATCTCGCCGGTCTTGGCGATCAACGCCAGGCGCACCGCGCGGCTGGTCGCGTCGCCGGCCGCCCAGCTCTTGCGGCTGCCGGTATTCGGCGCGTGCCGATAGGTGCGCAGGCTCTGGCCGTCGAGCCAGGCGTGCGACAGCGCATTGATGATCTCGTCGCGCGCGAGCCCCAGCATCTGCGCCACCACCGCGGTGGAGGCGACCTTGACCAGCACGACGTGATCGAGTCCGACCTTGTTGAACGAATTCTCCAGCGCGATGCAGCCCTGGATCTCGTGCGCCTTGATCATCGCGGTCAGCACGTCGTGCACCGTCAGCGGCTTGCGGCCGGCGGCCACGGCGTTGCGGCTCAGCCAGTCGGCGGTCGCCAGGATGCCGCCCAGGTTGTCCGACGGGTGACCCCATTCGGCCGCCAGCCATGTGTCGTTGAAGTCGAGCCAGCGGATCATCGCGCCGATGTCGAACGCGGCTTTCACCGGGTCGAGCTGGAACTGCGTGCCCGGCACTTTCGCGCCGTTGGGCACGACCGTGCCCGGCACGACCGGGCCGAGCAGCTTGGTGCAGGCGGGATACTCCAGCGCCTCGAAGCCGCAGCCCAGCGTGTCCATCAGGCAGTAGCGCGCGGTGTCGTACGCCTCGGCGCTCTTGATCTTGTACTTCAGCACGTAGTCGGCGATGTCGACCAGTACCTTGTCGGGCTTGGGACGGACGTTGCTGATGTGACCTGCCATCGCGGCGTTCTCCTCATTTCGCTGGGGTGTTCGGTTTCGGTATGCATGCGAGCGGGGCATCGAGCAGCCCGGCATATTCGAGCGTCGCAGCGTCGCCGCTTTCGCGCCAGCGGATCCTGCCGTCGGCGCTGTTGGCGACGATGTCCCGGCCGACGCGCACGCGGGCGATCTCGACGCGGTTGCCGAGATAAGTCAGCCACGCCGGCTCGCGGATGCGGCGCGGGTGATAGTTGACGCGCACGACGCGGCCGTTGTCGCACTGCCACTCGCGCGTGATCGGCTTTGGCTTCGCCGGTGTGCTCTGCGCGAGGCAGGGCTGCGCCGCACCGAGCGCGGCGACGGCAACGGCACCGAACGCCAGCCGCGTCACGGGCGCTTCCCGATGGGGACGAACTTCAGGTTCTCGGGTCCGACGTAGTTCGCGCTCGGCCGGATGATCTTGTTGTCGATGCGCTGCTCGATCACGTGCGCGCTCCAGCCGCTGGTGCGCGAAATGACGAAGATCGGCGTGAACATCGCGGTCGGCACGCCCATCATGTGGTAGGACACGGCGCTGAACCAGTCGAGGTTCGGAAACATTTTCTTGATGTCCCACATGACCGATTCGATGCGCGCGGCGATGTCGAACATCTTCATGTTGCCGGCGTCCTTCGACAGTCTGCGCGCCACTTCCTTGATGACCTTGTTGCGCGGATCCGAGATCGTGTACACGGGATGGCCGAAGCCGATGATGACCTCCTTGTTCTCGACGCGGCGGCGGATGTCGGCTTCGGCCTCGTCCGGCGTTTCGTAGCGTTTCTGGATCTCGAAGGCGACCTCGTTGGCGCCGCCGTGCTTGGGCCCGCGCAGCGCGCCGATCGCGCCGGCGATCGCCGAGTAGAAGTCCGATCCGGTGCCAGCGATCACGCGGGCAGCGAAGGTCGACGCGTTGAACTCGTGCTCGGCGTACAGGATCAGCGAGGTGTGCATCGCGCGCATCCACAGGTCGGACGGTTCGCGCCCGTGCAGCAGGTGCAGGAAGTGCCCGCCGATCGAGTCGTCGTCGGTCTCGACCTCGATGCGGCGACCGTTGACCGCGTAGTGGTACCAGTAGAGCAGGGCGGAGCCGAGCGAAGCCATCAGCCGATCGGCGATGTCGCGCGCGCCGGCCACGTTGTGGTCGTCCTTTTCGGGCAGTGCGCAACCGAGTGCGGACACGGCCGTGCGCATCACGTCCATCGGATGGCTCGACGCCGGCAGCCATTCGAGCACCGCCTTGACGTTGGCGGGCAGTCCGCGCAGCGACTTCAGTTTGGTCTTGTACGCGCGCAGCTCGGCGGCGTTGGGCAGCTTGCCGTGCACCAGCAGATACGCGACTTCCTCGAATTCGCACGCTTCGGCGACGTCGAGGATGTCGTAGCCGCGGTAGTGCAGGTCGTTGCCGGTGCGCCCGACCGTGCACAGCGCGGTGTTGCCGGCGACCACGCCCGACAGCGCAACCGACTTCTTCGGTTTGGGGGTCACGTCAATCATGATCAGGTCTCCGTCATGGTGACCGCGGCCGGACGCGAGCGCCGGGACAAGCCCGCGCGTCGGCGCCGTCGATTCGTCATTTCTTCTTCGCGAAGAGCGCGTCGAGCCGCCGTTCGTAGTCGTGATATCCGATCACGTCGTACAGCTCCATGCGCGTCTGCATCGTGTCGATCACGTTCTTCTGCGTGCCGTCGCGGCGGATCGCCTGGTACACGTTCAATGCGGCCTTGTTCATCGCGCGAAATGCCGATAGCGGGTACAGGACCATCGACACGCCGGCCGTGCGCAGTTCGTCGACGGTGAACAGCGGGGTGGCGCCGAACTCGGTGATGTTGGCGAGCAGCGGCACTCGCACCGCCGCGGCGAAGCGGCGATAGGTTTGCAGGTCGTTCGCCGCCTCGGCGAAGATGCCGTCGGCACCGGCTTCGACGCAGGCGAGCGCGCGCTCGATCGCCCGCTCGACGCCCTCGACGGCGATCGCGTCGGTGCGCGCGATGACGAAGAAATCCGCGTCGGTGCGCGCGTCGACCGCGGCCTTGACGCGGTCGGCCATCTCGTCGACCGGCACGATCTCCTTGCCGGGGCGATGGCCGCAGCGCTTGGCGCCGACCTGGTCCTCGATGTGCAGCGCGGCGGCGCCGAACTTGCACAGGCTCTTCACGGTGCGCGCGATGTTGAACGCGCTCGGCCCGAAACCGGTGTCGACGTCGACCAGCAGCGGCAGATCGCACACGTCGGTGATGCGGCGCACGTCGGTCAGTGCGTCGTCGAGCGTGTTGATGCCCAGATCCGGCATGCCGAGCGAGCCGGCGGCGACCCCGCCGCCCGACAGGTAGATCGCGCGATAACCGACCTGCCGCGCCAGCAGCGCATGGTTGGCATTGATCGTGCCGACGATCTGCAGCGGCTGCTCTTCCTTCAGCGCGGTGCGGAACTTCGCGCCCGGGGTCGGTTCGGTCATGGTCGGCTCGGCGGTTGCATCAGTTTGAGGACGTTGCCGTCCGTATCGAGGATGGCGGCCAGCCGTCCCCACGAGTCGTCGCTGCGGCCGAGCACGCGCACGCCGCAGCGCCTGAGGTACTCGAGGTCCGCGTCCAGATCGGTCGAGCGCAGCGTCAGCGTCGCCCCGTGCCGCGCGCCGTGCTGGTCGGCGGCCACCGGCGGCACAGGGCCGCCGCCGGTCCAGTGCAGGCCGATGCGCGCGCCGAAGCACTCGAGCGAGGTCCACCAGTCGTTGCTGTCGAGCACCTGCATGCCCAGCACGTCGCGGTAAAAAGCGACCGCGCGCGGCATGTCGGCCACGTAGTAGTGAACGTCCTGTACGCCGACGATCACGGCTGCGCTCCGACGAGGGCGCCGACGCTGCGCACGGCTCAGCCCAGCAGATGCTTGACGCCGTCGCGCTCCTCGAGCAGCTCCTTCAGCGTGTTGTCCATCTTGCCGCGCGAGAACTCGTCGATCGCCAGCCCCTTGACGATCTCGTACTCGCCGCCGGCGCAGGTCACCGGGAAGCCATAGACGATGTCCTCCGGAATGCCGTAGCTGCCGTCGGAGGGAACGCCCATCGTCACCCACTTGCCGTTCGTGCCCTTGACCCAGTCGCGGACGTGATCGATCGCGGCGTTGGCCGCGGACGCCGCGGACGACAGCCCGCGCGCCTCGATGATGGCGGCGCCGCGCTTGCCGACGGTCGGGATGTAGGTATCGCGATACCAGGCCTCATCGACCATCGCCTTGGCGGGCTGCCCACCGACGGTCGCGAAGCGGATGTCCGGATACATGGTCGGCGAATGGTTGCCCCAGACGACGAGCTTTTCGACGGAAGCGACCGGCTTGCCGGTTTTGGTCGCGAGCTGCGACCGCGCGCGATTGTGGTCGAGCCGCATCATCGCGGTGAAGTTGCGTTTCGGCAGGGATGGCGCCGACTTCATCGCGATGTACGCGTTCGTGTTCGCGGGGTTGCCGACCACCAGCACTTTCACGTTGCGGCTGGCGACCCTGTCGAGCGCCTTGCCCTGCGCGGTGAAGATCTGCGCATTGGCCGCCAACAGGTCCTTGCGCTCCATGCCCGGGCCGCGCGGGCGGGCGCCGACCAGCAGCGCGATGTCGGTGTCCTTGAAGGCCGCGTTGGGGTCGCTGTGGGCCTGCATGCCGGCGAGCAGCGGGAAGGCGCAGTCTTCCAATTCCATCATGACGCCGCGCAGCGCCTTTTGCGCCTTCTCGTCGGGGATCTCGAGCAATTGCAGGATGACCGGCTGGTCCTCGCCCAGCATCTCGCCCGAAGCGATGCGGAACAGCAGCGCGTAGCCGATCTGGCCTGCCGCACCGGTGACGGCGACGCGAACGGGGGCTTGTGTCATGGCGGTTCTCCAGTGCTGACGTTGAAGGCGTGGGCGCTCAGTGTGGGCGGCCGGGAGCGGGGTGGGTCATGCGGTCGGGGCAGGGCGCGCGCACGAGGCGGCGCAAGCGACAAAAAGTGTACGCCGCACCAGCGGGGCGACACTCGACCGAGATCATCCTTTCGCGCATGCGTGCGTACGGGTCTTGGGATCGCTTGGCGGTGGCATTATAGCTCTTATATAAGACATAAGAATTTTGCCTTTTGCGGCCAAGCTGTGCTCAAATTCGACCCATGGCCGAAGCCCAACGATCCGCCGACGCGGTCGCCCGCCGTGGCAAGGGGGCGGTGTTCGCGCCGCTGTACAAGCAGATCAAGCAGTTGCTGGTCGATGGGCTCGAACACGGCGAGTGGAAACCGGGCGAGCTGATTCCGAGCGAATTCGAACTCGCTGCGCGTTTCCAGGTGAGCCAGGGCACGGTGCGCAAGGCGATCGACGAGCTGGCGGCCGAGCACCTGCTGGTGCGCCGCCAGGGCAAAGGCACCTTCGTCGCCACGCACCACGAACCGCGCGCCCAATTCCGTTTTCTCCGAATCGTCCCGGACGAGGGCGAGGTCATGCCCGCGCAAAGCCGGTTCCTGGAGTGCCGGCGCCAGCGGGCGGCGGCCGACATCGCACGCAACCTCGACCTGAAGACCGGTGATGCGGTCGTGTTCATCCGGCGGTTGCTGCTGTTCGACGGCGCGCCGGTCGTGCTGGACGACATCTGGCTGCCGGGCGCGGTGTTCAAGGGCCTGACGGCCGATCGGCTCGCCGAGTATCGCGGGCCCCTGTATGGACTGTTCGAAAGCGAGTTCGGAACGCGCATGATCCGCGCCGAGGAGCGGCTGCGCGCCGTCGCGGCCGACGCGACCGCGGCCGAGCTGCTCCGGACGAAACCCGGCGCACCGTTGCTGCTGGTCGAGCGCGTGTCGTACACGTATGGCGAGCGTCCGGTGGAAGTGCGGCGCGGCCTCTGTGTCACTACCGGTTATCACTATCGAAACACCTTGACCTGATCGCGGCGGTCTCATCGGCGGGCCTCGTACGCCTCGCTGCAGCGCATCGAGCGAGCGTACGATCCCGGCTTGGCATCGTCGTTTGGCCTTCCGCATACCTTCACACCCATGGCTACGCTGACCGACTCCGCCCGCAAGCGCCCTCAGTTCCGCAACATCCACGTCACCCAGATCGTGCGCTACCGGCTGCCGCCGCCGGGCATCGTCTCGATCCTGCACCGGGCGAGCGGTGCGCTGCTGTTCCTGCTGTTGCCGTTTCTGTTGTGGGTCTTCGAGCTGAGCCTGTCGTCGGAGCTTAGTTTCGCGCGGCTGCGCGACCTGGCTTCGCACTGGTTGGTCAGGCTCGTGCTGCTGGCCGTGACGTGGGCTTTCCTGCACCACCTGATCGCCGGCATCCGTTACCTGGTGCTCGACCTGCACATCGGCATCGACAAGGCGGCAGCGGCCCGCAGCGCGCTGGTCGTGCTCGCCGTCAGTCTGACGCTGACGCTGGTGGCCGGGCTGCGACTGTTCGGAGTGATCTAAATGACGATCGGATCGAAACGCCTCGTCGTCGGCGCGCACTACGGACTGCGCGACTGGCTGCTCCAGCGCATCACGGCGGTGATACTGGCCGTGTATGCGCTGTGGCTGTTCGTGCTGGTGCTCATCGAGCGCGCGCCGGGCTACGAGGCGTGGGCGCGGCTGTTCGCGCCGACATGGATGAAGGCGCTGACGTTGATCGCGCTGGCATCGCTGTTTTATCACGCATGGATCGGCGTGCGCGACATCTGGATGGACTACGTCAAGCCGACCGGCGTGCGGTTGGCGCTGTACGTGGTGACGGTGCTCTGGCTCGCCGCCTGCGCGGTGTGGTCCGTGCAGATTCTCTGGAGAGTGTGAGCTGATGGCCACGACCTTTGTTCCGCGGCGGCGCTTCGACGCCGTGATCGTCGGCGCCGGCGGCTCAGGCATGCGCTGCTCGCTGCAGTTGGCGCAAGCGGGGCTCGCCGTCGCCGTGCTGTCCAAGGTTTTCCCGACGCGCTCGCACACGGTCGCGGCACAGGGCGGCATCGGCGCGTCGCTCGGCAACATGACCGAGGACCAGTGGCTCTGGCACATGTTCGACACCGTCAAGGGCTCCGACTACCTCGGCGATCAGGACGCGATCGAGTTCATGTGCCGGCAGGCGCCGGAAGTCGTCTACGAGCTCGAGCACTTCGGCATGCCGTTCGACCGCAACCCCGACGGCACCATCTATCAGCGGCCGTTCGGGGGCCATTCGGCCAACTTCGGCGAAAAGCCGGTGCCGCGCGCCTGCGCCGCCGCCGACCGCACCGGCCACGCACTGCTGCACACGCTGTACCAGCAGAACGTCCGCGCGCGCACGCAGTTTTTCGTCGAGTGGATGGCGCTCGATCTGATCATGGACGCCGAAGGTGCGTGCGTCGGCGTGATCGCCCTTGAGATGGAAACCGGCGAACCGATGATCTTCGAGGGCAAGGTCACGGTGCTCGCCACGGGTGGTGCCGGTCGCATCTTCGACGCGTCGACCAACGCGTTCATTAACACCGGCGACGGGCTGGGGTTGGCCGCGCGCGCCGGGCTGCCGCTCGAGGACATGGAGTTCTGGCAGTTTCATCCGACCGGCGTGGCCGGCGCCGGCGTGCTGATCACCGAAGGCGTGCGCGGCGAGGGTGGGATCCTGCTGAACTGCAACGGCGAGCGCTTCATGGAGCGCTATGCGCCGACGCTCAAGGACCTGGCGCCGCGCGACTTCGTCTCGCGCAGCATGGACCAGGAGATCAAGGAAGGGCGCGGCTGTGGTCCGCACAAGGACCACGTCCTGCTGAAGCTCGATCACCTCGGCGCCGAGACGATCATGAAGCGGCTGCCGTCGATCCGCGAGATCGCGATCAGGTTCGCCAACGTCGACCCGATCAAGGAACCGATTCCGGTGGTGCCGACGATCCACTACCAGATGGGCGGCATTCCGGCCAACTATCACGGGCAGGTCGTTGCGCCCAAGGGCGGCGATCCCAACGCCGCCGTTGCCGGCCTGTACGCGATCGGCGAGTGCTCGTGCGTATCGGTGCACGGCGCCAACCGGCTCGGCACCAACTCGCTGCTGGATCTGGTGGTCTTCGGCCGCGCGGCCGGCAACCACATCGTCGAGACACTGAAGAAGGAACCACGCGAGCACAAGCCGCTGCCGAAAGACGCCGGCGATGCCGCGCTGGCGCGGCTCGCCGCGCTCGACGCGCGCGCGCAGGGCGAGCGCACGCAGGACGTCGCCAACGGCATCCGCAAGACGATGCAGGCGCACTGCGGCGTGTTCCGCACCGGCAAGCTGCTGCAGGAGGGCGTGCGCAAGATCATGGAGCTGGAGGAGCGGACGAAGCGCGTCGCGATCGCCGACAAGTCGAAGGTGTTCAATACCGCGCGGATCGAGGCGCTGGAGCTGGACAATCTGATCGAAACCGCGAAGGCGACCATCGTATCCGCCGCAGCGCGCACCGAGAGCCGCGGCGCGCACGCGCGCGACGACTACCCGGAGCGCGACGACGCCAACTGGATCAAGCACACGCTGTGGTATCGCGAAGGCAACCGCCTCGCCTACAAGCCGGTCAACATGAAGCCGCTGACGGTCGAGACCTTCGAACCGAAGAAGCGCACGTTCTAGGGAATGACATGACTGCCAACAGCACAGCAGAGTCAGCCGCGGTCGGCGCCGCGGCCGGCACGCGGGTGATGAAGTTCGAGATCTACCGCTACGACCCCGACCGCGACGCCAAGCCGTACATGCAAAAGCTCGAGGTGCGGCTCGCGCCGACCGACAAGATGCTGCTCGACGCGCTGATGCGGATCAAGGCCGACTTCGACGACTCGGTCGCGTTCCGCCGCTCGTGCCGCGAAGGCGTGTGCGGGTCGGACGCGATGAACATCAACGGCAAGAACGGACTGGCCTGCATCACCAACCTGAACGAGCTGCGCGAACCCGTCGTGTTGAAGCCGTTGCCCGGACTGCCGGTCATCCGCGACCTGATCGTCGACATGTCGCAGTTTTTCAAGCAGTACCACTCGATCAAGCCGTACCTGATCAACGACACGCCGCCGCCCGAGAAGGAGCGGCTGCAGTCGCCGCAGGAACGCGAGGAGCTCAACGGCGTCTACGAGTGCATCCTGTGCGCATGCTGCTCGACTGCCTGTCCGAGCTTCTGGTGGAATCCGGACAAGTACGTCGGTCCGGCCGGGCTGCTGCAGGCGTACCGCTTTCTCGTCGACAGCCGCGACCAGGCCACCGGCGAACGGCTCGACGACCTGAACGACCCGTACCGTTTGTTCCGCTGCCA
Organism: Burkholderiales bacterium; assembly: GCA_037446035.1. GTDB lineage: Bacteria > Pseudomonadota > Gammaproteobacteria > Burkholderiales > Burkholderiaceae_F > DSNY01. The sequence continues at coordinate 34,516 of JBBIJJ010000009.1, forward strand.
TACGATCATGAACTGCACGGACGTGTGCCCGAAAGGGCTGAACCCCGCGGAAGCGATCGGGCGGATCAAGACGATGCTGGCGCGCCGCGCGGTCTGACAGATGCGCCAGCCCGACGGCCCCGCCGAGGCCGAGCTGCGCAGATTGCGCTGGCGGGCGCGGCGCGGCCTGCTGGAGAACGACATCCTGATCAGCCGCTTCCTCGAACGCGAGGGCGAGCGGCTCGACGCCGCAGACCTGCGGGCGCTGGCAGCGCTGCTGGCGTTGCCGGACGACGATTTGCTCGACCTTTTGCTCGCGCGCAAGGGCCCGGCCGGACCGCTGGACGACAATCGCACTCGCGCGCTGCTCGCCCGCATGCGCGCGGCCTAGCAACCACGTCAATAGGACCGATCCCATGACTCTGAAACCCTCGACAGAAAAGGCGACGCTGACTTTCTCCGACGGCACGCCGAGCATGGAGTTGCCGATTTACAAGGGCACGCTCGGTCCCGATGTGATCGACATCCGCCAGCTCTACGGCAAGAGCGGCAAGTTCACTTACGACCCCGGCTTCCTGTCGACCGCTTCGTGCAACTCGACGATCACTTACATCGACGGCGACAAGGGGGAGCTGCTGTATCGCGGCTATCCGATCGAGCAGCTCGCGACCAAGTGCGACTACCTCGAAACCTGCTATCTGCTGCTGTACGGCGATCTGCCCAACGTCGCGCAGAAGGCGGACTTCGTCAAGCGCGTGACCAGCCACACGATGGTCCACGAGCAGATGCAGTTCTTCCTGCGGGGTTTTCGCCGCGACGCGCATCCGATGGCCGTGCTGACGGGGCTGGTCGGCGCGTTGTCGGCGTTCTACCCGGACTCGATGAACCTGCACGACCCGTGGCAGCGCGAGGTCTCCGCGATCCGCCTGATCGCCAAGATGCCGACGCTGGTGGCGATGGCCTACAAGTACACGGTCGGCCAGCCCTACATGTATCCGCGCAACGAGCTGTCGTATGCGGCCAACTTCATGCGCATGATGTTCGCCACGCCCTGCGAGGACTACAAGGTCAACGATGTGCTGGTGCGGGCGATGGACCGCATCTTCATCCTGCACGCGGATCACGAGCAGAACGCATCGACCTCGACGGTGCGACTGTGCGCGTCCAGCGGCACCAACCCGTTCGCGGCGATCGCCGCCGGGGTGGCCTGCCTGTGGGGCCCGGCGCACGGGGGTGCGAACGAAGCCTGCCTGAACATGCTGTACGACATCCAGGCCAACGGCGGCGTGGCCAAGATCGGCGAGTTCATCGCGAAGGTCAAGGACAAGAACAGCAACGTCAAGCTGATGGGCTTCGGCCACCGCGTCTACAAGAACTACGACCCGCGCGCCAAGCTGATGCGCGAGACCTGCCACGAGGTGCTGGGTGAACTGGGGCTCGCCGACGATCCGCTGTTCAAGCTGGCGATGGCGCTGGAGAAAATCGCCCTCGAGGACGAGTACTTCGTCACGCGCAAGCTGTACCCGAACGTCGACTACTACTCGGGCATCGTGCAAAAGGCGATCGGCATCCCGGTGTCGCTGTTCACCGCGATCTTCGCGCTCGCGCGCACGGTGGGGTGGATCGCGCAGTTGAACGAGATGATCGCCGACCCCGAGTACAAGATCGGCCGCCCGCGGCAGCTGTACGTGGGCTCGACCAAACGCGACGTCAAGCCGATCGCGACGCGCTGAGCGCGTGCAAAAAAGAGCGGGCGCAGGATCGTCTGCGCCCGCCGGTGGCTCGCGTGCCGATCAGAGCGTCGGATACCCGGTGCGCGCGTTCGGATCGAAGAAGGCGAACATCTCGTTCGCCGGAACCTTCAGGTCGAAGCGCGGGTCGGTCGTGTTGATGCCCAGATAGCTGCGCAGCGCGGCGTGGATGTGGCGCGGCCGGATCAGCACGCCGTTGGTCGGGTCGACCGCTCCGGTGGCCGGGTTGATGCGCAGCGCCTGATGCCGCGGCCCGCTGGCGCCGAAGACCCGATTGCCCCAGGCCGGCGCCGCTTCCATCAGCACCTGCGAGCCGACCGACCAGTGGTCCTTGCCGTTGCCGCTGTTCAGCGGCGTGCGCCCGAACTCCGAGTAGATGCGCACGAGGACGCGGTTGGCGATGCCTAGCGCCGCCGACTTCTGCCAGATGTAGTCGACCAGGTCGGTGAGCCGCGGCAGCGCATTGGCCATGCCCGCGTCGTGATTGCTGTGCGTGTCGAAGCCGCCGGTGGACAACTGGATCGTCGAGGTGATGCCGGCCTGCGCCGCGACCAGCCCGACGTGCGCCGCCGCAAAGTTGTCGAGCGTAGTCGGCAGGAACTGCGCGACCCGCTGCATCAGCGCGCGCGAGTCCGACGACGCGCTGAACTCCTGCGAGACGGTGCGCATGCGCGGCAGCGTGTCGCTGCGCGCCGCGAGCGCCTTCATCCGCTCGGCGCGCGCGGCGAGCGCCTTGTCCAGATCCGCCTGCTTCATGAAGTCCGTCGTCGACGACTGCGCATTGGGCGTGACCAGCGCGCGCAACGCGTTGAGGCTCGGCATCGGCGTCGCCGCGACCAGGCCCGCGCTGGTGCGGAAGCCGCCGGCGTTCAGCCAAGGCATCGGCAGTCCCTTGCCGTGCACGCTGGCAAACAGCTCCGACATGTTCGGATAACCCATCTCGAGCCGTCCGGTGGCGTGCGCGCGGGTGCCGTCGTCATGGCTGTTCGTCTCGCTGTTGACGCCGTTGATCACCAGCGTCTGCATGAAGTAGCGATCGAAGAACGCCTTGTTGTTGCCCATCGGCGCCGAGCGGATGTTGCCCGACACGTTGGCCGGTGTGACCCCGGCGTAGTTGTTCAGCGTGCGGTCGGCCTCGCGCGGATCCGTCCACGAGCTCTGGTCCAGCCCGCCACTGGCGTGCACGTTGATCAGGATGCGGCCCGTGTACAGCGCCGACTGCGCGGCGGCCTCGGGGATCACCGCCCACGAGGGAATTGTGAGGCCGCTGGCACCGGCCATTTTCAGGAAGTCTCTGCGGTTCATATGCCATGCTCCTTGTTTCCCGCTGGCTGGCGCGATCACTCGTACAGGAACTTCGGGTCGCCGATCATGTAGGCGAGCACCGTCGCCCATGCGCGGCCCGTGTAGTTCGGGTCGTTGGTGTTGTTGTAGACGCAGGCCGTGTTGCGCGCCGGCGCGGTGGCGCGATCGGCCCACACGTCCTCGAACAGCTTGACCGTACGCTGCACTTCGGGGTCGTTCGCCGCGGCGTTTTCCTTCCACAGCCACTTGTGCAGATGGCGCACGTTGGCCACGATGGCGTCGCGCCCGGCCGCGGTCGCCGGGGTGTCGGCGAGCGTGACGTTCGGGAACAGCAGGCGGCTCGCGACCGGCTTGTCGAAGTCGCCTTTTGCGAAGGCGCAGCTGCGCACCGCGACCAGGCGGTCGATGGTCACGCTCTGCATCATCGTGTGGGACTTGGCGCGCGTGATCCGCGTGTTGCCGTCGAAGTCGCCGTAGTTCAGCGCGAGCCCCGCGTACGGGTTGTCGAAATCGGCCCAGCCCTGGCCGATCAGCCCGGCGAGCTTGATGTTCAACTGCGATGGCAACAGCATGTTGACACTGCCGACATCGGCCAGCTCGGCGGCGCGGCTCGCGGTCAGGTTGGAAGCGCGTTCGGCGCGGAACCAGCGGCTCAACACCAGATCGGTCAGCAGGTCCTTGACCTGGTAGCCGCCGGCCTTGAAGCGCGCCGCGATCTCCTCGAACTCCTGGTGTTGCGCGTTGTACGCGGCGAGCTGTGTGGCGTACTGGGGGCTCGTCTGGTCGATCGGCGCTTTGAGCGGTGCGCGGCCGAACAGGCCCTCGTACCAGAAGTGCACCGCGCCGAGCGCGAAGCGCGGGTCGGCCGCCACCTGCTGGCCGAGCCACTGCAGCGCGGTCGGATGGCCGGTTACGCCGCCGGGCAGCGCCGTGTTGCCGTAGCCCGGCGCTTTCTGGTCGCGGAACCAGTTGTCGCCCTCGCGGTAGTACGACTGACCGGCGGCATCCTTCGGATAGTTGTTGGAGCGATAGCTTCCGGGCAGCGCGATGTCCTTGCCGCCGGCCGACCGGAACGGCAGGTAGCGGTTGTTCTCGGCCCAGTTCTGGAAGCCCGCGGCGATCGGATCGATCGTGTCGTGGCAGGCCGCGCACGCCGGGTTCTCGATGACGGGCACGCGGAACTGCGCGCCGTCGTCGATCGGGCGCACCGCGAGCGCGTTCACGTCGGTCGCCAGGAACTGCTTGGCCAGGATGTAGACGCGATGGCGGTTGCGGTTGGTGGCGGTCGTCGGGAAGCGCATCAGCCACGGATGCGTCGACAGTACGCCGGCGTGTTCGCGCACGGTGCCGAGCCGCGCGTTCGGGATCGTCGCCGGCAGCCACTCGTTGTCGTCGTCCTGGTTGACGAACGATCCTTGCACCTGCGCGCCCAGATAGCGCGCCATGATGCCGTTGACCACCGTGTAGTTGCCGCTGACCATCTCGGTCCAGGGGCGGTCGTTGCGCACGATGTAGCGCATCAGCTCGATGCCTTCGCGGCGTGCGGAGGCGGCGAAGCGGGTGCGAACGCCGGCGGGCAGGTTGACGTTGTTGATCAGGTCGGCGGCCAGCGGGAAGTCAGCGGCGTTGTAGCCGACGTTGTTGCCGAACACGATCACGCCCGGGGTCAGGAAGTGCGTGTCGCCGACGTCGTACAGGAACCGCTCGAACGCCGGCCCCTGCATGTAGCCGCGGATGGTCTGCCGCAGTGCGTTGGCGCCGCCGGTGGCGACCGCCGCCTGCTCGGCCGCAGTCGGGTTGCGACCGGCGAACAGCACCGCCGCGCGCGCGAGCGTGGTGGCGTCGTCGGCCAGGGTCACGCCCTGCCAGAACTGCGCCTGCGCCGGCGGCACGGGTGTGGTGGTGCTCGCGCAGCTTTGCTGCAGCGTGGGCATCAGTGCGGCCAGATCCTGGTACTGCGGCGAATTGGCATCGACGAAGGGCTTGCCGCCGCTGTGCGACGGCAGACCGATCGACTTGCGCAGGATCAGGTCGCCGGTGCCCGCGACGTAGGCGCGCAGGATGTTGTAGTTCTGAACTTCGCTGCCCGCGCCGGTGGCGAATACGAGCGTTGTTCCGCCGGCGACGCGCCCTGCGGCGTGACAGACCACGCAGGCGCTCTCGAGGCTCGGCCACACCTTGTCCGTGAACAGCGCCGGCGCGGCCGCACAGGTGTTCGCTGCGGCCGGCTGGGAGGCGCTGTCTTTGTCCTTGTCGTCGCCCGCGCAGCCCGCCAGCAGGATGGCGGCGGCCAACGAGCCGCGCAAGGCCTTGCGCACCCATCCGCGCCTGGCGTTCGTTGTTGCCATGTTCTCCCTCCCGATCGATTCGACGCGATGGCCGGATCGTGCCCCGGCGACTTGACCGACATCAATTCGGAAGGACGGATGACGGCTCGGCAGGACGGATGAGCCGGACTCCCGTGCGCGCCGCACGGCGCGCACTCGTCGCCGAGCCCTGGCGCGTGCGTGTACCAATTTCCCGCGGCTGGCGCGACTGCGTTCGAATCGTCGCTTGCGGCGACCCGCGTTCGCGCGATGTGTGGCACAACGCTCACATGCGCGCGCTTGCGCTGCGGGCCGTCGGGTCAGAGAAACGGCTTGGCGCGTTCCAGCAGCTCTTTGAGGCCGGGTTCGTTCGG
>JBBIJJ010000010.1:0-38608 GCA_037446035.1 Burkholderiales bacterium
AAGCCGACGACAGCCGCGGTGCTGAACGCAACGATCGCCGAGGCGCTCGGGCTGACGGCAACCGCAGTCGCGGGACAGCACGGCGCGGAGGCCGTGCTCGAAGGCGACGAAGACCGTGTGAACTGAGAAGGTGTGAAGATTTCGTCGCGAGCGGGCCGCTGGCTAGGCGCACGCAGCCGCAGGGCCGAGACATATCAAGTAGATAGGCGAGGCCCGAGCAGCGCGCAACGACGCCAGCGGGCCGCGCAGCAGAAAGATTCACACCTTCTGAGCAGGGCGCTCAGCCGACGTCGTAACCGTGCCGGCGCGCGGCCAGCAAGGCTTCGGTCCGATTGGACGCACCGAACGCGCGATAGATCGCGGTGACGTGCGTCTTGACTGTGCCTTCGGACAAACCCAGCTCGCGACAGATGATCTTGATCGGCGCGCCGCGCGCCAGCAACTGAAGCACCTGCTCCTGCCGCTCGGTCAGTTCGACGCGCACGCTGAGCGGTTGCCCCAGCATGTCGCGCCCCCGCTCGGGCAATCCGAGCATCGCCGCACCGCGCGTGCTGTCCTCCAGCAGGTCGGCAGGAATGTAGACGCCGCCCGACAGCACGAAGCGAATCGCCTCGAGCAGCGTATCCGACGCCATCGACTTCGGGACGAAACCGGCCGCGCCGAGCTGCAACACGCGCATCACGCTGCGCTGGTCCTGCACGCCCGACAGCACCAGAATCTTCAGGTCGGGCGCACGGCCGACCAGCGTCTCGAGCAGGCTGGTGCCAGTCGCACCCGGCAGACCGAGGTCGAGCAGCATCAGATCGGCATCGGGGTGCTGCTCGAGCAGCCGCTCGGCGCCCGCCGCGTCGGCGGCGGAATGGACCTCGGCCTGCGGGTCGATGTCGGTCAGAAGCACACGCAGGGCCTCGGTGATCAGCGAGTGGTCGTCGACGATGAGGATTTTCATGAGCAGGGGCAGCGCAACGAGTTACGGCGAACGGCGTGCGGCTATAAGGATCGTCTGCAATGCATTCTAGTCCCGATCATCGCGGCGTTCCGTCAAGGCGTGATGACGACACCTTAGGGCACGCGCGGTCGCACCTTGGCGGCGGCAGCTTTGGCGCGGGCACGCGCTTCTTCGATCGTCGTGCCGTGTGCCAGCGCCACGCCCATGCGCCGCTTGACGTAGGAGTCGGGCTTGCCGAACAGGCGCAGATCGGTCCCGGGGATCGCGAGCGCCTCGGCCACGCCGTCAAAGACGACACCGTTGGCGTCCACGCCGCCATAGATCACGGCGCTCGCTGCGGCAGCGGTCCGCATCGCTGTGTCCACCGGCAGGCCGAGCAGGGCGCGCGCGTGCAAATCGAACTCGCTCTGCCACTGGCTCACGAGCGTTACCAGCCCGGTGTCGTGCGGTCGCGGGCTGACCTCGGAGAACCAGACCTGCTCGCCCTTGACGAACAGCTCCACGCCGAAGATCCCGATCCCATCCAGGTCGTCCGTCACGCGCCGCGCGTATTCACGCGCCTTCGCCAGTGCAGCCGGCGGCATCGGATGAGGCTGCCAGCTTTCTACGTAGTCGCCATGGACCTGGACATGGCCGATGGGTTCGCAGAAAAGCGTCCCGATCGTGCCGTCGACGGCACGCGCACGCACGGTCAGTTGCGTGATCTCGTAATCGAACTCGACGAAGCCCTCCACAATCACTCGGCCGAGGCTGACCCGCCCACCTGCGGACGCGTATTCCCACGCGGCCCGCAAGTCCTCCAACCGGTCCACCTTGCTTTGCCCTTTGCCGGACGACGACATGACGGGCTTCACGACACAGGGCAGGCCGATCACGCCGCGAACCGCCGATTCCAGAGCCTCGTAGGTATCGGCGAAGCGGTAGGGCGACGTCGGCAGACCGAGCCGTTCGGCAGCGAGCCGGCGAATGCCTTCTCGATTCATCGTCAGGTTGGCCGCGCGAGCGGTTGGCACCACACGCGCCAGGCCGTCGCGCTCGATGTCGAGCAGCGCGTCAGTGGCGATCGCCTCGATCTCGGGGACGATCACGTGCGGGCGCTCGGCATCGACCAGTCTGCGCAGCGCTTGCGGATCGGCCATGTTCAGCACGTGTGCGCGATGCGCGACCTGGTGTCCCGGTGCGTTCGGATAGCGGTCGGCGGCGATCACTTCGACGCCCAGACGCTGAAGCGCGATCACAACTTCCTTGCCCAATTCGCCGGCGCCAAGCAACAGGACGCGCACGCTGGTCGGGCTCAGCGGCGTGCCGAGTGAAATGGGGAAAGGCGGGGCTGCGGAGCCGCTCATGGTTTCAGCTTGGGCGTGTAATTTAACATAATGCACATTAGGCGCACTAACAGAGCCCGCATAGCATTTCGAAGATCAAACCTGAACTTTGCTTCACAGTCGATTGAATTCACTTGGTTTTTCTACCATTGGAAACCGCTACCTGTTCGTGGGAATCTTTATGAGGTTCATCAATTATCACTTTGAATAATCGACAGAAATTTATCGTTGCCGCCTCCGCCACGTGGGCTGTCAGTACGCCGCGCAGTGCAGCGATCCCTTCAGCCACATGAGGGACGTACGACGGCTCATTTGTCTTGCCCCGATGTGGTACTGGCGCCAGATAGGGCGCGTCGGTTTCGATCAACAAACGGTCGAGCGGAACGAACCGGGCAACCTCGTGCAGCTGCGTCGCGTTCTTGAAAGTGACGATCCCGGAAAAAGAGATGTAGAAACCAAGATCGAGCGCGGCGGCGGCGACTTCCCGCGTTTCGGTGAAACAGTGCATCACGCCACCGGCATCGCCGGCGCGCTCCTCGCGCATGATCCGGAGCGTGTCGTCGGCAGCGGCACGCGTATGGACGATCAACGGCTTGCCACTGCGGCGTGCGGCACGGATGTGCGCGCGAAAACGCTCGCGCTGCCAGTCCAGGGGCTCTTTCTCTCGATAGTAGTCAAGTCCCGTCTCGCCGATCGCCACGACCCTGGCCTGGCGCGCCAGTTCGACCAATTCCGCCTCGGTCGGCTCGCGCCCTTCGCGGTGGTCGGGATGGACGCCGACCGAAGCGAAGATTTCGCGCTGCGCCTGCGCGAGTGCGAGCACCGCCGGAAACTCGTCCAGCGCGACGCAGACGTTCAGCGCTGCGAGAACCTTCTGCTGGCGCATCCGCGCCAGCACGCCGTCGATGTCGGCGCGCAGTTGCGGAAACGACAGGTGGCAGTGCGAATCGACGAACACGGTCGCGCCGCAGGCGACGCCCGACACGGGCAGCGCGTCAGATCGTGTGGGTCGGCCGTGCCGACTTCAGCGCCGAGCCGAGCAGATCCTCGATGCGTTTGCGGGCGTTCAACCCCGCTTCGTCGCCCGGAAAGTGCACACCGATGCCCGGCTGCCGGCTACCGCCGCCGGCGGGGCTGATCCAGACCACTTTGCCGGCCACTGGAAACTTGGTCGGATCGTCCATCAAGGTCAGGATCAGGTAGACCTCGTCGCCCAACTGGTACGCGCGGTTGGTCGGTACGAAGATCCCGCCGTTCTTCAGGTAAGGCATGTAGGCCGCATACAGGGCGGCCTTCTCCTTGATCGACAGCGACAGCACGGCCGGGCGGCCGGCAGTGGCAGGCTGCATCGGGGATACCGTCTGCCCGCTGCCCGCAAACCGCGTGATCGGTGAGTCGTTCATGCCCCTACTTTCGCGCTACGTCCCGGTGCGCGCGCCCTGCAGCGCTTCGACGTACGACAACAGGGCCGCTTCGACCACCAGCCGGGGATTCAACGGATGATCGCTCGCGGCCTGCATCTGTCCCAGCGAGCGCAACCAGGCGAGCAACCCCTCGTACGTCGACGCCACGGCGATGCGTGCAATCGACGCCTTGTGCCGCGGATGATACCGGACGCGTTGCGCCGCTCGATACGCCAATAAGTCCCACGCCCAGCGCTGAAACAGCGCAATCGCCGCTGACAGCGGCAACGTGCGCGGCACCCGCGCAGCGACTTCCGCCGGCGCAAGACTCGGTCCCTGCGCAAGCAGCGTGAGCAGCGCCGTGCGGGTGGCTTCGTCGAGCCGGTCTTCGGAGGTGTCCAGCGCAGCAAGCGGTGCGCCGCCTGCTGCGGCAAGCCGCTCCAGCGGGTCGTCAACGCCCTGCTCGCGCAGCCATTGCAGGGCAGTCGCTTCGTCCGGGGCTGCCACTCGCTGCAGCACGCAGCGCGAACGGATCGTCGGCAGCACGGCGTCGAGCGAATCGCCGACCAGCACGAAGCGCGTCGCTGACGGCGGTTCCTCGAGCATCTTCAGCAGCGCGTTGGCGGACGCCTGATTGAGCGACTCCGCCGGCGCGAGCACGACGACCCGCGGGCCGCCGCGATGCGTCGACACGCCCAGGAAGTCGGCCAGCGCGCGCACCTGCTCGATACGAATCTCGCGGCTGACCTTCTTGTCCGTGTCACGCGCCTGCTTCGGCAGGCCCGCTGCGCCATCGGACGCCTCGACCTGCACGTCGACGGTCTCGTCACCGGTCGGTTCGGGACCGCGCAGTTCGGCCAGTGCGTCGGGAACAACGATCCTCAGGTCCGGGTGATTGCCTGCCTGCACGAGGACGCAGCCGCTGCAGTGGCCGCATGCGTGGCCCTGCGCGTCGGGCGCGACGCACAGCAGCGACTGCGCGAAGTCCAGCGCCAAACTTTTCTTGCCGATCCCCGCCGCGCCATAAAGCAGGATCGCGTGCACGTCGCGCGCAAGCAGCGAGCGCAGCGCCTGCCACGTCGCACCGTGCCACGGAAGTCGCTGCATCAGCGCCATCGATCGAGCGCCTCGACGAGCCGCGCACGAACCGCCTCCGGCGGCTGCGTGCCGTCGAGCACGACGAAGCGCGCCGGAAAGCGGCGTGCGCGCTCCAGATACACGGCGCGTACGCGCGCGAAGAAGTCGCGCCGCTCGGCTTCGAAACGATCCGCCGGTCGCGCCGCGGACAGGCGCTGCGCAGCCACGTCCGGCGCGACGTCGAACAGGAAGGTCAGATCCGGCTGCAGAGCGGGATGGACCCAGCGCTCGAGCACCTCGACCGCGGCCTCCGGCACGCCGCGCCCGCCCGACTGGTAGGCGTAGGTGGCGTCGGTAAAGCGGTCGCAGACGACCCAATGGCCGGCCGCGAGGGCCGGCTCGATGACCTGCTCGACATGCTGCGCACGCACCGCAAACACCAGCAGCGTCTCGGTGCGGGCCGACATGGGCCGGTGCAGCACCAGCTCGCGCAACGCCTCGCCAATCTCGGTACCGCCCGGCTCGCGCGTGACCACGACCGTCAGGCCTCGCCCGCGCAGCCGGTCGGCGACGAATTCGATCTGCGTGCTCTTGCCGGCGCCGTCGATGCCCTCGAACGTGACGAAGCGTCCGCGCGCGCTCATTTGCCACCACCGAGCTGATACTTGACGACCGCACGATCGTGCTCGGCAAGGGTCTCCGAGAAATGCGAGCTGCCGTCGCCACGTGCGACGAAATACAGCGCGGCGGTCGGTTCCGGATTCAGCGCCGCCTCGATCGCGGCGCGTCCGGGAAGTGCGATCGGCGTCGGCGGCAGGCCCGCCCGTGTATACGTGTTGTACGGTGTGTCCGCCAGCAGATCGCGCTTGCGCAGGTTGCCGTCGAACTTGTCGCCGAGCCCGTAGATCACGGTCGGATCGGTTTGCAACAGCATGCCGCGCCGCAGCCGATTGACGAAGACGCCGGCGATGCGCGCGCGCTCGGCGCCCTGCCCGGTCTCCTTCTCGATGATCGAAGCGAGTATCAGCGCCTCGTACGGCGTCTTCAACGGCAGCCCGTCGGCCCTGTTTTCCCACGCTTTCTGCAGGATCGCCGCCTGCGCGCGGTACGCACGGCGCAGCACGTCGAGGTCGCTCGAACCCGGATCGAAGACGTAGGTGTCCGGCGCGAACAACCCTTCGGGATGTTTTTCCTCGGCGCCGATCGCGCGCAGCAACTGCGCGTCGTTCATCGTCGCGCTTTCGGGCCTCAGGTCCGGAGTGGCGGCCAGCGCGGCGCGCAGATCACGGTAGGTCCAGCCTTCGACGATCGTCAATCGCTCGCGCAGGACCTCGCCACGGCGCAGCTTGTCGATCAACTGGTGCAGGCTCATGCCGCGGGCGATCTCGTAGCGGCCCGCGCGCAACGACTCGGTCGCCTTGGTCGCGCGCGCAATGGCGACGAAGGCGTCGGCGTTCAGCACCACGCCGGCTTCCTGCAGGGTGCGCGCAATCGCGCGTGCGGAGGACCCCGGCGCGATGCGCACGACAACGCGGTCGCTCGCCATCGGCAGCGAGCGTTCGTAGTAGCGCCAGGCCAACACGGAAGCGCCCGCGACGAACAGCGCGAAGATCACGACGGCGGCGGCGACCCAGGTCCGGGTCCGCGGGCGGGAACGGCGGGCGAACAAGCGCGGCTTCGTACGATCAAGACGACTCGGCGTTCCTATAATACTTGTCACGCACGCGCGCACCGTCCCGCATTCATACATTCAGACTCGTGATGCCGAACGACCTCGCCGCCCACGCGGCCGGTACCTGGAACACCGAGGCCACCGCGGCCGAGCGCGCGCTCGTCGGTCCTGTGCTCGCGGTGCTCGACGAGTTCGGCGTGATTGCGGCCAGCGGCGCAGACGCGGCGGGCTTCCTGCACGCGCAGCTGACCAACGACGTCGCCCATCTGGCGCCCGATGCGGTGCAACTGAACGGATACTGCAATGCCAAGGGTCGTCTGCTGGCGGTGTTCACGAACTGGCGTGACGCCGATGCGATCTACCTGCAACTGCCGCGCGAGATTCTCGAACCCGTTCGCAAGCGCTTGTCGATGTTCGTGCTGCGCGCAAAGGTCACGCTGTCCGACGCGTCGGAGCGGTGGGTCGCGCTCGGACTGATCGGGCGCGGATCGGCGCGACTCCTGCAGCAGGCCGGGCGACTGCCGCAGCCGGTCGACGGCTCGGTCGCCCTGGGTGAAACGCGCATCGTGCGGCTGCGCCCGTCGCCGCGCCTCGAAGAGCGCTTTTTGCTGCTCGTTTCCGCGCGCGAGCTGGCCGATTGGCTCGAACGACTGAAGGCGGCACCACGCGTCGCCAGCGGCGCGTGGTGGTGGTCGCAAATCGACGCAGGCGTTCCCGATGTGTTCGCCGCAACCCAGGAAAAGTTCGTGCCGCAAATGATCAACCTCGAAGTCCTGGGCGGCGTCAACTTCAGGAAGGGCTGCTATCCGGGTCAGGAAGTCGTCGCGCGTAGCCAGTATCTCGGCAAGCTGCGCCGGCGCATGGGTATCGCGCACGTCGAAGGCCGAGCCGCCGCCGGAGCAGACGTGTATGCGGAGGGCGAAGCGCAGCCGGTCGGCACAGTCGTGATGGCGGCGACGGCCCCCAGCGGCGGCATGGATCTGCTGTTCGAATGCCCGGTCGAAAGAGTCGCCGCCGGGCCGCTGCGCGCCGGCGGCGCGGACGGACCCGTGCTGTTCGTGCGGCCGTTGCCGTACGAGCTGTTCGACCCGACCGCCTGAAGCGCACCGGGCCGCGATGGAACACTGGTTCGTGTACTACAAGCTGCCGCAGCGCGAGGCGCTCGCACTGCTGCCGCGCGTGCGTGCGATGATGGACGCGCTGGCGACGACGACCGGCGTTCAGGCGCGCCTGCTGCGCAAGCTGGGTGGCCAGACCGAACCGACCACGCTGATGGAAACGTACGAACGCATCGAGGATGCCGCGGCCTTCGAGACCGCGCTGAGCGACGCGCTAGCGCGCGCCGGGCTGCCCGTCGCGGTCGTGCAGGCGCGGCGGACCGAGCGTTTCGGAGATCTCTGATGTGCCTTGCGTTGATTGCCTGGCAATCGCACCCGGACTATCCGCTCGTGGTGGCGGCCAACCGCGACGAGTTCTACGCGCGCGCCACCCGGCCGGCGGCGTGGTGGGGCCAGACGGTGTCGCTGCTCGCCGGGCGCGACGAGGAGGCGGGCGGTACCTGGTTCGGCGTCAGCCGGCACGGCCGGTTTGCGATGCTGACCAACGTGCGCGCGCCGAGCGAGCGCAACCCGCATGCGCCGACGCGCGGCGCGCTGGTCGTGTCGGCGCTGCAGTCCCGCGAGCCGGTCGGGCCCTGGCTGCGCCGCCTCGCCGCCCGCTCGCACGCCTATAACGGCTTCAACCTGCTGGTCAGTGACGCACTGGCCGCGCCGGGGCGTACGCGTGAACCCGAACTGCACTATCACAGCAACCGGCTCGGCCAGCCGCCGCGCCGGCTCGAACCCGGTATCTACGGGCTCTCCAACGCCTTCCTCGATACGCCCTGGCCGAAGGTCACGCGCGCAGTAGGCCGTTTCGCCTGTCTGGTAGCCAGCCGCGTTGACCCCGATGCGCTGCTTGCGTTGATGGCCGATCGCGCGCTGGCGCCGGACAACGCGCTGCCGTCGACCGGGGTGCCGCTCGAATGGGAGCGCGTGCTGTCTGCGATTCAGATTCGCGCCAACGGGTATGGCACCCGGGCGACCACGGTCCTTTCGGTGCGCAACGACGGACTGGTGAGTTTCGTCGAACGCACGTTCGACAGCGCCGATCCCGAGCGCCACACCGACCGACGCTACGAATTCGTGATCGGCGCGCCGGCGGGACTGATCTCGCGCCTGCGCAGCCGAGCCGATGACCTTTGATCGTCGCGGCTGCGGCTACAGCGCACGGCGCATCGCGATGTGCGGAATCCCGGCATCGTCGAAGACGTCGCCCTCCTGCACGAAGCCCAGTCGCCGATAAAACGGCGCGGCGTGCGTCTGCGCGTTGAGCACGACTTCGCGCAGCCCGCGCGCACGCGCCGCGTCCATTAGCGCCTGCAGGATCGCCGTACCCGCGCCGCTACCGCGCGCTGCCTTCAGCACCGCCATGCGGCCGATGTGACCGTCGGGCAGCAGCCGGCCCGTTGCGATCGCACGGCCGTCGCCGTCGCGCGCGATCGCGTGCAGCGAAAGCGGGTCCCATTCGTCGAGCTCGATCTCGGCGGGAACGCCCTGCTCCTGCACGAAAACCGCATGCCGGATCGGGGTGGCTTCATTCGCCTGCTTGTCCCAGGCGCCGAGCTCGACCCGCACTTCAGCGCGTGCCATGCGCGGCTTCCTCCGGGGGTATGCGCTCGTGGCGCCGTACGGCCTCGCGGACGCGCTCGGGCCATGGTTGTGATTTCTTGCTGGCCGGATCGGCGTTGACGTAGACGAGTTCGGCGCCGATCAGCGGCGCGTCCGTCACGCCGCTGCGGAAGATCTCGACCGCGAAGCGCAGGCTGCTGCGCCCGATCTGCGATACGCGACCGCAGACCTCCAGAACATCGTCGTACACGGCCGGCGCGTGGTATTCGATCGTGATCTTGCGCGCGAACGTGTCGCTGCCGTGCGCGACGAAGTCCTGCGGGTACCGCAGTCCAACCGCGCGCCAGTACTCGGTCAGACAGACGTCGCAGTAGGTCAGATAGTGGCCGTTGAACACGACCCCCTGCATGTCGACCTCGGCCCAGCGCACGCGCAATTCGATGCGATGACGGTAGTCGGCGTAGGCCATCTACCTGACCCCCTTCTTTGCGTCGCCGGCGATCACGACGGTCAGCCTGGCCGGATCGATGTGGCGCCGGACCGCTTCGATCACCTCGGCCGCCTTCAACGCGCGGATGCGATCTTCCATCCGCTTCGAAAAGGCGAACGTGCGGTCGACGTCGAGCAGCCCGATCCAAGCCTGCGCGACAACCGCGTCCTGCGAGCGATTCAGCAGACGCTCCTGCAGCAGGCCATTTTTCGCGTCCTCGATCTCCTTGGCGGTGAACCCGTCCTTGAGCATGCGCTCGATCTCTTCGCGCACGGCCTGTTCGAAGCGGGCGGCGTTCTGCGGCGCGACCAGACCGGCGATCTGCCAGGCGCCGGCGCGATCACGGCTGTTGACGAGCAGTGCCGAGCCGGCGCCGTAGGAAATGCCGTCGCGCTGGCGCACGCGGTCGACGAGGCGGCTGGACAACCCCGGTCCACCGCCGAAGACGTAGTTGGCCAGTAGCAGCGCCGGATAGTCGGCGTCATCGTCGCGCAGCGCCAGGTTGATGCGCGCACGATAGAAGGCGTTGTCCTTGTCGGGCGTGTCGACGACGATGCGCGCCGGCTCGACGGCGCGCGGCTCGGACAGGATCGGCGCGTACGGCGCGGGCGAGCGCCATGCGGGGAAGACTTCGCGGATCAACGTCTCGATCGCCTTGTCGTCGAAATCGCCGACGATCGCGATTTCGCCTCGCGCGGTGCCCCAAAACCCCGCGTGGAAGCGCTTGACTTCGTCGAGCGTGAGTTTCTGCACGGCCTCGATGCGCGCCGCCAGCGGCACGTAGTAGCGCGGGTCGCCCTCGGGATAGGTGTTGAAGTGCGCGAGCAGCGCGTCGCGCGAGCGCGCCGCCGGGTCGTTCAACTGCGCCTGCAGGCCGGTCAGCGTTTCGCGCTTGAGCGTCTCGAATTCAGCCTCCGGGAAACTCGCGTCGCGCAGCACGTGCGCCGCCAATCGCAGCGCGTCGGCCAGATGCGCACGGTCGGTCTGGAACTGGCGCAGCGAGCCGGTCATCTTGAGCCGCGTCATTTCGTCGGCGATCTGCTGGCGCGTCAGCTTGCCGGTACCGCGCGCGACCATCGCCTCGGTCATCTGCGCGACGACCGACTTGCCGAACAGGCTTTTCTCGTCGCCCCAGCGGAAGTTCAGCACGGCCTCGACAGTTTCGCCGCGCGTCTTCTTCGGCAACAGGGCAAGCTTGAGATCGCCGATCGTCACACGGCGCGTGCGCCGGTCGATGTTTTCGTGCGATGGATCGAATGCCTCGCCGGCAGCGACCGCCGCGCGCGGCTTGTAGCCGACGAGCCGTGCGGCCGCACTCGGCGCCGGCGGAATCGCCACACGCTGCGGTTGATCTTCTGGAATGAAGGTGCCGACGGTCCGGTTGTCGCGGCGGAAGTACTTCTGCGCGACCGCTCCGACCTCGTCGCCCTGCACCTGTTGCAACCGATCGCGCGCGAGAAAGAACAGGCGCCAGTCGCCGAGCGCGATGTACTCCGACAGTGCGACGCCGAACTCCTCGGGGTTGGACAGGGTTCGCTCGAACGTCGTCTCGCCGTCGCGCCGAACGCGTTGCAGTTCGGCATCGGTGGGGGGTTGCGCCGCGAAGGTCGTTTCCACCACCGCGATCAGCCGCTCGCGCGCGCGCTCGACAGGATCGCCCTTCTTGACCACCGCGCCGAACATAACGACTCCGGGGTCGTGCGTCGGAAACAGGTAGGAAAACACCTGCGCGGCCAGCCCCTGGTCGACGAGTTCCTTGTGCAGACGGCCGTTCGGCGTGTTGCCGAGGATTTCGCTGGCCACACCGAGCGCGTCGACGTCCGGGTGCAGCGCCGACGGAATCTTGTACGACAGCAGCACGATCTGAATGTCGCCCTGCCGCCGCACGACGAAGCTGCGCTCGCCGTCCTGCGCCGGCTCGACCGTCCACAGCAAGGGCAGCTTGCGCTTGGGTTTGGGAATGCGGCCGAAGGACTCGGCGATCCATGCGAGCGTCCTGCCCTCGTCGAACTTGCCGGCCACGGTCAGCACCGCGTTGTCCGGCTGGTAGTAGGTGCGGTAGAAGGCCTGCAGGTTCTCGATGCGAACGTTTTCGATGTCGCTGCGGTTGCCGATCGTCGGATTGCCGTAGTTGTGCCAGTCGAACATCACCGACAGCGAGCGCTGCAGCAGCACGCGCGACGGGCTGTTTTCGCCCATCTCGTACTCGTTGCGCACGACCGTCATCTCGGAATCGAGATCCTTTTTCGCGATGAAGGAGTTGACCATCGCATCCGCGCTCCACGCGAGCGCCCAGCGCAGGTTGTCGTCGCTCGCCTGGAAGGTCGAGAAGTAGTTGGTGCGGTCGAACCAGGTGGTGCCGTTGTTGCGGAAGCCGCGGCGGGAGAACTCCTTTTCCGGGTGCGGAAACTTCTTCGAGCCCTTGAAGATCAGGTGCTCGAGCAGGTGCGCCATACCGGTCTCGCCGTAGTTCTCGTGGCGCGAGCCGACCAGGTAGGTCACGTTGACCGTGGCGGTCGGTTTCGATGCGTCCGGATACAGCAGCACGCGCAGGCCGTTGGCAAGACGGTATTCGGTGACACCCTCCATCGAGGCCACGCGCTGAACGCCGGGGGGCAGCTTGAGCTGCGCGTGGACCGGCGCCAGCGCGAGCGCGGTCAAGCAGGCGACCAGAAACGGGCGTAGCGAGCGGATCAATTCGACCTCCAGAGGACACGGGCCCTGCAGCCGGCAGGGCGGCGATTCTGCCACGCGCCGATCAATGCGCAGCGATGAAGTCGAGTACGCGGTGGGCGACGAAACGGGGCTCCTCGTGGGCGAGCCAATGGGTGGCGCGTTCGAGGCGTTCGATCGTCAATGCCGGCACCAGTTCGGCGAGCCCGTCGAGCAACGCCGGCAGCAGCGCGGTGTCGCGCATGCCCCAGAGGACCAGGGTGGGCACGCGAACGACGAAGTCCGCGGGATCGAGCCGCAGCGCACGCGCGAGCGCATCGCCGTCGCTCGGCGGATACAGCGGCGAAGCGCGGTAGTAGTTCAAACCGCCGGTCAGTCCGCGCGCCCAGACTTCCTTGTAGCGCGCGAGCTTCGCGGGCGTCAGCCACGGCGCATCCGGCCGCTGCATGCCGCGAAAGAACGCTTCGAGCCGGCGGAAACCGTCCTGCGCCAGTCGTTGTTCCGCGCCCGGGGCGCGCAGCCAGTTCATGTACGCGCTGGCGGCCTGTTGCGCGGAGTTGTGCGCCAGCTCGCGGGCAAACGCAATGGGGTGCGGAGAGTTCAGGATGATCAGCCGCTCGACTACGTCGGGACGCGCGATCGCAAGCGTCCACGCGGCCGCCCCACCCCAATCGTGCGCCACGATCGTGGCCCGTTCGTAGCCGAGCGCGCGGATCAACTGCAACAAGTCGCCGACGATCTCGCGCGCGCGATACGCGGCGACTTCGCCCGGCTTGCTTGACAGGTTGAAGCCGCGCAGATCCGGCGCGACCGCGTAGTGGTCTGCGCCGAACGCGGGCAGCACGTCTTCCCACGCCGCCCAGTATTCCGGGAAACCGTGCAGGCACAGCAGCAGCGGCCGGCCCGGCTCGCCGCAGCTCGCGTAGTGCAGCGTGATGCCGTTTGGCAGCTCGGCGAACAGGCCGGTTGCGATCACGTCGACGCCGGTTTCACGCGCGGGTTGCTCGCGAACGGATCGGCGGGTGCGGCGCACGCGAGCACGGCGTCGAAGCGAGCCTGCACCGCCGAGAGAATCTTCTCGTGCGTGAAGACGTAGAAGCGCTCGGCGCGGATCGCGTCGAAAGTGATCTGCGCGACTTGCGCCGCGGTCATTTTCCCGCTCGACACCGCCTTCTCGGATTGCGCCTGCGCCAGCCGCATCGAAGCGGTCGGCTCGCTTTCGCGCGCGAGCGCGGCCGGCCGGTTGCGTTCCGACGCCGCGATGCCGGTCGGCACGAAAGCCGGGCACAGAACGCTCGTGCCGATCGTCGACTTCGCCCGCGCCAGATCGTGATACAGCGTTTCGGTCAACGCCACCACTGCGTGCTTGGAGACGTTGTACACACCCATCAACGGCGGGCAAAGCAAACCGGCGATCGACGCAGTGTTGACGATGTGACCGGGTTCGCCGCGCCGGTTCGCCTCCAGCATGCGCGGCACGAAGTGACGGATGCCGTGCACCACGCCCATCAGGTTGACGCCGAGCACCCAGCGCCAGTCGGCATCGGTGTTCTCCCAGACGAGGCCTCCTCCGGCCACCCCCGCGTTGTTGAACAGCAGATGCACTGCGCCGAACTCGCCGTAGGCGCGGTCGGCCAGAGCGCGCACTTGTTCACTGCTGGCGACGTCGACGACCTCGCCGATCGCCTGCGCACCGGCGCCACGCAGCTCGGCCAGCGTTGCTTGCAGTGCATCGCGCTGGATGTCAGCCAGCACGATTTTCATGCCGAGCGCATGCGCCATCTTCGCGAACTCGCGGCCGAAGCCGCTGCCCGCGCCGGTGATGACCGCGACTCGGCCTGCGAAGTCCTTCATGCCAGCTTCACCAGTTGCTTGCCGAAGTTCTGCCCCTTGAGCATGCCGATGAAAGCGGCCGGCGCGTTCTCCAGCCCGTGCGCGATCGTCTCGCGATAGCGGATGCGGCCGGCTGCGACGTGCCCGCCGAGTTCCTTCAGCGCCTGCGGCCAAACGTCCATGTGCTCGGAAATGATGAAGCCCTGCAGCTTCAACCGGCTCACGAGAAACCAGGTCGGATTGGCGATCGGGATCGGCTGCCCGTTGTAGCCCGCGATCAGCCCGCACAGCGCGATGCGGCCGAAGGCGTTCATCCGCGGCAGCACCGCATCCAGGATCGCGCCGCCGACATTCTCGAAGTAGCCGTCGACGCCGTTCGGGCAAGCGGCCTTCAACGCCTTGCCGACGTCCTCGTTCTTGTAGTCGATGCAGGCATCGAACTTCAGTTCTTCGACGACATAGCGGCACTTTTCGGCGCCGCCGGCGATGCCGACCGCGCGACAACCCGCGATCTTGGCGAGCTGTCCGACCACGCCGCCGACGGCGCCACTCGCCGCCGAAACGACGACGGTCTCGCCCGGCTTCGGCTCGATGATGCGGTTCAGCCCGTACCATGCGGTCACACCTGGCATGCCGACTGCGCCCAGATACGCCGACAGCGGAATGCGGGTCACGTCGACCTTCGTCAAGCCGCTGCCGTCGGACACACCGTATTCCTGCCAGCCGAGGTGGCCGACGACCTTGTCGCCGGCGGCGAACTTCGGGTTGTTCGACTCGACGACCTCGCCTGCCGTGCCGCCGATCATCGTCTCGTTCAGCGGCTGCGACGCCGCGTACGAACGCCCCTCGTTCATCCGCACACGCATGTACGGGTCGAGCGAAAGCCACTCGTTGCGCACGAGCACCTGCCCTTCCGACAGTGGCGGCAGGTCCACGGTTTCGAGCCGGAAGTTGTCCGCGCTGACCCATCCGGTCGGGCGGCTGGCGAGCACGATGCGTCGGTTCTTCATTCGATCCGCCTTCACAATCTGTCGGCCGCGTCGAGCCGCGTCAGGAACTTGATCGTGCCGAGCGCCTTGGCGACGAGCAGCCCTTCTGCGTCGACAAGTTCGGCCTCACAGTACGCCATCGTCGTCGAGCGATGCAGCACGCGACCGCGCGCGACGACCCGGCCGCGCGCCGGGCGAAAGAAGCTCGTCTTCATTTCGACGGTGACGCTGCCGACGCTACCGCCGCGCTCGGTTTCGACGCGGGACTTGCCGGCGCGTGCCATCGCGACGTCGAGCAGCGACATCACCACGCCGCCGTGGCCGACGCCCCAACTGTTCATGTGATCGTCGCCAAGCGCGAGCGCAACCTCGGCTTCGCCGTCGACGGCGCGCACCAGCTCCGCACCGAGCAGGCGCATGAACGGGACCTCGCTGAGCTCGGTGCGCATGTGTTCAGACTGCCGTGACACCGCCGTCGACCGCGAGGATCTGCCCGGTGATGTGTCTGCCCGCATCGGAGGCGAACAGCAGCGCCGCGCCTTTCAGGTCCTCTTCGCCGCCCAGTCGCCCGAGCGGTGCATGCTTGGCCAGCGCGTCCGCGCCCAACTGCTGGATGACGCCGCGCGTCATCTTCGACGGAAAGAACCCCGGGGCGAGCGCGTTGACGGTGATGCCGTATGCGCCCCATTCGCCGGCCAGCGCGCGCGTGAAATTGACCAGCGCGCCCTTGCTCGTGTTGTAGGCGAGGGTCTTCATCGTTGCCGGCGGATTGCCGCGCAGCCCGGCGATCGACGCAACGATCACGATGCGACCGTAGCGGCGCGGGATCATCGACCGCTTGCCGATCGCCTGGGTCAGCAGGAAAGTGCCCCGCACGTTCAGATTCATGATCTTGTCCCACGCCTCGAGCGGGTGGTCTTCGGCCGGCGCGCCCCAGGTCGCGCCCGCATTGTTGACCAGGATATCGACGTGCCCGACCCGCTGCAGCGTTTCGTCGACGAGCCGCGCGATGTCGTCCGGCCTGGCTGCGTCGGCCGCGATCCGGCTTGCTTCGACGCCCTGCCCGGCCAGACGTTCCACCGCCTCGTCCAGTTCCTCGGCCTTGCGCGCGGACAGCACCAGCCTGGCGCCCATCTCGCCGAGCGCCTCCGCAATCTGCAGCCCCAGCCCGCGCGAGCCGCCCGTCACCAGTGCGGTCCGGCCGCGCAGATCGAAGAGCCTGTGAACCGACATCCTCGTCTCCCTGAGTTGCGTGTCAGACTCGGTGGTCCAGCGTCTGCAGCGCAGTCACGCTAGGATTCGCGAGCGGATCGAGCCACGGCTTGGCGCGCGGTGGTTCGCACACGTCGAAATGGCGGACTGTGCGAAGTTTGCCGCCAAAGCGGCTCGTCGTGCCTGGCCACCGTCGGGCCGGCCTCGACGACTCCGCGTACCAGCGCACCGACGCTCGGCTTCGCTTGCACGCGCTGGCGGTACAGGTTTCGGCTCGCCCGGGTCGGCCGCACGATCGCGCGCAGCGAACCTGGTCGTCGCGTCCGCGCCGATAGACCCGGCGAAAACCCGAACCTTGCGCAAACGCTGGCGGCAGCGCCGGCACTCGCACGCATGTGGAACCGCGGGCCAGCCGGACGGCGGCAATTCGAGGCCGCCGCGCGCGGCGAGCCTTGCGGTCAGCGGCCAGCCGGTCATTTGCGCCACTTGCCGAGCCCGGCGGCTTCGACGAGCAACGGCGCCGGCTGCCAGAAGAGCGGGTCGCCATGCGGGTTGTCTGCGTACTCGCGCATGGCCGCGATCACCCGGTCGAAGCCGACCGACCGCGCGTAGTACATCGGTCCGCCCTTTGCGGCCGGGAAACCGTAACCCGCGAGATACACGACATCGATGTCGCTCGCGCGCAGCGCGATACCCTCTTCGAGGATTCTGGCGCCTTCGTTGACCAGCGCGTAGATGCAGCGGCCGACGATCTCCTCGTCGGCGATCGCGCGCGGCGCGATGCCGATCTCGCGGCGATACGCGTCGATCATCGCATCGACTTCGGGATCCGGCCGCGGCGTGCGGTCGGGCAACTCGTACCGGTACCAGCCTTTGCCGGTCTTCTGACCCAGCCTGCCCGCCTCGACGACGCGGTCGGCGAGTTTCGAGTAGGTGACATGCGGCTTCTCGATGTAGCGGCGCTGGCGGATCGCGTAGCCGATGTCCATGCCGGCCATGTCGTACATCGTGAACGGCCCCATCGCCATGCCGAATTTCGTGAGCGCCGCGTCGACCTGCAGCGGGCTGGCGCCTTCATCGACCAGGAACAGCGACTGCCGCACGTACTGCTCGAGCATCCGGTTGCCGATGAAGCCATCGCACACGCCCGAGACGACCGCGACCTTCTTCAGCCGCTTCGCCAGTTGCATCACGGTCGCCAGCACGCCCTTGCCGGTTTTCTTCGCGCGAACCACTTCGAGCAGCCGCATCACGTTGGCCGGGCTGAAGAAGTGCGTGCCGATCACATCCTGCGGGCGCCTGGTCGCCGCGGCGATCGCGTCGACGTCGAGCGTGGACGTGTTGGTCGCGAGGATCGCGCCCGGTTTCATCACGCGGTCGAGGGCGCGAAAGACGTCCTGCTTGACCTGCATGTCCTCGTAGACCGCCTCGATCACGATGTCGGCGTCGGCGAGGTCCTCGTACTTCAGCGTGGGCGCGAGCAGCGCCATCCGTTTTTCGACCTCGGCCATCGTCAGGCGGCCCTTCTTCGCGCTCGCCTCCCAGTTGCGGCGGCAGGTCGCAAGGCCTTTGTCGAGCGTCTCAAGCTTCATCTCGAGCACGCGCACAGGAACGCCGGCGTTCGCGAAGCTCATCGCGATGCCGCTGCCCATCGTGCCGAAGCCGATCACCGCTGCCGTCCGGATCGGCCGCGTCTGCGTGCGGCCCGGAACGTCGGGGATTTTCGCTGCCGTGCGCTCGGCGAAGAACGCATGGCGCAGCGCTTTCGACTCGGCCGACTGCACGAGTTCGACGAACAGCGCGCGTTCGATCTGGATGCCCTCTTCGAACGGCCGCAGCGCGGCAGCTTCGACCGCATCGACGCACTTCATCGGCGCGGTCAGCCCGCGCGAAGCCTTGGCGAGCTGTTCGCGCGCCGCGTTGAAGAACGCCATCGCATCGGCGCCCGCCGGCAGCGCGGCGTTGGCGTCGCGCAGCTTTGGATGGCGGGCCCGCCCGATGATCTCGTGCGCGAAGTCGAGCACGCCCTGGAAAGTGGTGTCAGGAACGATGCGCTCGATCAGCCCCGCCCTCAGCGCTTCGTCGGCGCCGATCGCCTCGCCGGTCGTGATCATGCGCAGCGCCTTGTCGACACCGATCGCGCGCGGCAGCCGTTGTGTCCCGCCGGCGCCCGGCAGGAGGCCGAGCTTGACTTCGGGCAACGCCATCGTCGCCTTCGGCGTGGCGATCCGGTAATGGCAACCCAGCGCGAGTTCGAGTCCGCCGCCCATGCACACGCCGTTGATCGCGGCGATCACCGGCTTGAACGAGGATTCGGCCTTGGCGATCGCCTGCAGCAGCGTCGGCTCGGCCGCCGCGGCCGGCGTGTTGAACTCGCGGATGTCGGCGCCGCCCGAAAACACCGTGCCGGTACCGGTGATCACGATCGCCTTGACCTGCGTGTCGTTGCGCGCGCGCTCGAGCCCATCGACCAGCGCCTTGCGCGTCGCATGGCCAAGCCCGTTGACGGGCGGATTGTCCAGTTGCAGCACGGCGACATCGCCGCGCACTTCGTGCCATGTCGTCACTTCATCCTCCTGCCCCTTGCCGACTCACCCACCGCACTCGATGTTTCGATCACCGCCGGCACACCGGTAACGCCGGGAGAGGTGTCAAGACGATGGCCAAACTGCCCGGCGCGCCGACGCGCTTGTCATTCTCCGTGATCCCCATGGGGTGGTGAACTCGTTCAAACCTCCAGCCACTCCTGGCGGATCAGCTTGTTGCGCTTCAGATCCTCGGGCGTGCCTTCGAAGACCATGTGGCCGTGTCCCATCACGTACACACGCTGCGAGATCTGCAGCGCGATCGTCAGCTTCTGCTCGATCAGCAGGATCGAGATGCCGCGCCCCTTCAGCGCGCGCAGGAAGTTGGCGACCATCTCGACGATCAGCGGCGCGAGCCCTTCGGTCGGCTCGTCGATGATCACCAGCTCGGGGTCGCCCATCATCGTGCGCGCCAGTGTCAGCATCTGCTGCTCGCCCCCCGACAAGACGCCCGCCTGGGTGTGCTGCCGCTCGCGCAGGCGCGGGAACAATGCGTACATGTCCTCGTAGGTCCAGCGCCCGGGCCTCTTGCCCTTCAACCCGAGCCGCAGGTTTTCCTCGACCGTCAGCGTGGGGAAGATGTCCCGGCTCTCCGGCACGTAGCCGACGCCGAGCTGGGCGATCTCGTAGGTCTTCAACCGCGTCAGGTCCTTGTCCTTGAAGACGATGCGGCCGGTGCAGTCGACCAGGCCCATGATCGCCTTCGCCGTCGTCGAGCGGCCCACGCCGTTGCGCCCAAGCAGGCTGACGATCTCGCCCTGCGCGACGTGCAGATCGACGCCGTGCAGCACGTGGCTCTTGCCATAGTAGGCCTGCAGGTTCCTGACTTCGAGCATCACGCGCCCCCGAAAACAGAGGCGGTTTCGCGTACCGCGACACGGAGAGCAGCGAGAAAGACGCATCGAAGCCAAAGCAGACTTCGAGTGTTTCTCTCCGTGTTCTCCGTGTCTCTGTGATTCATGCTCGATTTCCCGCTTCAGGCAGCATCGGCATGCTGGCCGAGGTACGCCTCCTTGACCTTCGCGTTGGCACGGATCTCGGCGGGCGGGCCGGAAGCGATCACCTCGCCGTAGACGATGACCGACACGATATCGGCCAGCCCGAAAACGACGCTCATGTCGTGCTCGACCATCACGAGCGTCTTGCCCTGCGTGACCTCGCGGATCAGCGCGACCGCGTTCGCCGTCTCGCTGCGGCTCATGCCCGCCGTCGGCTCGTCGAGCAGGATCACGGTCGCGCCGCCCGCGATCGTGATGCCGACCTCCAGCGCACGCTGCTCGGCATAGGTCAGCAGCCCCGCGGCGGTGTTGCGACGGCGGCGCAGTCCGATCCTGCGCAGAATGTCCTCGGCGCGCTCCTCGGCGTCGGCGAGCTTGTTCAGGTTGTGCCAGAAGGAGTACTTGTAACCGAGCGACCACAGCACCGCGCAGCGCAGATTCTCGAATACCGTGAGCCGGTGAAAGATGTTGGTGATCTGGAAGCTGCGCGACAGGCCCAGTCGGTTGATCTGGTACGGCTTTTTGCGCGTGATGTCCTGGCCGTTGAGCCGGATCGTTCCGCTGCTGACCGGAAAGCGCCCGCTGATCAGGTTGAACAGCGTCGACTTGCCCGCGCCGTTCGGCCCGATGATCGCGTGCCGCTCGCCGGCGGGAATGGCGAGGCTGACGCCACGGATGACTTCGGTCTTCCCGAAGGACTTGCGCACGGCGATCAATTCGAGCGCCGGCGGAGCGTGCGCCGAACTCCCGCGGGGTTCCGTCGGCGGGGCGAGCCTGCGGGCTGCGGCGTCGAGGTCGTGGGCCACGGAGCCTAGTCCTGCGGATTGTCGCGAATCCAGTCCTCGATCTCGATCTGGACCTGGTCCCACTCGCGCTTGAAGCGGCGGCGCATGTACTCGAAGGCGATCGCGCCGCCGGCGACGACCGCGGCGGCAAAGACCCAGGCTTCGGGACGGCCGGTGTCGTACGGGAAGCCGAAGATCGTGACGACCGTCCCGAGCGCGATGTCCAGCGTCAGGTGGTAGGTCATCTCGATCATCAGCACCACGCCGAAGGCAAGCGTCAGCCCCGCAACGATCACGCCGAAGTACGGATCGAGCAGCCGCTTGAACTTGCGGAACTTCATCACGCGCAGGTTCATCAGGATCAGGCTCGACAGTCCACCGGGCGCGTACATCACGATCAGCACGAAAAATGCGCCCAGATACAGTTGCCAGGCCTTCGTGTACTCCGACAGCGCGATCGCGAAGAAACTGAAGACGATCGCGCCCAAAATCGGTCCGAAAAAGAACGCCACGCCGCCGATGAACGCGGCCAGCAGCACGCCGCCGGAGCGGATCGCGCTGACGTTCTCGGCCGTCACGATCTCGAAGTTGATCGCCGAGAGCCCCCCGGCGATGCCGGCGAAGAAGCCCGACAGGATCAGCATGAACCAACGCACGCGCTGCGTGTTGTAGCCGATGAATTCGGCGCGTTCCGGGTTGTCGCGCACCGCGTTGGCCATCCGCCCGAGCGGCGTATGCGTCAGCGCGAACATCGCGACCATGCAGGCGAAGCACCAGGCGGCGATCAGGTAGTACACCTGCAGGTCGGGGCCGAACGTCATCCCCGGGATGCCGAGGAAGTTGCCGCCGACCGTGCGGTTGCCGCTGATGCCAGCCTCGCCGCCGAAGAACCCCGGAAACATCAGCGACGCCGCAAACACCATCTCGCCGATGCCGAGCGTGATCATCGCGAACGGCGTGCCCGCCTTCTTCGTCGTCACGTAGCCGAAGATCACGCCGAAGATGGCGCCGGCGAGCCCGCCGATCAGCGGCAGTGCCGACACCGGCCAAGCGAGCTCCCCCCTGGCGATCATGTTCAGCGCGTGGATCGCGAAATACGCGCCCAGCCCCGAGTACACCGCGTGGCCGAAGCTCAACATGCCGCTCTGCCCCAAGAGCATGTTGTAGCTCAGCGCGAAGACGATCATGATCGCCATCTGCGCCATCAGCGCACGCGCGAAGCCTTGCGCAAAGACGAGCGGGAGCGCGACGAACAACAGCGCAGTGAAGCCCCAGATCACCCAGCGACCGAGGTTGATCGGGCGATAGCGGATCGGACCGAGCGGCATCAGTTCTCGCGCGTTCCCATCAGGCCCTTCGGCCGTACGATCAAAATCAGCACCAGCAGCAAAAAGGGCAGCACGGGTGCGACCTGCGCGACCGTCAGCTTCCACACGCTGTAGCCGAAGGTCTGCGGTGTCACGGTGATTCCGACCAGACCCGCGAGCCCGGACAGCGACGCATCCGAAGCCACCGCGAAGGTCTGGATCACGCCGATCGCCAGCGACGCGACGAACGCACCGCTGAGCGACCCCATGCCGCCGACGACGATCACGACGAAGATGATCGCGCCCAGTTCGGCCGCCATCGCCGGCTGCGTGACGAACGCGTTGCCGCCGATCACGCCCGCGAGTCCCGCCAGCGCGCAGCCGCCGCCGAACACCAGCATGAACACGCGCGGCACGTTGTGACCGAGCGCCTCGACCTGGTGCGGGTGCGTCAGTGCCGCCTGGATCACCAGCCCGATGCGCGTGCGCGTCAGCAGCAGGTAGATGGCCGCCAGCATCAGCACCGCGACCAGCATCATGAACGCGCGATACTCGGGAAACGTGATGCCGAGGTTGGCCAGCCAGTCGATCGGGCCGTCGAGCGCGGCGGGCACCGTGTACGGCACGGCCGCCCGGCCCCAGATTACCTGCACCAGCTCGACGATGATGTACGACAGTCCGAAGGTGAACAGCAGCTCGGGCACGTGCCCCCACTTGTGCACGCGGCGCAGCCCCCAGCGCTCGACCAGCGCACCGAGCAGCCCGACCGCGAGCGGCGCGATCAGGAGCGCGGGCCAGTAGCCGACCCACCGGCTGATCTGGTAGGCGAAGTAGGCGCCGATCATGTAGAAGCTGGCGTGCGCGAAATTCAGCACGCCCATCATCGAAAAGATCAGCGTCAGGCCCGACGACAACATGAACAGCAGCAGCCCATAGCTGATGCCGTTCAGCAACTGGATCAGGAAGAACTCGAGGTTCACGGGGCGGAACCGCGCGGCCGGCGAAAAAACGGCCCCGCGCGGCGGGGCCGTTGCGCTGGTGCGGACGCGTGCCGCGCGTTACTGCGGGCGCGGTGGACGCTGCATGTTGCAGCTGGTCGGTTGCGAAGCGACGTAGGTCGGAAAGGCCCGCTCGGTCTTGAACCCGTAGCCGGTCTTTTCCGTGTCGTACTTGACCGCGCCGCCGGCCTTGACCCAGGTCGAGATGAAAAGCGGCTGCTGCAGTTGATGGTCGCTGGCGCGCATCTCGATCTCGCCCATGACGCTAGGCATCTTCATGCCCTCCATCGTGTAGGCGACACGCAGCGGATCGGTCGACTTCGCGCGCTTGATCGCTTCGGCCAGCATCGTCATCGACGTGTACGCGGCCAGCGTGTACCAGTCCTCGCCGAACTTCTTCTTGAAGCCGAGATAGATGTCCTCGCCGGGGTACTTGTCGATGTTCGGATGCCAGTAGGACACCTGGCGCACGCGGTCGGCACCGGCGGCACCCATCGCGGTCGGCGTGCCGGTGACGCCCGCATAGTACGTGTAGAAGTTGGCCGTCAGACCCGCATCGCGGGCGGCGCGTACCAGCAGGGTCAGGTCGGTGCCCCAGTTGCCGGTGATCACCGCGTCGGCGCCGGATGCGCGGATCTTGGCGATGTAGGGTGAAAAGTCGCGCACCTGTCCGAGCGGGTGCAGGTCCTCGCCGACGATCTTGATGTCGGGCCGCTTGCGCGCCAGCAGTTCCTTGGCCACGCGTGCGACCTGATGGCCGTGCGAGTAGTTCTGGTTGATCAGGTAGACATTCTTGATCTCGGGGCGCCCCTTCATGTACTCGGTCAGCGCCTCCATTTTCATGTCGGTATTGGCGTCGAAGCGGAAGTGCCAGAAGTTGCACTTGCTGTTGGTCAGATCCGGGTCGACCGCGGCGTAGTTCAGGTAGACGATCGCCTGCGCGGGGTTGCGCTCGTTGTGCTTGGCGATCGCATCCGACAGCGGGATCGCCACGTGCGAGCCGTTGCCCTGCGTCACGTAGTGGATGCCCTGGTCGATGATCGAGCGCAGCAGCGTCAGCGATTCCTGCGGCGAACCCTTGTTGTCGAACGGGACGATCTCGAAAGTGACGCCGGGGCCGGCGAGCTGCTTCTGGTTCACGACCTCGGCCGAGTACTGGAAGTGCTTGAGGATTGCCTGCCCCACCGCGGCAAACGGACCCGACAGCGGGTCCACGAACGCGATCCTGACCGTCTGGGTTTTCGCTCCGCCCTTGCCCTGCGCGAACACACTGCCCGCCGCCAGAAGCGCGAGCACACCTGCCAGCAGCCACTTCATTGCCATGCGGATCATTCGGAGTCTCCTTGGTGATGGTGTTTTTTCAACGTAACGAGAATACCGTCAGCCGGGATCGAGAAGCAAGATCGTCATAGAGGACTCCCAAGCTCGTGACACCGCCACCCTGCGAGTGCATCTCGCCCTCGCGCGCACCGCTTCCGTCATCCCGAGCTGCGCGAGGGATCTCGGCGTTGCGAGCCGCTGAGATTCCTCGCCTTCGGCTCGGAATGACAAGGGGTGGCTGGCTCGGAATGACAAGGGGTGGCTGGCTCGGAATCACGACGGGGCTGGCTCGGAATCACGAGGGGGCTGGCTCGGAATCACGAGGGGGGCTGGCTCGGAATCACGAGGGGGCTGGGTCGGAATGACGACGGGTGGGTGACCAGTGGGGGCGCTGGGCGGTGGACACGTGTCACGAGGATTCGTGATGCTCAATCGGCCGTCGGCAGCTTGTAGTCCTTGAACTGCTCGCGCAGCTTGGCCTTGAGCATCTTGCCGGTCGCCCCGAGCGGTATCGACTCGACGAAAGCGACGTCGTCGGGGATCTGCCACTTGGCGACCTTGCCCTCGAAGTGCGCCAGCAACTGCTCGCGCGTCAGTTCCGCGTTCGGCTTGCGCACGACGATCAACAGCGGCCGCTCGTCCCACTTGGGATGTTTGGCCGCGATGCAGGCGGCCATGGCCACCGCCGGGTGCGACATCGCGATGTTTTCGATGTCGATCGAGCTGATCCACTCGCCGCCCGACTTGATCACGTCCTTGCTGCGGTCGGTGATCTGCATGTAGCCGTCCGGATCGATCGTCGCCACGTCGCCGGTCGGAAACCAGGTGCGGCCCTCGGCGTCCTTGACCAGCGGGTCGCCGCCCTCCCCCTTGAAATACTGGCGCAGCACCCATGGCCCGCGCACCAGAAGATCACCGAACGCCTTGCCGTCCCACGGCAGGTCGCCGCCGTCGTCGCCGACGATGCGCATGTCGACGCCAAAGATGACGCGGCCCTGCTTGTACTGGGTCGCATAGCGCTGCTCGGCCGGCATGTGCGCATGCTTCTCCTTCAGCGTGCAGGCAGTGCCGAGCGGGCTCATTTCGGTCATGCCCCAGGCATGCAGCACCTGCACGCCGTACTTTTCCTCGAACATGCGCAGCATTGCCGGCGGACAGGCCGAGCCGCCGATCACGGTGCGCTTCATCGTCGAGAACCGCAGACCGTTTGCCTCGACGTGCGCCAGCAGTCCCTGCCAGACGGTCGGCACACCCGCCGAGCAGGTCACGCCCTCGGCCTCGAACAGCTCGTACAGCGACTTGCCGTCGAGGTTGGGCCCGGGAAGCACGATCTTGGCGCCGACCATCGGCGCGGCATAAGGCAGTCCCCACGCGTTGACATGAAACATCGGCACGACCGGCAGGATCACGTCGCGCGCCGACAGATTCAGCGCGTCCGGCAGCGCCGCCGCGTACGTGTGCAGGATCGTCGAGCGATGGCTGTACAGCACGCCCTTCGGGTTGCCGGTGGTGCCCGACGTGTAGCACATCGACGAAGCGAGGTTCTCGTCGAACTCGGGCCAGTCGTAGCGGTCGGAGTGGCTGTCGATCAGGTCCTCGTAGCAGATCAGGTTCGGCACCTTCGACTGCGCCGGCATCTTCGCGCGGTCGACCATCGCCACGTAGCCCTTGATCGTCCGGCAGTGGCCGGCGATGGCCTCGATGATGGGCAGGAACGTCAGATCGAAGAACAGGTAGCTGTCCTCGGCGTGATTGGCGATCCACGCGATCTGTTCCGGATGCAGGCGCGGATTGATCGTGTGCAGCACCGCCCCGCTGCCGGACACCGCAAAATACAGCTCCATGTGCCGGTAGCCGTTCCAGGCGAGCGTGGCCACGCGGTCGCTCAGCTTGACCTCCAGCCCCTTCAGCGCGTTGGCCATCTGGCGCGCGCGCCGGTGCAAATCGCGGTACGTGTAGCGGTGGATGTCGCCTTCGACCCGGCGCGACACGATCTGAGTGTCGCCGTGATGACGGTCCGCATGCCGGATCAGCGCCGAGATCGCCAACGGCATCTGCATCATCAGACCATGCAGCATCTTTCGTCTCCTCGTATTGTCGTCGTGGCCCGGTGCGCAAGTGTACAAGCGGGCTCGCTATCGACCACTTTTTTATCCTCGTGACACGTGCCAACCGATTGCCGCCCGCATGCCTCCGCCTTCGTCATTCCGAGCCAAGGGGGAGGAATCTGCGCTGCTCGCAGTGCCGAGATCCCTCGCTGCGCTCGGGATGACTTAACCGACGACAGCCGGCGCGAAGCGAACTCGCAAGGTGGTAGCGTCACGAGGTTGCGTAATTCTCAATAGAATCCATCGGCGTCGCACCGACCTCGTGAATCGCGCCACCCCGCCACGCCTTGCCGCGTGCCACCTGGCCGCCAAGAGTCGCGGCCACGTTCATCCAACGACTCGCGGGAGCCCGCGTGAAACTGCTGTTCGATCTGTTTCCGGTCATTCTCTTCTTCGCGACGTACAAGCTCGCGCAGGCCTTTCCCGACGGCTCGACCGCGCTGGCGGATCGCTGGCTCGGCGCACTGGTCGCCGACGGGGCGATACCGCCCGGGCAGGCGCCGATCCTGCTCGCCACCGCGCTCGCGATCGCGGCGTCGCTGGCGCAGGTCGGCTGGCTGCTTGCGCGCCAGCGCCGGATCGATCCGATGCTGTGGATCTCGGTGGCGGTGATCGTCGTGTTCGGCGGTGCCACGATCTGGCTGCACGACGAGACCTTCATCAAGTGGAAGCCGTCGATTCTGTATTGGTTGTTCGGCGCCATTCTGGTCGCCGGCCGCGTGCTGGCGCGCCGCAACTTCGTCCGCAGCCTGCTCGGCAAGCAACTCGAACTGCCCGATCCCGTGTGGGAACGACTGCTGTGGGTCTGGGCGGCGTTCTTCGCCGCGATGGGCGCGCTCAACCTGTACGTCGCTTTTACTTTCCCGACCGACACGTGGGTGAGTTTCAAGCTGTTCGGCCTGATGGGGATCACCCTGGCCTTCACACTGGCGATGGGGCTCTGGCTCGCGCGTCACATCAAGGAGGCGCCCGATGCCTGAAGGCACTGCCGCGAAGATCCGCGAACGGCTCGAACGCGCGCTCGCGCCGCTCGCGCTGCACATCGAAGACGAAAGCGCGCTGCACGCCGGCCACGAAGGCGCCAGGAGCGGTGGCGGACACTATCGCGTGCATGTGGTCAGCTCGAAGTTCGAGGGGCTGGCGCGCGTGGCGCGCCATCGCCTCGTGTATGATGCCCTGCAAGATCTGATGAAGCGCGAAGTCCATGCGCTTTCGCTTGTGCTGTTGGCGCCTCGCGAGGACGGCGCCGACCCGTCCGTACTCCCCGAAGGAAAGTCGAAGTCATGATGCGTATCGTTGCATTCTTGGTGGCCGCGCTGGTCAGCGGCGTCGTATCGGCGCAGAACATCGCGGTCGTCAACAACCGGCCGATTCCCAAGGCGCGCGAAGACGCCTGGGTCAAGCAGCTGCAGAGCCAGGGCCAGCAGGACACGCCCGAGCTGCGCAAGATGATCCGGGAAGAGCTGATTCGCCGCGAGGTCTTCCTGCAGGAAGCGCAGAAGCGCGGTCTAGCCGAGAAGCCCGAGGTCAAGTTCCAGCTCGACGTGCAGCGGCAGAACACGCTGATCCAGGCGCTGATGCGCGACGAGCTGCAGAAGAATCCGATCACCGACGCGCAGATCCAGGCTGAGTACGACAAGCAGAAGCAGGCGGCCGGCAGCAAGGAATACCGCGCCCGCCACATCCTCGTCGAGAAGGAAGACGAGGCGAAGGCCATCGTCGCCGAGCTGAAAAAGGGCGCGAAGTTCGAGGAGTTGGCCAAGAAGTCGAAGGATCCGGGTTCGGCCAACAACGGCGGCGACCTCGACTGGGCCGGCCCCGACGCCTATGTCAAGCCGTTCTCGGAGGCGATGGTCAAGCTGGAAAAGGGCAAGTTCACCGAGACGCCGGTGCAGACGCAGTTCGGCTGGCACGTGATCCGGCTCGACGACGTGCGCGACACGCAGTTCCCGCCGCTCGCACAGGTACAGGGCCAGATCCGCGAGGCACTTCAGCAGCAGCGCGTGCAGGCGTTCGTCGAAGGACTGCGCAAGAGCGCGAAGGTACAGTGAAGGTCTGCCGGCCAGGCGACCGCCGGCCGGCACGTTTCGGTCAAAACCAAAGGGGGCGCCGCGGCGCCCCCTTTGCGTTTGTGCGTCCCCCCGATCAGAACCGGAACTGCAGGCCGACGCTGATCATGTCGCCGGGATCGCCGATGTCCTCGATCTCGACCCGCAGCGCCAGCTGCGGCGCCAGCCTGTAAGTCAGTCCGGCGCCGACACCCAGATCGACGTTGCTGTCGGACGCAGAGATCCCGGGGGCGGAGAACTTGACCTTCGTGTAGTGCGCGCCGAGCTTGCCGAACAGCGCAAAGTCGGGGCTGACCGGCAGCAGGCCGACCAGCGAGCCGCCGAGCGACCAGGCCGACCCGTCGCCGAATGTGCCGAACCGGCGCTCGGTCCGATCGCCGAAGTCGGTGTACTGCGCTTCCCAGGCGAAATTGCGATGGAACTGCTGACCGGCAAACAGCTTGAAGCCGGTGTCGAAGTCGCTGTCGCCGATGGCGGCACCCAGGAACGTGCCCCAATTGTCGGCCGGCGCGGCGCGCGTCTGCGCCGTTGCCGGCTGCGCGGCGACCGCGGCGACCACGGCGATGCCGGCAAGCCAATGCGTTCGATGGATCATTTGTCCGAGCCTTTCTTTGATGGAACAACGGCGTGGCCGCACCGCATGAAGCCCCGTCCCGCACAAGTCTGCCGCAGTTCGCGCCAGCGGCCGATCCCGCGCGCGTGGGGCATTCAGCCTAGGCAGCGTCGCGCGTTGCGAAACATGCGCATCCACGGCGAATCCTCGCCCAGGCCCGGCGGCTGCCACGACATCTGCACGGTGCGGCGCACGCGCTCCGGATGCGGCATCAGGATCGTGAACCGGCCATCCGCCGTCGTGAGCCCGGTGATGCCATCGGGCGATCCGTTCGGGTTGTACGGATAGCGCTGGGTCGGTCGCCCGAGCGAGTCGACGTAGCGCACCGCGACCAATGCCTGCGCGCGATCCTCTTCGCTGCGGAAGACCGCGCGGCCTTCGCCGTGCGCGTTGGCGATCGGCATCCGGCTGCCGGCCATGCCAGCGAAAAAAATCGAGGGCGACTCGACGATTTCGACCATGACGAGGCGGCCTTCGAACTGCTCCGAGGCATTGCGTTCGAAGCGCGGCCAGTGACGCGCGCCGGGAATCAGCGGGGCGAGCTGACTCATCATCTGGCAGCCGTTGCACACGCCCAGCGCAAAAGTGTCGGCGCGACCGAAGAACGCCGCGAACTGCTCGGCGAGCCGCGGGTTGTGCAAGATGGTCTTCGCCCAGCCGCCGCCGCCGCCCAGCACGTCGCCGTAGGAAAACCCGCCGCACGCCGCGAACCCCTTGAAATCGGCGAGCGCGGCGCGGCCAGCGAGCAGATCGGTCATGTGTACGTCGACCGCGGTGAAGCCGGCGCGATCCAGCGCGCTGGCCATCTCGTACTGACTGTTGACGCCCTGCTCGCGCAGGATCGCCACGCGCGGCCGCACGCCGGTGGCGATGAATGGCGCGGCGACGTCTTCGTTCGGATCGAACGCGAGCCGCATCGACAGCCCGCAGTCCTCCGCGTCGTCGATGCGCGCGTACTCGGCGTCGGCGCAATCGGGATGGTCGCGCAGCCGCGCGATGCGCCACGCCACTTCGCTCCAGGCTTTCTGCAGCTGCGTGCGGGGCAGCGAGAAGATGGCCTTCGCATCGCGCCAGATCTCGATCACGTCGCGCTCGTTCGGCTTGCCGATCACGTGCGTCAGCGCACCTAGCCCCACGGCGCGCAGCGCGTCCATCACCTCGCCCAACTCCGCGGCGCGGACCTGCAGCACGAGGCCGAGCTCCTCGTTGAACAGTGCGCGCAGCGTGAACTCTTCGCGCCGCACGGCGACCTGCTCGGGCCGCACCTTGAAGTCGCCCCAGTCAGATGCGACCGGGTCCATCGCCAGGATGTCGACGTGCAGCGTCACGCCGCAGTGCGAGGCGAAGGCCATCTCGCAGATCGTCGCGAACAGTCCGCCGTCGGAGCGGTCGTGATACGCGAGGACCCTGCCCTGCTTCGTCAGCCTGCGCACCGCTGCGATCGCGGCGGCAAGCCGCGCCGGGTCGTCCAGATCCGGCGCGTCGTTGCCGACCTGCTGCGTGACCTGGGCGAAGATCGACGCGCCGAGCCGCTGGCGCCCGGCCGACAGGTCGATCAGGACGAGCACCGTATCGCCGGCGTCGGTGCGCAGCTGCGGCGTCAGCGAGCGCCGCACGTCGTCGACCGGCGCGCAGGCCGACACGATCAATGACACCGGCGACACGACTCGCTTGTGCGCGCCGTCGTCCTGCCAGGCCGTCTTCATCGACAGCGAATCCTTTCCGACCGGAATGCTGATGCCGAGTTGACGGCACAGCGCGCTCGCCGCAGCCACCGCGTCGAACAGTGCGGCGTCTTCGCCCGGCTCGCCGCACGCCGCCATCCAGTTGGCCGACAGTTTCACGCGCGCCAGCTCGACATCGGCCGCGGCGAGATTGGTCAGCGCTTCGCCGATCGCCATGCGCGCGGCGGCGGCGGCATCGATCACCGCCACGGGCGTGCGCTCGCCGATGCCCATCGCTTCGCCCGCATAGCCCTCGAAGTCGAGCAGCGTCACCGCGCAGTCGGCCACCGGCACCTGCCACGGACCGACCATCGGGTCGCGGCAGACGAGTCCACCGACCGAGCGGTCGCCGATCGTGACGAGGAAGCTCTTGCTCGCGACCGTCGGATGCCGCAGCACGTCGAGCGCGACGCGCGCAAGATCGAATCCGCTCGTCTCGATCACCGGCAGCGCGCGCGCGACGTGCGCCACATCGCGCTGCAACTTCGGCGGCTTGCCCAGCAGCACGCTCATCGGTATGTCGACGGCGGGCGGCTCGCCTTCACGTGCGACGACCAGTCGGCCGTCGTCGGCGATGGTGCCGATCACCGCGTACGGGCAGCGCTCGCGCCGGCATATCCAGTCGAACGCCGGCAGGCTGTCCGGCGCGATCGCCAGCGCATAGCGCTCCTGCGATTCGTTACACCAGATCTCCAGCGGGCTCATTCCGCTTTCCTCGACCGGCACCTTCGACAGGTCGAAGCGGGCACCTTTGCCTGCACTGTCGGCGAGCTCGGGCATTGCGTTCGAAAGCCCGCCGGCGCCGACGTCATGGATGCTCAGGATCGGATTGCCGGCGCCGAGCGCCCAGCAGCGGTCGATGACTTCCTGCGCGCGGCGCTGCATCTCGGCGTTGCCGCGCTGCACCGAATCGAAATCCAACTGCTCGGTGTTCGCACCCGCGCCGAGACTGGAAGCCGCGCCGCCGCCCAGCCCGATTCGCATGCCGGGGCCGCCGAGCTGCACGAGCAGCGTGCCGGCGGGCAGGTCGCACTTGCGCGTCTGGTCGTCGCGAATGTTGCCGATACCGCCGGCGATCATGATCGGCTTGTGGTAGCCGTAGCGAATCCCGCCGACATTCTGTTCGTACGTACGAAAGTAGCCGAGCAGGTTCGGCCGGCCGAATTCGTTGCTGAACGACGCCGCGCCGATCGGCCCCTCGATCATGATCGCCAGAGCCGAGGCGATGCGCGCGGGAAATCCGTAGTCGCGCTCGCAGCGTTCGGCCGCCGTCACGTCGCCGTCGCTCTCCCAGGCCCGGTGCGCGCCCGGAATCCGCAGGTTCGAAACGCTGAACCCGCACAGCCCCGCCTTCGGCTTCGCGCCGCGTCCGGTCGCTGCCTCGTCGCGGATCTCGCCGCCGGCGCCGGTAGCCGCTCCGGGAAACGGCGAAATCGCGGTCGGATGGTTATGCGTCTCGACCTTGAAGACCGTGTGCGTCAGTTCGTCGCGTGCCGCATAGTCCAGCCCGACCGCGCCCTGCGCATGATCGCTGCGGGGGTAGAAGCGGCGCGCGGTGCGGCCCTCGATCACGGCGGCGTTGTCCTTATAGGCGACGATCGTGCCCTGCGGTGCCGCCGCGTGCGTGCTGCGGATCATCCCAAACAGCGACTCTTCGCGTGGTTGCCCGTCGATCGTCCAGCGCGCGTTGAAGATCTTGTGCCGGCAGTGCTCGGAGTTGGCCTGCGCGAACATCATCAGTTCCACATCGGTCGGATCGCGCCGCAGCGCTCGGAAGGCGTCGGCGAGGTAGTCGATCTCGTCGCTCGACAGCGCAAGCCCCATCTCAACGTTCGCGCGCTCGAGTGCGGCGCGCCCCAGCGCCTGCAGCGGCACGGTCTGCATCGGTTTGCCCGGCAGCTCGCGGAACAGCGTGGCGGGGTCGACATCCGCAGCGAGAACGCTCTCTGTCATGCGGTCGTGCAGCAGTGCGGCGATG
Source organism: Burkholderiales bacterium (assembly GCA_037446035.1). Taxonomy (GTDB): domain Bacteria; phylum Pseudomonadota; class Gammaproteobacteria; order Burkholderiales; family Burkholderiaceae_F; genus DSNY01. Next base: position 32,778 of record JBBIJJ010000010.1, read on the forward strand.
CGTTGCGCGGCCTCGGCGCGCAGCGTGCGTCGCCCGCCGAAAGCGCCCGCGTCCAGCGCCAGCGTGTAGCGCGTGCCGCGCTCGACGCGGGCGATCCGCGTCAGCCCGCAGTTGCGCGCGATGTCGGTCGCCTTGCTCGCCCACGGCGAGATGGTGCCCAGCCGTGGCACCACCAGCCAGGCCGCGGACGCGGGCACATCGTCCGGCGGCGCGGTTTCGCCGTAGTCGAGCAGCCCGGCCAGGCGCGCGCGAGTTTCGGCGTCAAGCGCGCCAAGGACGTGAACGAAGTGAACGTGGCGCGCGCGGATCGCCGCCGCAGCCGGCGCGATCGCGCGAATGCGTTCGAGCAGGCGCGCCGCGCGAAAACTCGACAGCGCGTTCGGACCGTCGAGCGCAAGAAAGGTGTCGGGAGAACTCATGCGGAGGGCGGGACGCACTCCGCGATGCGGGCGGGCATCGACCGGAGCGCGCGGATTATAGGCGCCGCGCCCTGATCGAAAGACGACGCTGCCGTTTCGCGGGGCGGCGGCGGCCGTGCGCCGTCGACGGCCGCGGCTTCAGAGATCGGAGTCGAGCGTGTTGGCCGCCGACATCGCGCGCAGCAGCGCCTGATTGCAAGCGGCCACGGGGATCGCGAGCGCATCGACGTGCTTGCCGATCGCGATCGGATCCGAGCGCTCGATCGCCTCGATCAGCGCCAGATACGGCGCGTACGGCCCGTGGCGGCGCACGATCGCGTCGACGACGTTGTCCGACAGCGCGATCAGCTCGAACAGCTGCTCGAACGGCGCACCGGTGATGCGGTCCAGCAGCGAGAACGCGCCGGTGATGAACAGCTCGTCGCGCAGCTCGGCTTCGCTGTCGCTGGCGCCGATGTACTCGAGGAACAGGCCGCGCCGGATCGAAGCGTGCATCAGCGGGAAGGTGTTCGCGTCCTTGCTCGCGGTCGCCAGCAGCAGCGACAGCCAGCGCATCATCTTCTTGTAGCCGAGCATCATCACGGCATGCTGGAAACTGGTGATCTGCACCGGCAGCCCGAACGCCGCCGAGTTGACCAGCCGCAGCAACTTGAAGGCGAGCGCGGGGTCACGCTTGAGCGTGGCGTCGATCTTCGACAGCTCCGCGTCGTCGCGAACCAGTCGCAGCAACTCCAGAACCACAGCCTGCCCGGGCTGCAGCGGACGCGCCTGCCGGTGCTGCGCATCGTCCAGCGGCCAGCCGACGCTCGCGGTCGCGCCGCGCTCGAAGGCCGCATCGACGTCGGCGACCGTTTGCACGCCGGTGACGATGAACGGGATCTTGCGCGTGACGCCGGCCGGGGCGGCCAGCGGGGCACCGTCGGCGCGCCTGCGGCGATCCTCGCTCTGGTGGATCAGCGAGTATTCGAAGCAGGCCAGCAGCGCGGGCGGCAGCGGCACCTCGGGTCGTCCGCGCAGCGCCAGTCGCTTGCCGTCGCGGAACAGCCGCTGCACCACCCCTTGCACGTCGGGGTCCCGCAGCGTGATCGCCGGCACCTCGAGGATCGCGTTCTTCGGCGCCTGCCATTCGAACGCCGATTCGTCCAGCGTCGCATCGAGTGGCGCGAGCAGCACCGGTCCGGACGCGTCCGGCCAGACGGCGCTCACCGACTCCAGCACGCGCCCGACCTGCAGGCGTTCCTGCGGGCGCGTCGACAGTATCGCCAGCCGCGTGCCGATCGCCTTGCGCTTCCTGTCGATCAACGGTGCGTAGCAGATCGACAGCGTGCCGAGCACGCTGCCGCCGCCAAGGTGCAGTTTTTCCGGCGCGTTCATCGAGTGTCCCCGCGGTGTCGCCCGCCATTATTCGGGGCGATGCGCTCGACGAAGCGCTGAAATGCCGTCGGCAGGACGGCGATTTTCCGGCTTATGCCGCGCGGCCGTAGCCGCCGCCGCCCGGCGTGTCGATCACGAACGCGTCGCCCGGTGCCATCTCGACGCTGCCGATGTGCGCCAACTCCTCGACCCGTCCGTCGCTGCGGATCACGCGGTTGCGGCCGGGCTGGCCCGCCTCGCCGCCGGCCAGGCCGAAAGGCGCGATCACACGGTTGTTCGACAGGATCGACGCCGTCATCGCTTCGAGGAAGCGCACGCGCCTTGTGCCGCCGCTGCCGCCGCGCCAGCGCCCGCGGCCGCCGGAGCCGTGACGTATCTCGTAGCTTTCGAGCCGCACCGGAAAGCGAAACTCGAGTACCTCGGGATCGGTCAGTCGCGAATTCGTCATGTGCGTCTGCACGACGTCGGTGCCGTCGAAGCCTTCCTTCGAGTCGGCGCCGGCGGCCAGGTCGACGATTCCGGCGCCTGAGCCGCCGGAGATCGTTTCGTAGTACTGGTAGCGCGCGTTACCGAACGTGAAGTTGTTCATCGTCCCCTGCGCCGAGGCCAGCACGCCAAGCGCACCATACAGCGCGTTGGTGATGCAGCTGGACGTCTCGACGTTGCCGGCGACGACCGCCGCCGGATAGCGCGGCGCCAGCATCGAGCCCGGCGGGATCACGATACGCAACGGCTTCAAGCAGCCCGAGTTGAGCGGTATTTCGTCGTCGACCAGCGTGCGGAACACGTACAGCACGGCGGCGACACAGATCGAGGACGGCGCGTTGAAGTTGTTGGGAAGCTGTGGCGAGCTGCCGGTGAAGTCGATCGTCGCCGAACGGCTCGCCCGGTCGACGGTGATCTTCACCTTGATGATCGCACCGTTGTCCAGCTTGTACTCGAAATGCCCGTCGCGCAGCACGCCGATCACGCGCCGCACCGACTCCTCGGCGTTGTCCTGCACGTGGCGCATGTAGGCGTGCACGACGTCCAGCCCGAACTGGTCGACCATGCGCAGCAACTCCTCGCGCCCCTTTTCGTTCGCCGCGATCTGCGCTTTCAGATCCGCCAGGTTCTGCTGCGGATTGCGCGCCGGGTGCGGACCGCCGGTCAGCAGCGCCAGACACTCGGCCTCGCGCAGCCGGCCGGGACGGTCGGCCCCCTGCCCTTCGACGAGCTTGAAGTTCGTGAACAGGACCCCTTCTTCATCGAGCGTCCGCGAAAATGGTGGCATCGAGCCGGGCGTGATGCCTCCGATGTCCGCGTGATGCCCGCGCGATCCGACATAGAACAGGATGTCGCGCCCGGCGCGATCGAACACCGGCGTGATCACCGTGACGTCGGGCAGGTGCGTGCCGCCGTGGTACGGATCGTTGACGACGTAGGCGTCGCCGGGAGTCATGCGCCCGACGTTGTCCCGCATCACCGTCTTGATCGATTCGCTCATCGAACCCAGATGCACCGGCATGTGCGGCGCGTTGGCGATCAGATTGCCGGCGGCGTCGAACAGCGCGCACGAAAAGTCGAGCCGCTCCTTGATGTTGACCGAGTACGCGGTGTTCTGCAGCCGCAGTCCCATCTGCTCGGCGATCGACATGAACAGGTTGTTGAAGATCTCCAGCATCACCGGATCGACCTGCGTGCCGATCGCCTGCCGCTGCTTGCGCGCCGCCACACGCCTGAGAACGACGTGGTCGCGTGGCGTGATCTGGGCGCGCCAGCCGGGTTCGACGACCGTCGTTGCGTTGGCCTCGGCGATGATCGCCGGGCCGTCGATCGCATCGCCCGGCCGGGTGTCGGCGCGCACGTAAAGCGGCGTGTCGTGCCAGCGCCCGTCGAAGTACGCGCGCACGCGCGCCGCGGGCAACAAGGCGCCCGCGCGCGGGGCGGCTGCGGCCTGCGCCTCTTCGGCGGCGTCGCCCGCGCCGATCGCCTCGACCGAGACCGCTTCGACGATCAGCGCGCGCTCGGGCATCAGAAACGAATAGCGCTGCACGTACGCGGCGTCGAACTGCGCGCGCAGCGCGTCGAGGTCACCGTCGAGCACGATCAGCGCGGAATCCGTGCCTTCGTAGCGCAGATGCACGCGACGCACGACGCGCACGCGCACGCGCGGCACGCCCTGTTCGAGCAGATCGCGCGTCGCCTGCGCGGCGAGCGCATCGAGCCGCTGCGCAAGTTGCGGCATCGCCGCCGGCGTCAGGCGCAGTTCCACCGCGACTTCGCGCATCGCGGTCTGATCCGCCAGCCCCATGCCGTACGCAGACAACACGCCGGCCAGCGGGTGCGCGAAGATCGAGGTCATCGCGAGCTGATCGGCCACGCTGCAGGCGTGCTGGCCGCCGGCGCCGCCGAACACGGTCAGCGTGTACTTGGTCACGTCGTGGCCGCGCGCGACCGAGATGCGCTTGATCGCCTCGGCCATGTTGCCGACGGCGATGTCGAGGAAACCGGCAGCGACTTCCTCGGGCGACTTGTTCTGCCCGGTCGCGCGTTCGATCTCGGCGGCGAGCGCGGCGAACTTGGCGCGCACGATCGCGGCGTCGAGCGACTGATCGGCGTTCGGCCCGAAGACCCGCGGAAAGTACTCCGGCTGGATGCGGCCGAGCATCACGTTTGCGTCGGTGACCGTCAGCGGGCCGCCGCGCCGGTAGCACGCGGGGCCGGGATTGGCGCCCGCCGAATCTGGGCCGACGCGCAGCCGCGCGCCGTCGAAGTGCAGGATCGAGCCGCCGCCGGCCGCGACCGTATGGATGCTCATCATCGGCGCGCGCATGCGCACGCCGGCGACCAGCGTCTCGAACGCGCGCTCGTATTCGCCGGCGTAGTGCGACACGTCGGTCGAGGTGCCGCCCATGTCGAAGCCGATCACACGGTCGAATCCGGCCGCGAGGCTGGCGCGCACCATGCCGACGATGCCGCCGGCGGGACCCGACAGGATCGCGTCCTTGCCCTGGAAGCGATACGCATCGGTCAGCCCGCCGTTGCTCTGCATGAACAGCAGCCGCACGCCGGGCAGCTCGGCGGCGACCTGCTCGACGTAGCGGCGCAGGATCGGCGACAGATAGGCGTCGACGACCGTCGTGTCACCGCGCGCCACCAGCTTCATCAACGGACTGACCTGGTGCGAGACCGACACCTGCGGGAAGCCGACCTCGCGCGCGAGCGCGGCGATGCGCGCTTCGTGCTGCGTGTAGCGATAGCCGTGCATCAGCACGATCGCGCAGGCGCGCAACCCGTCGGCATAGGCGGCCTGCAGATCGGCACGAACGCGCTCCTCATCCAGCGGCCGCTCGACCTCGCCGTGCGCGCCGATGCGCTCGTCGGCTTCGATCACGCGCGCGTACAGCAGTTCGGGCAGCACGATGCGCCGGTCGAACAGGCGCGGCCGGTTCTGGTAGGCGATCCTCAGCGCGTCGCGAAAGCCGCGCGTGATCACGAGCACGGTCGGCTCGCCCTTGCGTTCGAGCAGCGCATTGGTGGCGACGGTGGTTCCCATTTTCACGGCCTCGATCGATTCCACGGGGATCGGCGCGCCGGGCGCCACACCCAGCAGCCGGCGGATGCCGGCGATCGCGGCGTCGCGATACTGCTCGGGGTTGTCCGACAACAGCTTGTGGGTGACGAGCCGGCCGTCGGGCCGCTTGGCGACGATGTCCGTGAACGTGCCGCCGCGGTCGATCCAGAACTGCCAGCGGCCGGGGTTGGGCTCGGTCTGCGCCATGTCTGATAGAAGCAAACGGCAGGCGATACGGGAACGGGCCGCGAGTATGCCCGTTTTGCGCGGACGCGACGGTGCGGCGCGGCGCGGTGCGCTCCGCGCGGCGCATCGCGCTACAGTCCGCCCGTTCGCCGATACCCCCACGACAAGGAGACCCTATGCGTATCGTCCGCTCGCTCGCCGCGGTGGCCCTGGCCGGCGCCGCGCTCGCCGTATCCGCGCAAACCAAGTGGGATCTGCCTGCTGGCTACCCCGCCGGCAACCCGCACACACAGAAC
>JBBIJJ010000011.1:0-38301 GCA_037446035.1 Burkholderiales bacterium
CTGCGGCTGCGTGCGCCTAGCCAGCGGCCCGCTCGCGACGAAATCTTCACACCTTCTCAGGCGTCGCCTGCGCAATGCCGTTGGCCGCCTCGGCGTTCGCTCACAGGACCTTGCCCGGATTCATCAGGCCCAGCGGATCGAGCGCCTGCTTGATTCGTCGCATCAACGCCAGCTCGACCGGCGACTTGTAGCGGACGATCTCCGCGCGCTTGAGCTGCCCCAGCCCGTGCTCGGCGCTGATCGATCCGCCGCAGGCGGCGACCGCATCGTGCACGATGCGATTGATCGCGGTCTCCTCGGCGAAGGCCTGCGCGATCGGCACACCGGGTTGCGTGCCGAAGTTGTAGTGCAGGTTGCCGTCGCCGAGATGGCCGAAGGTGTACGGGCGGATCCAGGGAAAACGCGCCGCCAGCGCGGCGTTGGTGCGCTCGACGAAGCCGGGGATGGCCGACACCGGCAGCGCGATGTCGTGCTTGACGTTGCCGCCGATGCGCGCGTGCGCTTCGGGAATTCCCTCGCGCAGCGCCCATAGCGCGCGCGCCTCCACCAGCGACTGCGCAACGACCGCGTCGCCGACGACGCCCGCTTCGATCGCGGCGCCGAGCAGCGACTCGAGCGTGGCGGCGGCGTGCGCCTCGCTTTCGTGGTCCGACAGCTCGATGAGCACGAACCAGGGTGCCGCGCCCTGCAGCGGCTGCGAAAGCTGCGGCAGCTCGGCGGCGACTGTTGCCAGGCACACGTCCGACATCAGCTCGAAGCCGGTCAGCGCGCTGCCGGCGGTGGCGCGCGCACGCTTGAGCAGCTCGACCGCTGCGGCGAGCGAAGGCACCGCCGCCAGCGCGGTCGACAGCGCGCGCGGCCTCGGAAAGAGTTTGAGCACCGCAGCGGTGATGATGCCGAGCGTGCCTTCGGCGCCGACGAAAAGATCCTTCAGGTCGTAGCCGGTGTTGTCCTTGCGCAGCGCGCGCAGTCCGTCCCAGATCTGGCCATCGGGCAACACGACCTCGAGTCCCAGCGTCAATTCGCGCGCGTTGCCGTAGCGCAGGACCGCGGTGCCGCCGGCGTTGGTCGAAAGATTGCCGCCGATCGTTGCGCTGCCTTCAGCCGCCAGACTCAGCGGAAAGAGCCGGTCGTGCTCGGCTGCGGCCTGCTGCACCGCCTGCAGCACGCAGCCGGCTTCGACCGTGATCGTGTCGTTGTCGACGTCGATCGCGCGCACGCGGTTCAGGCGCCGTACGCACACGACGACCGCGCCGCCGCTCGCATCCGGCGTGCCGCCGCCGACCAGTCCCGTGTTGCCGCCTTGCGGGACCATCGGCGCGCGCGCGGCGGCGCACAGGCGTACGACCCGCGCGACCTCTTCGGTCGTCGCCGGCCGCACGACGGCGAGCGCCTTGCCGCGGTAGCGCTTGCGCCAATCCGTGAGATAGGGCGCGGTGTCCGCGTCTGCGGTCAACACGTGCGCGGCGCCGATCGCCGCGCGCAGCTCGTCGATCAGGTTCATCCGGGTCGTTGCGCCGCGCGCCGCCGCGCCGCCAGTTTGGACGGCCGCAAGTAGACGATCGCCGCGGCGAAGAACGTCGCTGCGAGCACCAGTTCGATCCACGCGAGCGTCGAATACGGCGCCGGTTCGAACGCGCGCGTCGCCGCTTCGGCCACGTACAGCAGGACGATCAACGTGGCCCACTGGAAGGCCGAGACGTCTCCGCGCGCCAGCCCGCGCGTCGGCACGAGCAAGGGCAGGACTTTCAGCACAAGCCAGGAGCCGCCCGGCCGCAGCGGCGCGAGCCACAGCTCCCATAGCACGCACAGAACCGCGAGCGCGAACCAGGCCGCGATCGCAAGGCCGCGCGCGCCGCGTTGCGCGGAGGTGATCGCGGGCGCGTTGCCACTCATCCACGCAGCCTCAGGGCGGTGGTGGCGAGCCGGCGGCCGAGCGCGATCGCGAGTCGTTTCTCCTCGTCGGTCAGCGTCTGCGGCGGTCCGTCCTGGCGCGCGAGATGGCTCGCACCATAAGGGCCGCCGCCGCTGGCGGTCGTGCCCACGTCGCGCTCGGTGTATGGCAGCCCCAGCAGCAGCATGCCGTGATGCAGCAGCGGCAGCATCATCGACAGCAGCGTCGACTCCTGCCCGCCGTGCAGGCTGCTGGTCGACGTGAACACGCATGCGGGCTTGCCGGCGAGCGCACCCGCCAGCCACAGCCCGCTGGTCGAATCGAGAAAGAACTTCAGCGGCGCGGCCATGTTGCCGAAGCGCGTGGGCGAGCCCAGCGCGAGCGCTTCGCATTCTTCGAGGTCGCGCAGCTCCGCATAGGGCGCGCCCTCGGGTGGAACGGGCGGCGCGCTGCGTTCGGTCGCCGGCGCCACGGGCGGCACGGTGCGCAGCCGCGCGTGCGTCCCGGTCACGCCGTCGATGCCCTGCGCGATGCATTCGGCGAGCCGCCGCGTCGCGCCGTGGCGGCTGTAGTAGAGCACGAGGACGTCCAAGTCGATGCGCAGCCGATTAGTATCTGGCCGGATTATGCTGAAAACGCCCGTATAGAGCGCCGCCGGCCCGGATGAGTTCGAAACCGCTGCCGCGGACCAGGGACGGAATCGCACACGCGCTGCGCGCGCTCGCACGCGTCGGCGAATGGCCGACGCGGCTGCGCCCGAAATTCGAGCAGGCGCGCGCTGTGCTCGAGTTTGCCGCGCAACGCGCGCGCCAGATGCGGCTGTCGCAGGTCGCCGGCAGCCTAACCTTCACGACCGTGCTGGCGCTGGTGCCGCTGCTGGCCGTGGCGCTGTCTATCTTCGCGACCTTCCCGATGTTCGGCGAGTTCCGCGCGGTGCTCGAAAAAAATCTGCTGCGCGAGCTGCTGCCCGAGCAGTACGCGGCGCAACTGCTGCGCTACCTGAACAACTTCGTGGCAAAAGCGACGCAGTTGACCGCACTCGGTCTGACGTTCCTCGCGGCCACCGCGATGCTGATGATCCACACGGTCGAACGCGCGCTGAACGAGCTGTGGCTCGTCCGCCAGCAGCGTCCGTGGGCGCAGCGCGTCGTGATCTACTGGACGTTGATCACGCTCGGACCGATCCTGATCGGCGCGAGCCTGGCGGCCACGTCCTACCTGCTGTCGGCCTCCGCCGGCATCGTGCAGCAGCTTCCGGGGCTGCTGCGCGCAGCGCTCGACTATTTGCCGCTGCTCGTCAGCGGTGTCGCGTACGCCGCGCTGTACGTGCTGGTGCCCAACCGCACGGTACGGTGGCGCGACGCGCTGATCGGTGGGTTCTCCGCGGCGATCGTCGGCGAGCTGATCCGCGCGGGTTTCGCGGCCTACATCCGGACGGGCACGGTCGCGACGATCTACGGCGCGTTCGCCGCGGTGCCCCTGTTCCTGCTATGGGTGTACCTGGCGTGGTTCGTCGTGCTGTTCGGCGCGGCGATCGCCGCCACGCTGCCGATGCTGCGCAGCACGCGCTTCGCGGACGAGCGGCGCGCGGGCAATCGTTTCGTCACCGCGGTGGCGCTGCTGCGCACGTTGTACGAGGGCCAGAGGCGCGGCGGTGAGGCAGCGCGGATCGACACCGCAACGCTCGCGCGCGCGGTGCGGCTGTTTCCCGAGGAGGCGGAGCGGTTGCTTGGCGAGCTGGAGCGCATGCACTACGTCGCCCGGCTCGAGGGGGCCAATGCCGGACGCTGGCTGCTCGTGTGCGACCCCGAACGCACCGACTTGGTGGAGGTCTTCAAGCGCTTTGCGGTCGACCCGGAAAACACGCTGCTGGCACGCGACGAGGCGCTCGCTGCGTGGGTGAAGCGCGCGCTCGACGCTGACTGGCTGCGCACCCCGCTGGCGCGCGTTCTTGCCGGCGCCACGCAAGAGGTCAGCGCCGACAGGGTGCGACCGTGACCGCGCCGGCAGGCGGGCCGATCAGCGTGGTGAGGCTGCGGCAGCGGCCATCGACGCACAGCAGATAGTCGGCGCCGAACTCGGAGCGCGCCAGCTCGATGGCGCGATGCCAACGCAGCTGCGGCCGATAGTGCCAGGCGCCCTGCTGCAGGACGGCGCCTGCGGGCGGCTCCATGCCCGCGCCGCTGCCGCGGATGCGCGCACCGGACAGATACAGCCACTCGCCGGCGACGACGTAGTCTTCTTCCCAGGTCACCTTCTCGACCGTGTGCTGCCAGGCGAGCGTGAACGATCGCGCCGGGACGGCGACGTTCAACGCGCCCGCGATCAGGCAGACGGCCAGCGCGGTCACCGGGCCGGCTGGCCGCGCGCGAGCCGCAGGCGCCCGCGCGAGCGGCCGACGTGCCAAACCACCAAGGTGGCGGCCATCGCCAGCCCGATCTCGTCGGTCAGCGGCAGCGCGACGATCAGGAACGCCGCGGCGGCGAACGCGAAAGCGCGCTCGAACCAGCGCAGCGGCGCAAGCCAGTAGCCGATCGCCGCCCCGCCCCACAGGATGATCGCGACGACCGCCTTGAACACGACGTACAGGACATCCGTCCAGTCGCCGGCCTGCAGCATCAGCGCCGGGGCGTACACGGCCATGTACGGGACGATGAAGCCGGCGATCGCCACGCGCAGCGCCTGCAAGCCGATCTTCATGCCGGATTCCTTCGCGATCGGCGCGGCGGCGAAAGCGGCCAGCGCCACCGGCGGCGTCAGGTCGGCCATGATGCCGAAGTAAAAGACGAACATGTGCGAGACGATCAGCGGCACGCCCAGTTCGAGCAGCGCCGGTGCGGCGAGCGAGCTGGTGATGATGTAGTTCGGGATCGTCGGGATGCCCATGCCCAGCACCAGGCACACGAGCATCGTCAGCAGCAGGCTCAGGAACAGGCTCTTTTCGCCCATCTGGATGATGTAGCCGGCGAAGGTCGTTGCAGCACCGGTGAGCGTCAGCACGCCGATGATCACGCCGACCAGCGCACAGGCCACGCCGACCGGCAGCGCGTGACGCGCGCCGTCGGCCATCGCGTTGATCGCCAGCCGCAGCGTTTCGCGGCCACCCTTGACGAAGGCGAGCAGCGCGGCCATCACGCCGGCCAGCGCGAGGATCGCGCCGATGCCGAACCTGAAAAACGCAGAGCAAGCCAGGCCGATCAGGATCCAGAACATCACGCGCAGCGCGGTCTGGCCCATGCGGGCGGCGAGCGCGAAGCCGAAGATCAGCACGACCGTCAGCGCCAGCGACACCATGCCCGAGAACAACGGCGTGTAACCGGAAAACAGCAGGAAGACGAGCATCAGCAGCGGCAGCACGAGGTACCAGCGCTCGCGCACCGCGCGCCACGGGTCGGGACACTCCTCCTTCGGCAGGCCATGCAGCTTCGCGCGCCCGGCCTCCAGATGCACCATCACGAACGCGGTGAAGAAGTACAGCAGCGCAGGGATGGCCGCCGCCTTGCAGATCTCGACGTACGGCACGTTGATCGTCTCGGACATGATGAACGCGACCGCGCCCATCACCGGCGGCATGATCTGGCCGCCCATGCTCGAGGTCGCCTCGACGCCGCCGGCGAACGCCGGCTTGTAACCGAAGCGCTTCATCAGCGGAATCGTGAACTGGCCGGTCGTCACGACGTTGGCGACCCCGGAGCCGTTGATCGTTCCCATCAGCGCCGAAGACACGACCGCGACCTTGGCCGGCCCGCCCTTGGCATGGCCGAACAGCCCGAGCGCGAAGTCGGTGAACAGCTTGATCATGCCGGCCTGCTCGAGGAAAGCGCCGAACAGGATGAACAGATAGATGTACGAGGACGACACATAGGTCGGCGTGCCGTAGATGCCCTCGGTGCCGAAGCCCAGCTGGCCGACCACCTGGTCGAATCCGTAGCCGCGGTGCTGGAGCGCGCCCGGCAGGTACTGGCCGAACAGCGCGTAGGCGAGAAAGACCGCGCAGATGATCGGCAGCGCCACCCCCATCACGCGGCGTGCCGCCTCGAAGACCAGCACGATCGTCAGGACGCCCACGACCATGTCGGCGGTGGTCAGATCACCGGCGCGCTGCACGAGGTCGGCCTCGTAGACCCAGTGGTAGAGCCCGGCGACGAAGCCGGCGGTACCCACGATCCAGCCGATCCAGCGCCGCTTCAGCGGCGGCATCAGCAGGAAGGTCATCAGGATCAGGAAGCCCACGTGGATCGCGCGCACCACAGCGCTGGACAACGGACTGAATGCGGCGGTGACGACCTGGAACGTCGAGAACGCGACCGCGATCGCGAATACCGTGCGGGTGAACGGCCGTGCGGCGTATCCGGGGTGGGGAGAGGCGGATTCGGTCATTGCGCGGTCCTTAGCGCCGGGGGAGAACGTGTGACGACTTCGTCGCGGGGCCGGCCGCTGTCCAGAGGCGCGCGCGGCCGCCAGGCCGATCCATATCAAGCGGACCGGCGAGGCCCGCAAAAACGCCCGCAAAGACGGCCGCCGCAGACGGGCGGCCGAAGCCCATACCGCGCAACGATGCCCGCGGGGCGCGCAGGAGAAGGATTCACACCTTCCGAGTCGTCGCGTTCATGCCAGGAAAAAGTCGCTGGCACAGCGACGCCGTGCCAGCGCGGCGTGGCTTGCGCGCGCGGCCTACTTCAGCAGGCCCGCTTCGCGGTAATAGCGTTCCGCGCCGGGGTGCAACGGCACCGGAAGACCCTTGGCCGCGTCGGCCTTGCTGATCGCCTTGGCGGCTGCGTGCGCGGCGACCAGTTGGTCGAGGTTGTCGAACAGCGACTTGGTCATCGTGTAGACGGTGTCGGCGGGCACACCCTCGTGCGTCACCAGGAAGTTCTGGATCGCCGCGGTTGGGACCGCGTTGGTCTGGCCGGTGTACGTGTTGGCCGGGATCGTGGCCGGTTGGTAAGCGGGGTCGCCGACTTTCGCGACGACATCGGGCGGAATCGGCACGACGACGATCTTGATCGAGGTCGCCAGGTCGCGGATCGATGCCACGCCGAGCCCGGCCGACTGCAGCGTCACGTCGAGCTGGCGGTTCTTCAGCAGCTCGACCGATTCGCCGAACGGCAGGTACTCGACCTTGGCGAAGTCCTGGTAGGTCAGCCCGGCGGCCTTCAGGATGGCGCGCGCGTTCAGCTCGGTACCCGAACGCGGTGCGCCGACCGAGATGCGCTTGCCTTTCAGATCGGCGAGCGTCTTGATGCCGGAATCGGCGCTGGCGACGATCTGGATGTAGTTCGGATAGATGCCCGCCACCGCGCGCAGCTTTTTCAGCGGCGTCTTAAAGCCGGCGTCCTCAACGCCTTTCCACGCATCCGACAGCGAGTCGCCAAGCGTGAAAGCGAGCTCTCCGCGGCCGGCTTGCAGCAGGTTCAGGTTTTCCACGGACGCCTTGGTCGCCTGCACCTGGACCTTGGCGTCGGGCATCGCCTTGCCGTAGATCTGGCTGAGCGCCACACCGAGCGGGTAGTACACGCCGGCCTGGCCGCCGGTCAGGACGTTGACGAACTTCTGCTGGGCATTCGCCCCGACGCTGGCCGCGCAAAGCGCTGCGGCGGCAAGCAGGGAGCGGAACAGGGCCGAGCCGGTCTGTCGCATGGTGCTGTCTCCTCGGGTGGGGTTTGAGATGAACCGTCGAACGCGATTCGTTGGCGAAAGTATAGGGGCGGGCGCGGCGCGACGGTTACGTGACTTTCCCGATGCCCGCGTTGCGCGTCGTCGACCTACGCGGGCGCGACCGAAAGGACCAGCGCGGCGGCGGCGAGCACCAGCGCGCCGGCGCTGCGATCGGTCCAGCGCGCGTAGCGCGGATCGGTTGCGATGCGTGCCGCGCGCGAGGCGAGGAAGCCGTAGCCGGCGAGGATGCAGAACTCGGGCACGACCGAACCCGCCGCGAGCCAGGCCATCTGCGCGCCGATTGGAAGGCGCGGATCGACGAATTGCGGCAGGATCGCGACGAAGAAGATCAGCGTCTTCGGGTTGGCGAGCTGCAGCGTCAGCCCCGACGCATAGATCGACCGCCAGGTCGATCCGCGCGCGGCCGGGTTCGACGCAGTGATCGGCGAAGGCTTGCCGAACAGCGCGCGCAGCCCGAGATAGACGAGGTACGCCGCGCCGATGCCCTTGACCGCGAAAAAGAACGCGCGCGAAGAGACGAGCACCGCGCCCAGGCCGGTGGCGGAGATCGCGAAGTAGATCGCGTTGGCCGACAGGATGCCGAGCGTGGCGGCAAGCGAGCGGCGCGCGCCCTGCGTCAGCCCGTACGCGATCACCAGCATCACGGCCGGCCCCGGCGATAGGCTCAGCGCCGCTTCGGTCAGCACGTACAGCCAGTAGGTGTCCCAGTTGACTGCGTCCAATCGGGCGGGTGGGGCGCTCAGGCCGCGGCGGTCGCGAAGACGCGCGCGGCGAACGATTCGAGCGCCCGCCGCACGCCGTCCGGGTTCTCCGCCATCATCGAATGTCCGGTGGCGGGCAGTGTGACGATCGTCTTCTCGGCCATCGCTTCGATCAGCCCCTGCGCGGCGCGCGGCGGTGTCATCTGGTCGGCCGCGCCGAGAACGAACAGCGCCGGGCAGCGCAGCGCGCGCGCCGCCGCCAGCCCGCCGGCGTACGCGTTGCATGCCGCGAAGTCGGTCGCCAGCACGTCGACGCCATTGACGCGCGCGATGTGCTGCATCAGCCGCAGGTTCTGCCAGACCACGTTGAAACCCGGTGCGGGGCACCCGGGCCGCGCGGCGAACGGCGCGATCGATGCGCTGTGCGACCAGACGTTGATCATGTCCATCGCCGCCGGCGGATCCTCGCGCGTGGCCGCCAGCAGCGCAGCGGACACGCGCATCGGAGCCGCGGTCGCGCACAGCGCCACGCCGGCGACGCGACCGGCGAGCCGCTGCGCGAGTTCGAGCGCGACGAGCGATCCCATGCTGTGGCCCGCGAGCAGAAAACGCGGAATCGGCAACGGCGCCAGCGCCGCTGCCACGCGGTCTGCGATCGCCGCGACGCTCGTCGCGGCCGGCCCGCGGCTGCGGCCATGGCCGGGAAGGTCGACCGCGAGCACCGCGTAGCCGTGGTGTGCGAGGTAACGGCTCTGCAGGATCCAGACGCTGTGATCGTGCTGCGCGCCGTGCAGGAAAACGACGCACGGACGCGCCTCTTCGAACGGTCGCCCTCCGGTGTAGGCGTAGAGTCCGTCGAGCTGCATCACGCCACCTTCGCCGCGGCCTTGAGCGCGCGCGCCAGATCGTCGATCAGATCGTCGGGGTCCTCGAGCCCGATCGACAGCCGGATCGTGCCCTGCGTGATGCCGGCGGCGGCGAGTTCCGCGTCGGGCACGCGGAAGTGCGTCGTCGTCGCCGGATGGATCACGAGCGACTTGGCGTCGCCGACGTTGGCCAGATGCGAGAACACCTTCAGCGACTCGACGAACCTGCGCCCCGCCGCGCGCGAGCCCTTCAGATCGAAGCTGAACACGGCGCCACAGCCGCGCGGCAGCAGGCGCTCGGCAAGGGCGCGGTCCGGATGCGTCGGCAGCTCCGGGTAGGCGACGCGTTCGACGTTCGGCTGCGCGGCGAGAAAGGCGACGACCTTGCGCGTGTTCTCGACGTGCCGCTGCATGCGCAGCGGCAGCGTCTCGAGCCCCTGCAGGATCAGGAAAGCGGTGTGCGGGCTCATGCACGCGCCGAAGTCGCGCAGCCCCTCGCGGCGCGCGCGCAACAGGAAGGGTGCGACGGTGCTTTCCTCGGCGAAGTTCATGCCGTGGAAACCCTCGTATGGCGCGGTGAGCGTCGGGTACTTGCCGCTGGCGGTCCAGTCGAAGGTGCCGCCGTCGACGAGCAGCCCGCCGATGGCCACGCCATGGCCGCCGAGGAACTTGGTCGCCGAGTGATAGACGAGGTCGGCGCCCAGCTCGATCGGCTGCATCAGGTACGGCGTCGTGAACGTGCTGTCGACCAGCAGCGGCAGCCCGTGCGCATGTGCGAGCGCGGCGACGTTCGGCACGTCGAGCACGTCCAGCCCCGGATTGCCGAGCGTCTCGCCGAACAGCAGCCGCGTATCCGCCCGGATCGCGTCCCGCCACGCATGCAGATCGCGCGGATCGACGAAGGTCGTCTCGATGCCGAATCTCTTGAGCGTGTACGCGAGCAGGTTGTGCGAACCGCCGTACAGCGCGCGGCTGGCGACGATGTGCGAGCCCGCGCCCATCAGCGTGACGATCGCCAGGTGCAGCGCCGCCTGCCCGCTCGCGGTCGCGATCGCACCCACACCCTTTTCGAGCGCGGCGATCCGCTCCTCGAGCACCGCGACCGTCGGGTTCGAGATGCGCGAGTACACGTGCCCGGCGCGCTCCATGTTGAACAACGCCGCGGCGTGCTCGGAGTCGTCGAAGCAGAACGAAGTCGATGCGTAGATCGGCACCGCGCGCGCGCCGGTGGCCGGATCGGGCCGCTGCCCCGCGTGCAGCGTCAGCGTGTCGAAACCGGGGTATTTGGGGCCGCTCATCGGGTCGTTGCTCGGGTTCGGAAGTCGAAGGCGTCGGCCCAGGTCGGCTGCTGCACGATCGATGACATGCCTACGGCAGCACGTAGGGGCGAACGCGCATCCCGACGAAGCGCCCTGCGGCGCATCGTCGCGTCGAACCCCGCTGCGCCTGCCAGCGCGGCCGTGGATACACCCGAGTCCCCTCGTTTCCAACCTTGCGGCCATGCCGCCGGCGGCACGGCAAAGCCGCGGGGCCGGCGGCATAATGCCACGCATGGACGCACGCACCGACTTGCGCCCGGAACTGTACGCACCGGTCGAGCCGTACGACAGCGGCATGCTGCCGCTGGACGACGTGCATACGATGTACTGGGAAACGAGCGGCAACCCGCAGGGTGTGCCGGTGGTGTTCCTGCACGGCGGGCCGGGCGGCGGCAGCTCGCCCGAGCACCGGCGCTTCTTCGATCCGGACTTCTTCCGCATCGTGCTGTTTGACCAGCGCGGGGCCGGCGCATCGACGCCGGCGGGCGAGGTGACGAACAACACGACCGCGCATCTGGTGCGCGACATCGAAAAGCTGCGCAACTATCTGGGCGTGCAGCGCTGGCTCGTGTTCGGCGGCTCGTGGGGCAGCACGCTGGGGCTGGCCTACGGCGAAGCGATGCCCGAGCGCTGCCTCGGCTTCGTGCTGCGCGGCATCTTCCTCGGCCGCGCCTCCGAGATCGACTGGTTCCTGTACGGGCTGCGCAACGTCTTTCCCGAGGCGTGGCGCCGCTTCGCCGAGATGCTGCCCGCGGCCGAACGCGGCGATCTGCTGCGCGGCTATCTGAAACGGCTGTTCGACCAGGATCCGCGCGTGCACCTGCCGTTTGCGCGCGCGTGGAGCGAATACGAAGGAAGCTGCTCGACGCTGCTGCCCAATCCGGAGCTGGTACGGCACTTCGCCGACGAAGCGCTCGGACTGGCGCGGCTCGAGGCGCATTACTTCGCGCATCGCTGCTTCCTCGCGCCCGACCAGTTGATCAACAACCTGTATCGCGTGCGCCATCTGCCGGCGGCGATCGTGCAGGCGCGCTACGACATGGTCTGTCCGATCGTCAATGCCGACGAACTGGCGCGCGCGTGGCCGAGCGCGCGCTACGTCGTCATCGCCGACGCGGGCCATTCGGTATGGGAGCCGCCCGTTCGGGCGGCGGTGCTGCGCGAAGTCGAGCGTTTCAAGCAGCTTCTGGCGTAGACACGATGCCGCGCTTTGCCGCGAACCTGAGCACGCTGTACCCGGAGCACGCGCTCGTGCAGCGCGCGGCCGCCGCGGCGCGCGACGGCTTTGCCGCTGTCGAGGTGCAGTCGCCGTACGCGGTCGAAGCGGCCGAGTTCAGGCGCGCGCTCGACGACGCGCGCGTGCGGCTCGTGCTGATGAACGCCCCGCAGGGCGATCACGACGCGGGCGAACGCGGCTTGGCCGCGCTGCCCGGCCGCGAAAGGCAGTTCGAAGGGTCGATCGCGCAGGCGCTCGACTATGCGCGCATAGTCGGTGCGCCGCGCCTGCACGTGATGGCCGGCCGCCCGCCGGCCGAGTGCGACCCGGATGAGTGCCTGCGCGCGTATCTGCGCAATCTCGCGTACGCCTGCGACACGCTGCGGCCGCATGGCATCACGGTGACGATCGAGCCGATCAACACGCGCGACATGCCGGGCTACTACCTGACCCGCCAGCAGCAGGGTGCCGACGTGATCGCGGCGTTGCACAAGCCCAACCTCGGTCTGCAACTGGACTTCTACCATCTGCAGATCATGGAAGGCGATCTGGCGCGGCACCTCGAGCGCTTTTTCCCGCTGGTGGCGCACGTTCAGATCGCCGGCGTACCCGACCGGCACGAACCCGACTCGGGCGAGGTCAACTACCCGTTCCTGTTCGCGCTGCTCGACCGGCTGGGTTACGCCGGCTGGGTCGGCTGCGAGTACCGGCCCGCGCGCGGGACCACGCCGGGCGGGACTTCGGCCAGTCTGGGCTGGCTGCGGCGCGTCTGATGGCGCTGCAGCCCGCTCTTGCGGGCGATTTCGGTCGCCGCGGCGGTGGGCTACGATGGCTTCGCGTCGATGACGACGGTGAGGGAGGCGGACGATGAAAGTCAGCGACATCCTGAAAGTCAAGGGCAAGGCCCTGTTCACCTGCAGGCCCGAGGAGACATTGCGCGGGGCGGTGCAGACGATGGCGGAAAACGACCTCGGCTCGGTGGTCGTGATGGACCGTGGCACGCTGACCGGCATGTTGACGTTCCGCGAAGTGATCGATGCACTGCATCGCGGCGGCGGCTCGCTGGGCGAGCGGCGCGTCGCCGAAGTCATGCGGCCGGTCGGGCTGACGGTCTCGCCCGATACCGACGTGATGGAACTGCGGCGCCTGATGATCGACACGCACGTACGCTACGTGCCGGTCGTGCGCGAGGGCGTGCTCGAAGGCGTGCTGTCGCTGTACGACGTCGCCAAGGCGGTGCTCGAAGAGCAAAGCTTCGAGAATCGCATGCTCAAGGCGTACATCCGCGACTGGCCAGAACAGGAGTCGGTCAGCGGGTGAGCCTGGCGACCCGCGGGACGCGCTTTTTGCCCGTCGGCACGGCGGCGGGGTCGGGCGCAACGCGACCGCGAACGCTCGCCCCCGGCGGTCGGCGACACGCGCGCACCGCTGCACCGCCGGTATCGAATGATGCGACCGTCGCTGCGCGGGTTGGCGCGCGCCGGCCGGCTTCCTCGCATGCGCGGCGTCATGCATCGCCGCCAATGCCTACGCCTGACCGGCACCGTTTCCGCGGCTGCGCTGGGGCCTGCGCACACGCTCGCGGCCGCAGGCGCCTGCGCCGAGCCGTTGCCCGACGAGCTGGCGCGGCATGAACTCGTCGCCGCCGCCTGGAGCGGGGTCGATCCGAAGCGCTACTGGGACGCTCACGCGCATCTGGTCGGCACCGGCGACTCCGGCAGCGGCGCCTACGTGCACCCGGACACGCAAAGCTGGTTCAGTCCGATCGAGCGCATCCGCCGCAAGGTCATGATGGCCGCGGCCTGCGTCGACGATGCGCCCGACGGCGCCGTCGACGCCCGCTATGTCGAGCGGCTGGCGGCGCTGCTCGCCGCGTTCCCGGCCGGTTGCAAGATGCTGCTGTTCTCGCGTTCGACTATGCGGTCGACGACGCCGGCGTCGAGCGGCCCGAGCGCTCGACTTTTTTTACCCCCGACGCGTACGCGGCCGCGGTGGCATGCGTCCGGCCGGATCGCTTCGAGTGGGTCGCGTCG
Source organism: Burkholderiales bacterium (assembly GCA_037446035.1). GTDB lineage: Bacteria > Pseudomonadota > Gammaproteobacteria > Burkholderiales > Burkholderiaceae_F > DSNY01. The sequence goes on from JBBIJJ010000011.1 coordinate 13,709, forward strand.
ATCCACCCGTACCGGCCCGATGCGCTCGAGCGGCTTGCCGCCGGCGCGGCCGCTGGCGCGCGCGCGGTCAAGTGGCTGCCTTCGTCGATGAACATCGACCCGGCATCGGCGCGTTGCGACGCGTTTAACGCGCGGCTCGTCGCGCACCGGTTGCCGCTGATCGTTCACTGCGGCGAGGAGGTCGCCGCGCCGGGCGCACGGCGGCATGCGTTCAACAACCCGCTGCGGCTGCGGCGCGCGCTCGATGCCGGCGTGCGCGTGGTCGTCGCGCACGCGGCCACGCTCGGCGATGCCGTCGACATCGACCGCGGCGAAAACGGTCCGCGCGTGCGGGCGTTCGATCTGTTCGCGCGGCTGATGGACGAGCCGCGCTACGAAGGCGGGCTTTTCGGCGACCTGTCGGCGGTGTTCCAGCGCAATCGCGACCTGGACGTGATGCGCCGGCTGCTCGCGCGCGGCGACTGGCACCACCGACTGCTGCATGGTTCGGACTACCCGCTGCCAGGCATCGGCTTGCTGTATTCGCTGCCGACGTTGGTCACGGCCGGGCTGCTCAAGGCCGCGGCCGCCGAAGTGCTGCTGCGGATCCGCGCGTTCAATCCGCTGCTGTTCGAGTTCGTGCTCAAGCGCACGCTGGCGGACGGCTCCGCGCGGCTCGCACCGAGCGTGTTTCACACGCGCGACTTCTTCGATTCCCGGACCGACAACTGCTGAGGAATCCCCGACCGTGTCTTCGCCCGGACAGTTCGCGCTGCTCGCGCAGCGCCGTTTCGCGCCGTACTTCTGGACGCAGTTTCTCGGCGCCGCCAACGACAACGTGTTCAAGTACGCGTTCACGCTGCTGGTCACGTACAAGGCGGCCGACTACACGACGCTTGCGCCGGCGCTGGCCGTGAACCTGATCGCGGCGCTGTTCGTGCTGCCGTTTCTGCTGTTTTCCGCGACCAGCGGGCAGCTCGCCGACAAGTACGACAAGGCACGGCTGATGCGGCTGGTCAAGCTGCTCGAGGTCGCGATCATGCTGGCGGGAGCCTGGGGTTTCTGGGCGCAGAGTTTCGAAGTGCTGCTCGCCTGCACCTTCCTGATGGGGCTGCACTCGACGCTGTTCGGCCCGGTCAAGTACGCGTACCTGCCGCAGGCGCTGGCGCCGACCGAGATCGTCGGCGGCAACGGCCTGGTCGAGATGGGCACCTTCGTCGCGATCCTGCTCGGGACGATGACAGCCGGCGCGCTGATCGACGCCAGCCCGGCCGGCCATGTGTACGCGGCGACCGTCTGCGTCGCGCTGGCGCTGGCGGGACTGGCGGCGAGTCTTGCGATTCCTTCAGCCGCACCGGCGGACCCGAGGCTTGCGATTGACTGGAACCCCATTCGCGTCACTTGGCACAACGTGCAGGTCGCACGGCGCAATCGCGCGGTCTTCCTGTCGGTGCTCGGCATCTCGTGGCTGTGGTTTTTCGGGGCGGTGTTCCTGACGCAGTTCCCGCAATTCGCGCAGCAGACGCTGCGCGGCGATCCGTCCGTGGCGACGCTCTTGCTCGCGGTGTTTTCAATCGGCATCGGGATCGGGTCGCTGGCATGCGAGCGGATGTCGCGTCATCAGGTCGAGATCGGGCTGGTGCCTTTCGGCTCGATCGGGATGTCGGCTTTTACCGTCGACCTGTACTTCGCGGTCCCGCATCTGCCGCCGAGCGCGCCGATGACGATCGCGCAATTCCTCGCGCTGCCTGCGCACTGGCGCGTGCTCGCGGACCTGTTTCTGCTCGCAATGTTCGCCGGCTTCTACAGCGTGCCGCTGTATGCGCTGATCCAGACGCGCAGCGAGGCGACGCACAAGGCGCGCATCATCGCGTCAAACAATATCCTGAATGCCGTCTTCCTGATCCTCGCAGCGGGCTTCGCCGCGCTGGTGCTCGGGCCGCTCGGGATGTCGATCCCGCAGCTGTTTGTGCTGACGGCGCTGGCGAACGTGCTGGTTGCCGCGTACATCTACACGCTAGTGCCGGAGTTCCTGCTGCGCTTCTTGTCGTGGCTGCTGGTGAGTGCGGTCTACCGCATCCGGCGGCAGGGTGTCGAGCGGATTGCGGCCGAAGGGCCGGCGGTGATCGTCAGCAATCACGTGAGCTTCGTCGACGCGCTGGTGCTGATGGCGATCAGCCCGCGCCCGATCCGCTTCGTGATGGATCTGGGCATCTTCCGCATCCCGGTGCTGTCGTGGCTGTTCCGTCAGGTCAAGGCGATCCCGATCGCGCCGGCCAAGGTCGACGCGGCGATGATGGAACGCGCGTTCGAACGCGTGTCGGAAGCGCTGCGCGACGGTCAGCTCGTGTGCATCTTTCCGGAGGGGCGCATCACCGCCGACGGCGAGATCGCGCCGTTTCGACCGGGCATCACGCGCATTCTCGAGCGCGATCCGGTGCCGGTGATTCCGGTGGCTTTGCAGGGGCTGTGGGGATCGTTTTTTTCGCGCAAGGGCGGCGCGGCGATGACCAGGCCATTTCGCCGCGGGTTGTTCTCCAAGATCGGAGTGGCGGTCGGCGTGCCAGTCGCGCCGGCCGAAGCCACGCCCGAGCGGCTGCGCGAAATGGTGGGCACGCTGCGCGGCGACTGGAAGTGAGTCGCCCGTGGCGATGCGCGCAACGAAGACTCACTAGAATCGGGCCGTTCTCAAGAGACGTTCCATGTCGGGATCGACGTTCGGGCATCTGCTTCGGGTCACCAACTTCGGCGAATCGCACGGCCCGGCGATCGGCTGCGTGATCGACGGCTGTCCGCCGGGGCTTGCGCTTGCGGTCGAAGACCTGCAGCCGGATCTGGACCGGCGCAAGCCAGGCACGTCGCGCCACGTGACGCAGCGGCGCGAATCCGATCGGGTCGAGATCCTGTCGGGCGTGTTCGATGGTCGCACGACCGGCACGCCGATCGCGCTGTTGATCCGCAACGAGGACGCGCGCAGCAGCGATTACGCCGATCTGCTCGATACCTTTCGCCCGGGGCACGCCGACTACACGTACTGGCGCAAGTACGGCGTGCGCGATCCGCGCGGTGGCGGGCGTTCGTCGGCGCGGCTGACCGCGCCGATGGTCGCCGCCGGCGCAGTGGCCAAGAAGTGGTTGCGCGAGCGCTACGGCACCCGAGTGCGCGGCTGTCTGCAGCAGCTCGGCGACGTCGAGATCCCCTTCGTCGCTTGGGAGCTGGCCGAGTCGAACCCGTTTTTCGCGCCCAACGAAGCGATCGTCCCTCGGCTCGAGGACTACATGGACGCGCTGCGCAAGCAGGGCGATTCGTGCGGGGCGCGGCTGCGCGTGACCGCGACGAACGTGCCGGTCGGGCTCGGCGCGCCGCTGTTCGACAAACTCGACGCCGACATCGCGTACGCGCTGATGGGCATCAACGCGGTCAAGGGTGTCGAGATCGGCAGCGGTTTCGGCGCGGTGCGCCAGCGCGGCAGCGAACACGGCGACGAGCTGACGCCGCACGGGTTTCTGTCGAATCACGCCGGCGGCGTGCTCGGCGGAATCTCGACCGGGCAGGACATCGAGGTGTCGATCGCGATCAAGCCGACGTCGAGCATCCGGCTGCCGCGCCGCTCGATCGACCGCAACAACCGGCCGGTGACGGTCGAAACGCACGGCCGCCACGATCCGTGCGTCGGCATCCGCGCCACGCCGATCGCCGAGGCGATGCTGGCGCTCGTGCTGATGGATCATGCGCTGCTGCAGCGCGCGCAGAACGCCGACGTCGAACTGCCGGTGCCGCCGATCGCCGCGCGCGCACCCGACGGCGTATGACGGATCGACGCGGCGCCGCGCGCGTTGCCGACTGGCGGCTCGGCGCTTTCTTCGCCGCCTACTTCGCCACCGCCGGCATCTTTGCGCCGTACTTTCCGCTTTATCTCGAAAGCCGTGGTCTGACCGCGGCGCAGATCGGCATCGTGCTGGCGATGACGCAGGGCATGCGCGTGGTGGGCCCGAACCTGTGGGGCTATCTTGCGGACCGCACCGCGCACCGGATCGAGATCCTGCGCTGGACCGCAGCTGCGGCTTTCGCATGTTTCGTGCCGATCCTGCTGCCGGGCGGTTTCGCCTGGACCTTCGGCGTGATGTGCGCGGTCAACCTGTTCATCACCGCGCAGATCCCGGTCGGCGAGTCGATCACCGCCGCGCGCCTGCGGCAGGACGCCTCGGGGGCTGCGCGCTACGGCCGCTTGCGCGCGTGGGGATCGCTCGGCTTCATCGTGCTCGTGCTGGCCGCCGGCCTGCTGTTCGACCGGATCGGCATCGGCTGGCAGCCGTACGTCGCGCTCGCGCTGCTCGCGCTCGCGGCGGCGACGACATGGCTGATCGACGCGCCGCCGCACGACGAGTCGCAACAGCCCGGCGTGTCGGTTCGCCGACGGCTCGCCGAGCCGCGCGTGCGCTGGTTCTTCGCGTCGGCGGCGCTGATGGTGTTCGCGCACGGCGCGTACTACACGTACTTTTCGCTGCATCTGGCGCAGCTCGGCTACAGCAAGACCCAGATCGGGGTGTTCTGGGTCGTCGGCGTCGTCGTCGAAATCGTCTTCTTCTACACACAGGGCCGGTTCTTCGCGCGCTACGGCGCGTTCAAGCTGCTGGCCGTGAGTTTCCTGTTGGCGGTGCTGCGCTTTTTCCTGATCGCGGAGTTTGCGCATCTGTGGTTGCTTCTGCTCGCCGCGCAAGTCCTGCACGCGGCGACATTCGCGGTGCATCACAGCGCCTCGGTCCTGACGATCCAGCAGTGGTTTCCGGGTCGCGCCAGCGCGCGCGGCCAAGCGCTGTACGTCGGCATCGGCTACGGCATCGGCGGCACGGCGGGCGGCCTGGTCGCCGCGTGGCTGTGGTCGGCGTTCGGACCCGCGACGGCGTTTCTTTCGAGCAGCGCGGCAGCGCTCGCCGGCTGGTGGGCGGTACAGCGCACGCGCATCCTCGACCGCGCCGCGCACGGGCGCGCCGTGACATCGATGGGTTGAGCGGGAGGCAAATTCATGCTGAATAAGATCATGCGCCGCCGCCTTGCGTGGGCGGCGTTCGGGCTCGCGCTAGCGATCACGGGCTGCCAGACCGTGCAGACGACGCGCGGCGGCGTCGTGGGTGTCGAACGCACGCAACGCATGGCCGTGTCGGCGCAGCAGGTCGACAGTGCGGCGCGCCAGCAGTACGCGCAGATCCTGGCCGAGGCCGACAAGAAGGGGCTGCTGAACCGCGACGCCAGGCAGACCGAACGGGTGCGCGCGATCGCGCAGCGGCTGATCCCGCACACGGCGGTGTTCCGCGACGACGCCCCGCACTGGCAATGGGAGGTCAACGTGCTTGGGTCGGACCAGGTCAATGCCTGGTGCATGCCCGGCGGCAAGATCGCCGTGTACACGGGGCTGATCGAGAAGCTGAAGATCACCGACGACGAACTTGCGGCGGTCATCGGCCACGAGATCGCGCACGCTTTGCGCGAGCACGCGCGCGAGCGCATGTCGCGGCAGATGGCCGCCGGCGTCGGGCTCGCGGCGATCGAGATTCTGACCGGCGTGCGCCTCGGCGATTTCGGTCAGATGCTGGCGCAAAGCATGTTCGTGCTGCCGAATAGCCGCGAGAACGAACAGGAAGCCGACCGCATCGGCGTCGAACTCGCCGCGCGCGCGGGCTACGACCCGCGCGCCGCAGTCACGCTGTGGAACAAGATGGCTGGCCAGGGCGGCTCGCAGCCGCCGCAATGGCTGTCGACGCACCCGTCACACGAAACGCGCATTCGCGACCTGCAGGACTACGCCCGGCGCGTGCTGCCGCTGTACGAGCAGGCGAAGAAACGTTAACCGACGATCAGGTCGACTGCCGCGGTGAACTGCGTCGCCTGCGCAAACGGGTGGGTCGATCGCGTCGGCGCCAGTTTCAGTGTCACCGCGGCACGCTCGGCGTCGTCGAGCTGCCGATACAAGAAATCCTGCGCGTTGCCGGGGTGCCCGTCGAGATACAGCTGCGTGGGCAGCGCCGGTTTTCCGCTCGCGGCGACGCGCACATGGATATGTGGTGTCCGGCCAGGGTAGGGGACGGGCCGGATCGTGCGGAAGTGAAAGGTGCCGGCTGCGTCGGTCGTGGTCGTGCCATAGCCCTGGAAGTGCGGATCGCGCTCCCCGAGAGCGCCGCCGGCCGGGTGGTGATACACGGCATGGGCGTCGCACTGCCAGATTTCCACCGTCGCGCCTGCGATCGGTGTCCCGCTTGAGGTCAGTATCCGCCCGGTCAGATAAAGCGGCGTACCCTTGCTGAGCACGCGCCCGTTTTCGACGGTGAGCAGGTCGGCGTCGGTCGCGGGCGGACGTTCCGAGGCGTTGCGCGGGTAAAACGGCCCGAGCGTCTGGCGCGGCGTCGAGCGCAGTGCGCTTGTGGTCTGCGCCTGCGCGGCGTGGAAACCGGCCGCCAAGGGCAGCCCGGCGAGGGCGGCGAGCGCATGACGCCGGCGCAGCGTCGAGGCGTTGTTGGGGCGATCGTTCATTGGCACTGCCGCGCTTTGCATGTCCGTCTGACTTGCGCGCGTCGTGCCGGTTCCGTCGCCTGCGCCGGCGTGCGCGAACCGCGCGCCAAAGCGCGAGCGCGCTGCCGGTTTGCGAGGGTGTGCATGGCATAATCGCCGCCTCTCGCGCTCGCCCGCGCAGCGCTCTCGGACATGCCCGCAGCACGCACGCTCTACGACAAGCTCTGGGATGAACACGTCGTCCACGCCGAACCCGACGGCACGACCATCCTGTACATCGACCGTCACCTCGTCCATGAGGTGACCAGCCCGCAGGCGTTCGAGGGCCTGCGTATCGCGGGGCGCAAGCCATGGCGCGTGTCGTCGATCGTCGCCACCGCCGATCACAACACGCCGACGACCCACTGGGAACGTGGGCTCGACGGCGTGACCGACCCGACTTCGCGCGAGCAGATCGTCACGCTCGACGCCAACATCCGCCAGCATGGTGCGGCTGCGTACTTCCCGTTCCTCGATCCGCGCCAGGGTATCGTGCACGTGATCGGTCCCGAGCAGGGCGCAACGCTTCCCGGCATGACCGTCGTGTGCGGCGACTCGCATACCAGTACGCACGGCGCCCTGGGCGCCTTGGCGTTCGGCATCGGCACGTCCGAAGTCGAGCACGTGCTCGCCACGCAGACGCTGTTGGCCAAGAAATCCAGCAACATGCTGGTGCGCGTCGACGGCGAATTGCCTGTCGGCGTCAGCGCCAAGGACCTGATCCTCGCCGTGATCGGCCGCATCGGTACCGCCGGCGGCACCGGGTACGCGATCGAGTTCGGCGGCTCGACCGTGCGTGCGCTGTCGATCGAGGCGCGCATGACCGTATGCAACATGGCGATCGAAGCCGGCGCGCGTGCCGGCATGGTCGCGGTCGATGACAAGACGATCGAGTACGTGCGCGGCCGACCGTTTGCGCCGACCGGCGCGGACTGGGATGCCGCCGTCGCGTACTGGAAGACGCTGCATTCGGACGCTGGCGCGCGCTTCGACAAGGTCGTCGAGATTGATGCGACGGGGCTGAAACCGCAGGTAAGCTGGGGCACGTCGCCGGAGATGGTGACGTCGATCGACGGCAGCGTGCCCGACCCCGCGCGGGAGAGCGACCCGGTGCGGCGCGAGGGTATCGAGCGCGCGCTGCAGTACATGGGCCTGGCGCCGAACACGCCGATCACGCAGATCCGCGTCGACAAGATCTTCATCGGCTCGTGCACGAATTCGCGCATCGAGGACCTGCGCGCCGCCGCCGCCGTCGTTCGCGGCAAGCGCATCGCGGACAACGTCAAGCTGGCGCTGGTCGTTCCGGGCTCGGGGTTGGTGAAGCAACAGGCCGAAGCGGAAGGACTCGACCGCGTGTTCCGCGACGCCGGCTTCGAGTGGCGCGAACCGGGCTGCTCGATGTGCCTCGGCATGAATGCCGACCGGCTCGAGCACGGCGAGCGCTGTGCGTCGACGTCGAATCGGAACTTCGAGGGGCGTCAGGGCGCGGGCGGGCGCACGCACCTGGTCAGCCCGGCGATGGCGGCTGCGGCCGCCATCGCCGGCCACTTCGTCGATATTCGCTCGTTGCACTGAAGAGGAAGACCGATATGAAGACGACCGCGAAGATCGCAGCCCTGTTCGGCGCCGCCTCGCTGCTGGCCGCGTGCAACACCCTAGAGGGTTTCGGCAAGGACTTGCAGGCGGCCGGCGAGAAAATTGCGGGCAGCGCCAGCAAAGACGAGAAGAAGTCGAGCACGCCCGCGCCCGCCCCGGCACCGGTCAAGCGCTAGATGACGCCGTTCACGCAGCACACGGGACTGGTCGCGCCGCTGGATCGCGCCAATGTCGATACCGATCAGATCATCCCGAAGCAGTTCCTGAAGTCGATCCGACGAACCGGCTTCGGCGCCAACCTGTTCGACGAGTGGCGTTATCTCGATCGCGGCGAGCCCGGCATGGACAACAGCCGGCGCCCGCTGAATTCGCAGTTCGTACTGAACCAGCCGCGCTACCAGGGCGCATCGATCCTGCTCGCGCGCCGCAACTTCGGCTGCGGATCGAGCCGCGAGCACGCGCCCTGGGCGCTCGGCGAGTACGGCTTCCGCGCGCTGATCGCGCCGAGCTACGCCGACATCTTCTTCAACAACTGCTTCAAGAACGGCCTGCTGCCGATCGTGCTGGACGAGCAGGTCGTCGATGGGTTGTTCCGCGAAGTCGAAGCCACGCCCGGATATCGGCTGTCGATCGACTTGGCGGCGCAAACGGTGACGACGCCGGACGGCCGCACGCTGCGCTTCGACATCGATGCGTTCCGCAAGGAGTGCCTGCTCAACGGCTGGGACGACATCGGCCTGACGCTGCGTCAGGCGGACAAGATTCGCGCGTTCGAGGCCGCGCGCCTCAAACGCTTTCCATGGCTGGCCAGAAAGCCCGCCGCCTGAGGTCCGGAATGAGAATTGCGGTGCTGGCCGGCGATGGCATCGGTCCGGAAATCGTTGCCGAGGCGGTCAAGGTGCTTGAGCGGCTCACGCGCGACGGGCTGAAGTTCGAGTTCGAGCATGCGCCGGTCGGCGGCGCGGCCGTCGATGCGCACGGCGATCCGCTGCCGCCGGCGACGCTCGAAGCGGCCCGCCGCGCCGACGCGGTGCTGTTCGGCGCGGTCGGCGGACCGCAGTACGACGCGTTGCCGCGTCCGCAGCGGCCCGAGCAGGGGCTGCTGCGGCTGCGCAAGGAACTCGGCCTGTTCGCCAACCTGCGGCCGGCGGTGATCCACCCGGAACTCGCGGCCGCTTCGACGCTGAAGCCCGAGGTGGTTACCGGCCTCGACCTGCTCATCGTGCGGGAGCTGACCGGCGACATCTATTTCGGCCAGCCGCGCGGCATCCGCTGGCTCGACAACGGCGAGCGCGAGGGCTTCGACACGATGCGCTACAGCGAAAGCGAGATCCGCCGCATCGCGCACGTGGCGTTCCGCGCGGCGCGCAAGCGGCAGCGGCGCGTCTGCTCCGTCGACAAGGCCAACGTACTGGAGACGACGCAGCTGTGGCGCGAGGTCGTGACTGAGGTCGGCCGCGAATACCCGGACGTGCAGCTGACGCACATGTACGTGGACAACGCGGCGATGCAGCTGCTGAAGAACCCCAAGCAGTTCGATGTCATCGTCACGGGCAACATGTTCGGCGATATCCTGTCCGATGAGGCGTCGATGTTGACGGGCTCGATCGGCATGCTGCCGTCGGCGTCGCTCGACGCGAACGGCAAGGGCCTGTACGAGCCGATCCACGGGTCGGCGCCGGACATCGCCGGCAAAGGCGTGGCCAATCCGCTGGCGACGATCCTGTCGGCGGCGCTGATGCTGCGCTACAGCCTGAACCAGGAAGCGGCGGCGCGGCGTGTCGAGGCGGCGGTGTCGAAGGTTCTGGCGCAAGGGCTGCGCACTGCGGACATCGCGCTGCCGGGCGAGGCAAAGGTTGGAACGAAAGCGATGGGCGATGCGGTCGTCAGCGCGCTGTAAGCCGGCGCGTCGAGGATGAGCCGTTCACGGCGAGAGGCGCAAATGAAAGTCGGCATCGTGGGTTGGCGCGGCATGGTGGGCTCCGTACTGATGGAGCGCATGAGCGCGCAGCGGGACTTCGATCTCATCGATTCGGTGTTTTTCAGCACGTCGAACGCCGGCGGTGCGGCGCCGAAGGTCGCGCGCGCGGCGCCAAAGCTGCAGGACGCCAACGACATCGCCGCGCTGAAGGCATGCGACGCGATCCTGACCTGCCAGGGCGGCGACTACACCAACGACGTGTATCCGAAGCTGCGCACGGCCGGCTGGAACGGCTACTGGATCGACGCGGCCTCCGCGCTGCGGATGAAGGATGATGCGGTCATCATCCTCGATCCGGTCAACCGGTCGGTGATCGACGCTGCGCTCGCCCGAGGTATCAAGAACTACATCGGCGGCAACTGCACGGTCAGCCTGATGCTGCTCGCGATCGACGGTCTGCTCAAGGCGGATCTGGTCGAGTGGGTCACGGCGATGACGTATCAGGCCGCATCGGGGGCGGGTGCACAGAACATGCGCGAACTGATCGGCCAGATGGGCTACGCCCACGCGGCGGTCCAGGATCTGCTCGCCGATCCGCACTCGGCGATCCTCGAGATCGACCGCAAGGTGTCGGAGGCGCTGCGTTCGGCCGCCCTGCCGAAGGAGAACTTCGGCGTCCCGCTCGCCGGCAGCCTGATTGCATGGATCGACAAGGATCTGGGCAACGGTGTCAGCCGCGAGGAGTGGAAGGGTGGTGCAGAGGCCAACAAGATCCTCGGCAAGCCGGCGATGGGCGAGCCCGGCTCGCTGATTGTCGAGGGCATCTGCGTGCGCGTCGGCGCGATGCGCTGCCACAGCCAGGCGTTGACGATCAAGCTCAAGAGGGACGTGCCGCTGGCCGAGATCGAATCGCTGATCGCCGGCGCGAACCGCTGGGTCAAGCTGGTGCCGAACAATCGCGAAGACAGCATTCGCGAACTGTCGCCGGCGAGCGTCAGCGGCACGACCGACATTCCGATCGGACGCGTGCGCAAGCTCGCGATGGGCGGGCAGTATCTATCGGCGTTCACCGTCGGCGATCAGCTGTTGTGGGGCGCGGCCGAACCGTTGCGCCGGATGCTGCGCATCCTGCTCGGTGAGCTCGACTGAAGGAGCGCGCAATCATCGACAGGCTCCGCTCAGCGCCCTGAATTGTCACGGTTTTGCGTGACTTACTGCTTTTTCTAAGCTTGCACGCGTAAGTCACTGATGTTATTTTCGAAATTCAGAATCACCGCCTTAGAGGGGGCGCCCGTGCCATCCCATAACGACAAGCGAACACCGGCCCGGTTTGCAATTGCCTTGGCCATCAGCCTCGCGTTTGCCACGCCAGCCGCGTACGCGGCCGGGCTCGGACGATTGACCGTTCAATCGGCGCTGGGGCAACCGCTGCGCGCGGAAGTCGAAGTGACGTCGGTTTCCCGCGAGGAAGGCGGATCGCTCGCAGTGCGGCTCGCATCGCAGAGCGCCTTCCGTCAGGCAAATCTCGAGTTCAATCCGGCGTTGTCCGCGTTGCGCTTCGATCTGGATCGACGCGGCGAGAACAGCTTTGTCGTGCGGATCAGCTCGTTGAATCCGATCAACGAGCCGTACCTCGATTTGCTGCTCGAGCTGACATGGGCAACGGGCCGCGTGCTGCGCGAATACACGGTGCTGCTGGATCCGCCGGCGCTGCGTGCAACGCCCGACGTGATGGCGCCCGTCACGACGGCGCAGCCCTCGGCACCGACACCGCTGCCCGCGCCGGCGGCGGCGCCCGCGGCGCCAGCGCCCGCGCCGGTGGCCGCAGCGCCCGAGCCCGCGCCGGTTGCTGCCCCTGCGCCGACGCCGGCTCCCGCGGCCCCGCCCGCGCCAGCGGCGATCGCGGCCGCACCGGGAACGTCGGACAGCTACACGGTGAAGTTCGGCGACACGCTGGGCAAGATCGCCTTGCGAAACAAACCGGCGAACGTCTCGCTCGATCAGATGTTGGTGGCGTTGTTCCGTGCCAACCCGAACGCCTTCGTCGCCAACAACATGAACCGGCTGCTCGCCGGACGCACGCTGACCATTCCGGATGCGTCGGAGGCAGAAGCCATCTCGGCGGCCGATGCGCGCCAGGAGGTCGCTGCCCACAGCGCCGATTTTGCGCAGTACAAGAGCCGCCTCGCGCAAGCGGCAGCAACGGCCGCGCCGGTTGCCGCCGCGCCGGCCCCAGCCGCTGCCGCTCAGGGTCGCGTGACGACGAAGGTCGAGGACAAGGCCGTGCCGGCGCCTACGGGTGACCAGCTGAAGATCGCGAAGGCGGAGCCCGCACCCTCCGCGGCGGCCGCAGCCGCGACCAAGGCCAAAGACGAAGAGATTGCCCGGCAGCGCGCGCTGAAGGAGCAAGAAGAGCGCGCCGCCGAACTGAAGAAGGCCAACGAGGCGCTGAAGAAGGCGCTCGAGCTGCAGAGCAAAGCGGGTGCTCAGGCACAGAAACAGGCTGAAGCCAAGACGGATGCACCCGCGCCGCAGGCGGCGTCCGCTCCTGTCGCGGCCCCTGCCAAGACCGAGCCGCCGCAAGCTGAAGCGCCGAAAGTCGAAGCACCGAAAGTCGACGCACCGAAGGCCGAAGCACCGAAAGTCGAGGCGCCGAAGGCGGAAACCCCGAAAGCGGAGCCTCCCAAGGTCGAAGCGGCGAAAGCACCGTCGCCTGCGCCTGCGCCCGCGCAGGAAACGAGCTTCCTCGACGGACTGTTCCGCGACACGACGACGCTGGTCGCTCTCGGCGGGCTCGTCGCGTTGCTGCTGGCGCTCTTGGGGCTGAACGTCTACCGGCGCCGCAAAGTCGAGAAGGGCGAGGAGTTCAAGGCGACGGGCGAGGGGCTGCGCGCCAATTCGCTGTTCGGCGCCACCGGCGGGCGCAGCGTCGATACCGGCGCGACGAGTACGTTCAACTCCAGCTTCATCCCGGCCGCTTCGCAACTGGATTCGAACGAGGTCGATCCGGTTGCGGAGGCCGACGTCTACATCGCCTACGGTCGCGAAGAGCAGGCCGAGGACATTCTCAAGGAGGCGCTGCGGCTGCAGCCTGACCGGCACGCGGTGCGCGTGAAGCTGCTCGAGATCTACGCGCGGCGCGGCGACAAGGCCTCGTTCAACGCCGTCGTGCAGGAACTGCGCGACCGCACCGGCGGCACGGGCGAGGATTGGGAACGCGCGGTGAAGCTGGGCCGCTCGCTCGATCCGTCCAACCCGATGTTTGCCGGGGCCGCCGCGGACGCCGCAGTTCGCGGTCCGACCACGGAGCTGCGGCTGAATCCGAGCACTCGGGATCGTCCGTCCACGCTGGGCGGGGTGATTGCGCCGCCGGCCACCCTCGGCGGGACCGCTGCGCGCGAACCGGCGCTGGACAGCGGCGGCGCGCCGTCGCAGGGCACGGCCGCGAGCATCACATCGCGCTTCGTCCCGGACACGAAAATGACCGCGGACACCGCGATGCAGGTCGATTCGAGGATGACCGCCGACACGGCGATGACGCCGTCGAATACGGCGCAGTCGGTACCGCAGACCCAGTTCGAAGCGACCCTGCCGCTCGAGGAACCGGCTGCGCCGACGGCGCCGGCCGCACGTGCGGGGACGATCGACCCGTTCGGCGCCACGACCGCGGGCGCGCTCGACTTTGGGTCGCTCGACTTCGATCTCGGAGCGACGAAGGCACCACAGGTTCCGGCCCCGACGCCAGCACCGGCTGCGGCCCCGAAACCCGCGCCTGCCGTTGCGCCCGCCATGCCGAAGGCGCCCGACCTCGACATCAGCTTCCCGCCAACCAACGTGCCCAGCGCATCGCCTAGCACGACCGGCGCGCGCCCGGCCTTGCCCGAGGTCGATTTGAACCTGCCGACCCGCGCGCCAGCGCCGGCGTTCGCCGTGCCGGCGGCCGGCGCGGCCACTTCGGCGCTCGAAGAGGCGCTGTCGCGTCCGACCTTGCTCGGAGAGGTGGGCGCGCTGCCTGACGAGCAGGCGCCACGTCTGACGTCGAACACCGACCAGGCGACGGTGCCCCTGATCGACTTCGATCTGACCGGCTCCGACGTGGAGATCGGCGGCCGTCGTACCGAGACGCAAGCCGGTAGCCCGCTCGCCGCGCAGATGGCCACCAAGCTCGATCTGGCACGCGGCTACATCGATCTCGGCGTCAAGGACGGCGCACGCGAGCTGCTCGAGGAAGTCATGCGCGACGGCACGCGCGAGCAGCGCCAGTCCGCGGTCGAGCTGCTCAAGCAGGTCGACGCGTAAGCGGTCGATCCGGCAGTCGTCGGCACGCGGAGCGTGCCGGCGACTCATTCAGTCGTCGCCATGCGACTCGCGCTGGGGCTCGAGTACGACGGCAGCGCGTTCACCGGCTGGCAGACGCAGCCCGGCGGCACCGGTGTGCAGGATGCACTCGAGCGCGCGCTCGCGGCGTTCGCGACCCATCCGGTGGCGACCATCTGCGCCGGCCGCACCGACGCCGGCGTTCATGCGACCTACCAGGTGGTGCACTTCGACACCCTTGTCGAGCGGCCGCTGCAATCGTGGGTGCGCGGTGTCAACCGCTGGCTGCCACGATCGGCCGCGGTGCGCTGGGCGGCGCGTGTGCCCGACGACTTTCACGCGCGCTTCGGTGCCCAAGCGCGCCGCTACGACTACTGGCTGCTGAACGACCCGGTTCGCTCGCCGCTTGCGGAACGACGCGTCGGCTGGGTCTACCTGCCGCTCGACGTCGACGCCATGCGCACCGCCGCCATCCATCTGCTCGGGGAGCACGACTTCACATCGTTTCGCGCGGTCGAATGCCAGGCGGCCTCGCCGGTGCGCGAGTTGCGCGAGCTGCGCATCGACCGCTACGGCCGGTTGATCCGCCTGCGTTTCGTCGCCAACGCGTTCCTGCATCACATGGTGCGCAACCTCGTGGGCACGCTCGTGTACGTCGGATTGGGCCGGCAGCCCCCCGGTTGGGTGCGGGCGGTCATCGAAGCCCGCAGCCGCGCCGCCGCAGCGCCGACGTTCTCGGCCGTCGGGTTGTACCTGACGCACGTCCAGTACGATCCGACGCTGGCATTGCCGGCTCCGCTCGACGCGATGCCGTTGCTGGTATGACTCGCACCCGGATCAAGATCTGCGGAATGACACGCGCCGCCGACGTCGCGGCGGCGGCTGCGCTCGGCGCCGACGCGGTCGGTTTCGTGCGGTATCCCGCCAGCCCGCGCCATGTCGATCTCACGCAACTGAGATCGCTCGTTCGCGAGGTGCCCGCGTTCGTCACACCGGTGCTGCTGTTCGTCAACGCCGCCGCCGACGACATCCGCGCGGCGCTGGAGGTCGCGCCGAACGCGTTGCTGCAGTTCCATGGCGACGAGACCGAGTCCGATTGCCTGCGCTACGCGCGGCCGTACGTGCGCGCCGTGCGCATGGCCGAGGGCGTCGATTTGTTAGACTGCGCCGCCACTTTCGCCAGCGCGTTGGCCTTGTTGGCCGATGCACCGTCGGCGCGCTACGGTGGCGGCGGACGCCCGTTCGACTGGTCGCGGCTGCCGCCGCCGGCGGCGCGGCGCAAACCGCTCGTGCTCGCCGGCGGGCTGAACGCCGACAATGTCGGTGCCGCGATCAGGCGTGTGCGGCCGTACGCGGTCGACGTGGCGAGCGGCGTCGAGGACTCACCGGGCGTCAAGAGCGCCGAGAAGCTGAAGCGATTCTTCGCCGCCGTGCGCGCGGCGGATGCGGAACCGAATCCGACATGAAGCCATACGATCTTCCGGACGCGCGCGGGCACTTCGGCCCGTACGGCGGCATCTTCGTCGCCGAGACGTTGATGCACGCGCTCGAGCAACTGCGCGATGCGTACGAGCGCTATCGCAAGGATCCGGAGTTCGTCGCCGAGTTCGAGCGCGAACTGCGGCAGTACGTCGGTCGCCCGAGCCCGATCTATCACGCGAAGCGCTGGAGCGAAAAGCTCGGCGGTGCGCAGATTTATCTGAAGCGCGAGGACCTGAACCACACCGGCGCGCACAAGATCAACAACACGGTCGGTCAGGCTCTTCTGGCCAAACGCATGGGCAAGCCGCGCGTGATCGCCGAAACCGGCGCCGGCCAGCACGGCGTCGCCACCGCCACGATCGCCGCGCGTTTCGGCATGCAGTGCGTCGTCTACATGGGCGCCGAAGACGTCGGCCGGCAGGCGGCGAACGTCTACCGGATGAAGCTGCTCGGTGCCGAAGTCGTTCCGGTCGAAAGCGGTTCGCGCACGCTGAAAGACGCACTGAACGAAGCGATGCGCGACTGGGTGACCAACGTCGAGAACACGTTCTACATCATCGGCACGGTGGCCGGCCCACACCCGTATCCGATGATGGTGCGGGACTTCAACTCGGTGGTCGGCAAGGAATGCCTGCAGCAGATGCCGGAGATCGCAGGGCGCCAGCCCGACTACGTGATCGCGTGCGTCGGCGGCGGCAGCAACGCGATGGGCATCTTCTACGACTACATCGCGTACGAGAACGTCAGGCTCATCGGTGTGGAAGCCGCGGGCGAAGGGCTGACGACGATGCGGCACGCGGCCAGCCTGCAGCGCGGCACGCCCGGCGTGCTGCACGGCAACCGCACGTATCTTCTGCAGGACGAAAACGGGCAGATCACCGAAACGCACTCGATCTCGGCGGGACTCGACTACCCGGGCGTCGGCCCGGAGCACGCGTGGCTGAAGGACACGGGGCGCGCCGAGTATGTCGGCGCCACCGACGCGGAGGCGCTGAAGGCGTTCCACGATTGCTGCCGGATCGAAGGCATCATCCCCGCGCTGGAGTCCAGCCACGCGCTGGCGCATGCGGCCAAGCTCGCGCCGACGCTGCCGAAGGACGGCGTGCTGCTGGTGAATTTGTCCGGCCGCGGCGACAAGGATCTGCACATCGTCGCCGAGGCGAGCGGGCTCGAGTTCTTCTGCCGTGCGTCGTGCCGCGAGGCGACGCTGGCCTGGCGCAAGGGCCGCTGATGTCGCGCATCCGGCCACGGTTCGAAGCGCTCGCGCGCGCCGGCCGCAAAGGGCTGATTCCGTACATCGCCGCCGGCGATCCAACCCCTGAGTTGACGGTTGCGCTGATGCACGCGCTCGCGCAGGCGGGCGCCGACGTGATCGAACTCGGCGTGCCGTTTTCCGATCCGATGGCCGACGGCCCGGTGATCCAGCGCGCGACCGAACGCGCGATCCGCCAAGGGGTCGGGCTGAAGCGGTCGCTCGCGATGGTCGCGGAGTTCCGCCGCGGCGATGCGACCACGCCGGTCGTGCTGATGGGCTATGCGAATCCGATCGAGCACTTCGGCCGCCGCGAGTTCGCGCGGGCCGCGCAGGAGGCCGGCGTCGACGGCGTGCTCGTCGTCGACTACCCGCCGGAGGAATGCGAGGACTTCGCCGCCGACATGCGGGCGCACGACATCGATCCGATCTTTTTGCTCGCGCCCACGTCGACCGAGGATCGTATCGAGCGCGTGGCGCGCGTGGCGTCCGGCTACGTCTACTACGTCAGCCTGAAAGGCACGACCGGTGCCGGCCACCTCGACATCGCGAGCGTGGCCGCGATAATCCCGGCGATCAAGGCGAAGATCGCGCTGCCGGTCGGGGTGGGATTCGGTATCCGCGATGCGGCCAGCGCCCGGGCGATCGCGCGGGTCGCCGACGCGGTGGTCATCGGCAGCAGGATCATTCAGGAACTGGAGGACGTGCCGCGCGAGCGGGCCGTCGACGCGGTCGCTGCGCTTGTCGCGGAGATTCGCCGCGCGATCGACGAAGTCGGAACTGCCAACGAGGCCGTGGCCCACGCCGCCAACCCCGCGCCGTCGGCGTGGACGCGGGGCGCGACCGGCACTTCGCGGAGGTAGGACATGAGCTGGCTCGAGAAACTGCTGCCGCCGCGTATCAAGCAGGGCGGCACGCGCAAGAGCGTTCCGGAAGGCGTATGGACCAAGTGTCCCAGTTGCGAAGTCGTGCTGTACAGCGCCGAGCTGGAGCGCAGCCTGCAGGTGTGCCCCAAGTGCAGCCACCATCTGCGCATCCGCGCGCGCGAGCGGCTCGACGCGCTGCTCGACGCGGAGGGACGCTATGAGATCGGCGTGGAAGTGCTGCCGGTCGACGCGCTGAAGTTCAAGGACAGCCGCAGGTACACGGAGCGCCTGCAGGAAGCGATGCAGGACACGGGCGAAACCGACGCGCTGGTCGTGATGGGCGGATCGATCCGCGCGCTGCCGGTGGTCGTCGCCTGCTTCGAGTTCGAGTTCATGGGCGGATCGATGGGCTCGGTCGTGGGCGAGCGTTTCGTGCGCGGCGTGCAGACCGCGATCGAACAAAAGGTGCCTTTCGTTTGCATCACCGCCACCGGCGGCGCGCGCATGCAGGAAGGACTGCTGTCGCTGATGCAGATGGCCAAGACCACCGCGATGATCGCCAAGCTCGGCGAGGCGAAGCTGCCTTTCATCTCGGTGCTGGCCGACCCGACGATGGGCGGCGTCTCGGCGAGCTTCGCGTTCATGGGCGATATCGTGATCGCCGAGCCGAAGGCGTTGATCGGCTTCGCCGGCCCGCGCGTGATCGAGCAGACGGTGCGCGAGAAGCTGCCGGAAGGTTTCCAGCGCGCCGAGTTCCTGCTGCAAAAGGGGGCGATCGACATGATCGTCGACCGGCGCGAACTGCGCGACCGGCTCGCCGCGCTGCTCGCGTTGCTGTTGCGGCAGCCGGCCGACGCGATCGCTTGACCGGCCCGCGCACGCCGGCTGCGGGGCGGCGGACGACTTCGGTGTCGCGCTGATGGAAGCGATCGCGTCCGCGCTGGATGCCTGGCTCGCGCGCATCGAGCGGCTGCATCACCGGCCGATCGATCTGACGCTCGAGCGGGTGCGAACGGTCGTCGAGCGGCTCGACCTGCGGTTCGACTGTCCGGTCTTCGTCGTCGGCGGCACCAACGGCAAGGGCTCGACCTGCGCGATGCTCGACAGCATGCTGCGCGCGGCCGGCTATCGCGTCGGCCTGTATACGTCGCCGCACCTGCTGCGTTTCAACGAACGCGCGAGAATCGACGGCATGGAGGCCAGCGACGCGGCGCTGATCGAGCAGTTCGAAGCCGTCGACGCGGCGCGCGGAGACACATCGCTCACGTACTTCGAATTCACCACGCTTGCGGCGCTGCGACTGTTCGCGCAGGCGCGGCTGGATGCCCTGGTGCTCGAAGTGGGGCTGGGCGGACGGCTGGACGCGGTCAACATCGTCGACGCCGACTGCGCGATCGTGACCTCGATCGCGCTGGACCACGTCGAATACCTCGGACCGACGCGCGAGCACATCGGCTTCGAAAAGGCGCACATCTACCGCCGCGGGCGGCCGGCCATCTGCTGCGATCGCGATCCGCCGGGCTCTTTGCTGGACGTGGCGACGCAGCTCGGGGCGGATCTCTGGTGCTTTGGCCGCGACTTCGACTGCGCGGGCGACGGGCAGCAGTGGGCCTATCGTGGCCGCACGCAGCGTCGCAGCGGCCTGCCGTATCCGGCGCTGCGCGGTGCCAATCAGCTGCTCAATGCGTCGGGTGCGCTGGCGGCGCTCGAAGCGCTGGCGCAGCGGCTGCCGGTCAGCCAGCAGGCGGTGCGGCAGGGATTGCTCACGGTCGATATCGCCGGCCGCTTCCAGGTCTTGCCGGGCCGGCCCGCGGTAATCCTGGACGTGGCGCACAACCCGCACGCGGCGGCGGTCACGGCGAGCAACCTCGATGCGATGGGTTTCTACCCGCAGACGCACGCCGTATTCGGCATCCTGCGCGACAAGGACATCGACGGTGTCATCGCAGAACTGCTCGATCGCGTTGATCGCTGGCATCTGGCGCCGACGCCGGGCGAACGCGGATTCAGCGCGGAGGCGCTCGCCGAGCGCATACGCGCGATGACGCAAGAACGCGCAGTCGCGGCAGCGTGCGAGACCTACCCTTCAATCGAAGACGCCTATCTCGGTGCGCTCGGCGCCGCAAGCGTCGATGATAGGATTCTCGTGTTCGGAAGTTTCTTCACCGTCGCCGGCGCGCTGCGCGCGCGAACCGTCGACAAAGTGAGGCAAGGGGTGGATTGCTGATGGGTTGGGGTTTCTGGCGGCGCGCGGATGGCGATGCGCGTGGCGCTGCACCCTCGGCCAAACGCGGCAGCCCCGGCGACGACGGTGAAGGCGGACGAGGCGACCCGGCGGCGGCGTTGCGCACGCGGGCACGGCGGCGCCTAATCGGGGCGGCCGCGCTGCTGCTTGCGGTTGCGGTCGTGCTGCCGATGCTGCTCGACAAGGAGCCGCGCCCGGTGCCCGACGCGATTCCGCTCGACATTCCGAGCGACAAGACGCCGTTTGCGCCGCGCCTGGCGCTGCCACCGCCGCCGGAGTCCGGCAATGCCCCGGTCGCGCCGCTGCCTGACGCCGCGCCGGTGCAGGACAAGCACGACGAACCGACCCCCAAGGGCGACCGGACCGAGACGCCGGCGAAAACGCCTGAGAAGGGCGATGCGAAAGCGCCTCCCAAAGCATCGACGACGGCCGGCGCGAAGGGCGCCGCTCCCGCAGCGGAGGAAACGCGCGCCCGTGCCATCCTCGAAGGCAGGACGGCCGCGGCGCCTGGCGCACCAGGCAAGAACGGCAAGTACCTGCTGCAGGCCGCCGCGCTCGGCAGCGAGGCGGCCGCGCGCGAGCTTGTCACGCGTCTGAAGAAGGCCGGTTTCGCGACGTTCACCGAGCGCACCGAAACCAAGGACGGCGTGCGCTACCGCGTGCGGCTCGGCCCTTACGCGACGCGCGACGAGGCCGAACGCGTGCGGGCCCGCCTGCGGGCGATCGGCATCGACGCCAGCGTCGTCGGTGTTTAAACATGAACGCATTGGACTGGACCATCGTCGGCGTGCTCGCGGTATCGGTGCTGCTCGGGCTCTTGCGCGGGTTCGTGCGCGAGGCGTTGGCGGTCGCTGGCTGGGTGGTTGGCATCGTGCTGGCGCTGCGCTACTCGGCCGAGCTCGGAACGCATCTGCCGTTCGACGTGCCGCTGCCGGCGCTGCGAACGGGCATCGGTGCGCTCGCGATCGTCGTGGCGAGCGTGTTCGTCGGCGCGCTCGCCGGCTGGGTTCTGCGGCAACTGCTCGCCGCGGCGCGCCTGTCGTTCGCGGACCGCGCGCTCGGCGCACTGTTCGGCGTCACCCGCGCCGTGCTGATCGTCTTTGCGGTCGTGTTCTTCGTCAGTGGCACGACCGCGGCGCGCCAACCGCTGTGGCGCGAGTCCGCGCTTTTGCCGCCGATCGAAGCGGCGGTACGATTCGCGTCGCCGTATCTGCCCGAATCCTTCGCGCGGCCGGTGCAGCGGTAGCCAGGGGAAAACCATGTGCGGAATCGTCGGCGTCGTGGCGACCACGCCGGTCAACCAGTTGCTGTACGACGCGCTGTTGCTGCTGCAGCACCGCGGGCAGGATGCCGCGGGCATCGCGACTGCGGACGGCAACCGCTTCCGCATGCACAAGGGTAGCGGTCTGGTGCGCGACGTCTTCCGCACCCGCAACATGCGCTCGCTGCCCGGCAACTCCGGCATCGGGCAGGTGCGCTATCCGACGCAGGGTTCGGCGATCAGTGCGGAGGAGGCGCAGCCGTTTTACGTGAACGCGCCGTTCGGCATCATGCTCGCGCACAACGGCAATCTGACGAACTGGGAGCAGTTGAAGGACGAGATGTTCCGCATCGACCGGCGGCACATCAACACCAACTCCGACTCCGAGGTGCTGCTGAACGTGCTCGCGCACGAGTTGCAGCTCGCAAGCGAAGGCTTGTCGCTGGATCCGACCGCCATTTTCAAGGCAGTCGGCGGCGTTCACCGGCGCGTGCGCGGCTCGTACGCGGTCGTCGCCGAGATCGCGGGTTACGGGCTGCTCGCGTTCCGCGATCCGTACGGAATCAGGCCTCTGTGCTTCGGCGCGCTCGAGACCGACCTCGGCACCGAATACATGGTCGCGTCGGAGTCGGTCGCGCTCGAAGGCATGGGCTTTCGCTTGGTACGCGACGTCGCGCCGGGCGAAGCGATCTTCATCGACTTCGACCAGCGCTTCTACAGCCAGCGGTGCGCGCACGAGGCCAGCCTGAATCCGTGCATCTTCGAGTATGTGTATCTCGCCAGGCCGGACTCGCTGATGGATGGCGTGTCGGTGTACAGCGCGCGGCTGCGCCTGGGCGAGTATCTGGCGGAACAGGTGCGCGCGCGCATTGCCCGCGGCGACATCGATGTCGTGATGCCGATTCCGGACTCGAGCCGGCCGGCGGCGATGCAGCTGGCGAACAAACTGAACCTGAACTACCGCGAGGGCTTCATCAAGAATCGCTACATTGGCCGCACCTTCATCATGCCGGGGCAGGCCGTGCGCAAGAAGTCGGTGCGCCAGAAACTCAACGCGATCGGCGTGGAGTTCAAGGGCAAGAACGTGCTGCTGGTCGACGATTCGATCGTACGCGGAACGACGAGTCACGAGATCGTGCAGATGGCACGCGACGCCGGCGCACGCAAGGTGTACTTCGCGTCGTCGGCACCACCGGTGCGTTTTCCCAACGTGTACGGCATCGACATGCCGACACGCTCGGAGCTGATCGCCGCCGCGCGCGACGACGAGGCGATCCGCCGCGAGATCGGCGCCGACGCGCTGGTCTACCAGACCATCGAAGACCTGAAGCGCGCGGTGCGCGACTGCAATCCGCGACTCAGCAATTTCGAGGCGTCGTGCTTTGACGGCGTCTACATTACCGGCGACGTCACGCCGGAGTACCTCGACCGCGTCGAACGCGCGCGGCTGGCACCGGCGCCGCCGGAAGACTCGTCGCGCTCCCAATTGAGCCTGGCGATCGAGCCCGCCGACGCCTGACTTTGCCTTGAGTGAATAACGGCCGGCGACTAGAATATTCGCGACGCGCCGATTTGAGCTCAGCTTGCGGGCGCATGTGCAGGAACGAGGGCAATTCCCCTCGTTGATCCCCCGGACTTCGGGCCGACTTGGTGGCGGTTCGTCCGCGGGGCCTTCACGGTACAAATGCAGCTAAAGCGAGGGACGGTCCACCGGAACCCGCTCGGCGCTGCCAGCGGGTTTTTTGTTTATGGCCACTGACGACTTCGACTTCGATACCCGTGCGATCCGCGCCGGGACCGCGCGCACGCCGTTCAACGAGCACAGCGAGGCCCTGTTTCTGACGTCGAGCTTCGTCTTCGACAGCGCCGCGCAGGCGGCGGCGCGCTTCGCGGGCAGCGAGGACGGTTACGTGTACTCGCGGTTCTCGAATCCGACCGTGCGCATGTTCGAGCGGCGTCTCGCTTCGCTGGAGGGTGCGGAAGACTGCCTGGCGACGAGCTCGGGGATGGCCGCGATCGTCGCGACCTGCCTCGCGACGTTGCGGGCCGGCGACCACGTGCTGTGCGCGGCGAACGTTTTTGGCGCGACCATTCAGCTTTTCTCCGGTGTACTGGCGCGCTTCGGCATCGACACGACCTTCGTGACCGCCACCGACCCGGACGCATGGCGCGCGGCCGCGACACCGAAGACGCGCATGCTGTACTGCGAGACGCCGTCGAATCCGCTGATGGAGGTGGTCGACCTGGCGTCGTTCGCCGCCGCCGGCAAGGCCGTCGGTGCGCTGACCGTCGTCGATAACTGCTTCTGCACGCCAGCCCTGCAGCGGCCGCTCGAATTTGGCGTCGATCTGGTGATCCACTCGGCGACCAAGTATCTCGACGGGCAGGGGCGCGTGCTGGGCGGCGCGGTCGCGGGACGGCGCGAACTGATCCGCGACGCGCTGCTGCCGGTCCTGAGAACGACGGGGCCGAGTCTTTCGCCGTTCAACGCGTGGGTGGCATTAAAGGGACTGGAAACGCTCGGGTTGCGCATGCGCGCGCAGGCGGACGCGGCGCTGGCGCTGGCGCGCTGGCTCACGACCCGGCCAGAAGTCGGGCACGTTTACTTTCCCGGACTCGAATCGCATCCGCAGTACGCGCTGGCGCGACGCCAGCAGTCCGCGCCGGGAGCGGTGGTCAGCTTCGACGTCCGTGGCGATACGCCCGAGCAGCGCCGTGCGCGCGCCTGGCGAGTCATCGATTCCGTCAAGCTGATGTCGATTACGGCGAACCTCGGCGACACGCGCACGACGATCACCCATCCGGCAACGACGACGCACGGTCGCCTGAGTGCGGAAGCGCGCGAGCGCGCCGGCATCGGCGAGGGTCTGATTCGCGTCGCAGTCGGGCTCGAGTCCGTCGACGATCTGACGCGCGACCTGGCGCGCGCACTGGTTGCGTGAAATCGAAGCCCCGGCCTTGGCGGACACCAAGTCCGGATGCGGATGGCCGATCCAACGGGCACGGTTGGGACTGCACCGGGCAGCGCTTGATCGGCGTCGTCCGCTGATGGCCTGCCGCGCGAGCGCGGTTTCCGGCGGGGCCGCCTAGCCCAACTTGCGCAGAATCGTCCCTCAGGGGACGCGAAA
>JBBIJJ010000012.1:0-36968 GCA_037446035.1 Burkholderiales bacterium
CGGGGTGGCGCGTCGCCGCTCGGGGTGAGCGCGTCGGCGCCTTGGTCAGCCCTGACGTGGCATTCATTCCGAGCCGCCGCCTCGCGTCTGTGCGAGATGACCCGGCCGATCGCAGCGTCACCCGCTGGGTGAGCGCAGTCGAAGCCGCAAACCCCGATCGCACAACGCCCTTGCGCAAACCTGCATCGGTGGAATGACGGATTCAGGATCAGGTAGATAGGCAATCCCCGAAAAGGCGCTGACCCCTCGGCGCGGGCCAACGTGCGCGCGGCGCACATCAGGTCCGCCGCCGGCGGGCGGCCGCAGCCAACACCGCGCAACGACGCCAGCCGGGGCCGCGCAGTAGAAAGGTTCGCGCCTTCCGAGACGCGGCGCCGGCGGCCTCGCTGCCGCGCTTGCCCCGTGCGGGGCCGGGGGCATCGGCAGCCGATGGCTTTCCGCGGTCTAACGGAAGCTCGCTATGCTCGCGGCATGAGTGCGATCGAAACGCTCGTTCGCGGGCGCGCCGCCGATCTCGGCGACGGCTTCACGGTGCTGCGCGTGCTGCCGCACGCGGCGCGGCGCGCGGTCGGCCCGTTCGTGTTCGTCGATCACTTCGGCCCCGCCGTGCTGGCGCCGGGGCGTGGCATGGACGTGCGGCCGCATCCGCACATCGGGCTGGCCACCGTCACGTACTTGTTCGACGGCGCCGTCCTGCATCGCGACTCGATCGGTTCGGTCCAGCGCATCGAGCCCGGCGCGGTCAACTGGATGGTCGCCGGCCGCGGCATTGTCCACAGCGAACGCTCGCCCGACGAGGAGCGCCGGCGCGGGCACGTGCTGCACGGGGTGCAGACGTGGGTCGCGCTGCCGGTCGAGCGGGAAGAGGTGGCGCCGTCCTTCGCGCATCATGCGGCCGCCACGTTGCCGCTGATCGAGCGCCCCGGCGCGCGCATCCATCTGCTGGTCGGGCGCGCGTTCGGTCACGCGTCGCCGGTGGCCGTGTTTTCGGACACGCTGTACTGCGCGCTCGAGCTGGACGCCGACGCGCAGGTATCGCTTCCGCCGGAGCACGCCGAACGCGCCGTGTACGTCGTCGACGGCCGGATCGCGGTCGACGGCGAACCCGTCGAGGCCGGCCAGCTCGCCGTGCTGGAGGGCAGCGCAACGGTCGAGCTGGCGGCCCGCCGGCCTGCCCGGGCCATGCTGCTGGGCGGGGATCCGCTTGGCGAGCGCATCGTATGGTGGAACTTCGTCGCCAGCACGCGCGATCGCATCGAGGCGGCAAGCGCCGAATGGCTTCGTTACGAGGGCGGGTCGACGCGGTTCGCGCGCGTGCCGGGCGACGCCGAGTTCATCCCGCTGCCGGCGCGCTGACGTGCATCAAGCGCAGCGGGCCGGGGCGGGGCATGCTTGGCAACGAGGGCGGCATCCCGGTTGGCCGCAGGCACCATGCCTTGGAACGCCGAGCGCTATCCGCCGTCGATGCGCAACCTGTCGGCGCCGGTGCGCGCCAAGGCGATCGAGATCGCCAACGCGCTGCTTGAGCAGGGTGTCGACGAGGGCCGCGCAATCCGCATCGCGATCGCCCGGGCCAAGCAGTGGGCGGCGCGCCGCGGTCTGCCGCCATACGCGTGAGGCGCTTCAGCGCCGCTGCTTCTGGTACGTGCCGACGAGTTCGGCGTGCGCCAAGACGTGGCCGCGCATCGCCTGTTCGAGCTTCGCCTTGCTCGGCAGTTGCAGGTCGCCGAGCGCGGTGTCGAGCGCGTACAGCTTGAAGAAGTAGCGGTGCCGGCCGATCGGCGGGCACGGGCCGCCGTAGCCGGTGCGGTGCCAGTCGTTGAGCCCTTCGCGCGTGCCGGCAGGCAGCGGGCGGCCGCCCTCGGGCAGTGCGTGCGCCGAGGCGGGCAGGTCGTACAGCACCCAGTGCACCCAGGTCATCCTCGGCGCTGCCGGATCGGGTGCGTCCGGATCGTCGACGATCAGCGCGAAGCTGCGCGTGCCGGCCGGCGCGCCGCCCCACGCGAGCGGCGGCGCGATGTCCTGCCCTTCGCAGGTGTACTTGGTCGGGATGGGTCCGTGATCCGCGAATGCGGTGGAAGTAAGTTTCATTTTCGTCCTCCGTTGTTCTTTCCATCATGAACCCAATTCGCCGCCGCAGCATCCGGCAGGCGACGGGTTAAGCTCGGCGCATGCTCCGCCCGGTCCTGAACGCCAGCCGCTATCTGGTCCTCGCCGCCGTGTTCGGCTCGCTGGTGGCCGCGTTCGCGCTGTTCGTCTACGGCGTGGCCGAAACGATTGCCGTCGTGGTCGACGCCATCGGCAAGGCCGAGGTCAGCAGCAAGGGCGCGAAGGCGCTGGCGCGCGCCTTCATCGAGATCGTCGATCTGTTTCTGCTCGGCACCGTGTTCCTGATGATCGCCCTCGGTCTGTACGAGTTGTTCATCGAGGAAAGCCTCGCGCTTCCGCAGTAGCTGTCGATCAGTTCGTTCGACGATCTGAAGAACAAGCTGGCCGGCGTGGTGATCGTCGTGCTGGCGGTGCTGTTCCTCGGCGCGGTCGTGTCGTGGGACGGCAGCCGCGACCTGCTCGGCTTCGGGGCGGGCGTGGCACTGGTCATCGCCGCGTTGACCTACTTTGTTTCGACCGCGAAAGGCGACAAAGGCAAGGCGGAGAACAAGGACGCGCGCTGACGGCCGCCGCCGGCGGGCAGGCGCCTGTGCACTTCAGCGCCTGCGTCCGCGCCACAACCACGCCCGCACCTCCTGCAGCGAGCGCGCATTCAGCACGTCGGCGCGCTCCAGCCAGCCGCGCCGCGCCTGCCCCACGCCGTAGACGAGGTTGTCGAACTCGTGCACCGAATGCGCGTCGGAGTTGATCGCCACGAGCGCGCCTTCGTCCTTCGCCATCCGGCAGTGCAGATCCGTGAGGTCGAGTCGCTGCGGGTGCGCGTTCAGTTCCAGCGCGATGCCGCGCGCCTTGCACTTGCGAATCACCGCGAGCATGTCCACATCGTAAGGCTCGCGCTGGTCGATCAGCCGGCCGACCGGGTGCGCGAGGATCTTCACGTGGGGGTTGTCCAGCGCGGCGAGGATGCGTGCGGTCTGCTTCGCGCGCGGCAGATCGAACTTCGAGTGCACCGCCGCGATCACGACGTCCAGCGGCGCCAGCGCCGCATCGGGCAGGTCGAGTGAGCCGTCCTCGAGCACGTCGACCTCGATGCCGGCGAGCAGCCGCACCCCGTCGAGCTTGGCGTCGATCCTTTCGATCTCGTCGCGCTGCTGGGCGAGCCGCACCGGGTCGAGACCGTGCGCGACGGTCAGCCGCCGGCTGTGCTCGCTGATCGCCAGATACTCGAGGCCGTGCGCGCGTGCGGCCTGCGCCATCTCCTCGATCGTCGCCGTGCCGTCGCTCCACCTGGTGTGCGCGTGCAGGTCGCCGCGCAGATCGCTTCGCTCGACGAGCCGCGGCAGCGCGCGCTTCTTCGCCGCTTCGATCTCGCCGCGATCCTCGCGCAGCTCGGGCGCGATCCACGGCAGCCCGAGCGCCGCGTAAACCTCCTCCTCCGCCCGACCGGCCAGCGCGCGCTTGTCCCTGAACAGCCCGTATTCGTTCAGCTTCAGGCCCTGGTCGAGCGCCAGGTTGCGCAGCCGGATGTTGTGCGCTTTCGAGCCGGTGAAATACATCAGCGCCGCGCCGTAGCTCGCCTCGGGCACGACGCGCAGGTCGG
Source organism: Burkholderiales bacterium (assembly GCA_037446035.1). GTDB lineage: Bacteria > Pseudomonadota > Gammaproteobacteria > Burkholderiales > Burkholderiaceae_F > DSNY01. Next base: position 3,710 of record JBBIJJ010000012.1, read on the forward strand.
CCTGCAATCCCGACTTCAGCACGACCGAGGCGCGCGTCTCGCCCGCCTGCAGCACGTCGGCGACGTCCGGGTACTGCGTGAAGTGGCGGCACACGGCTGCGCCGTCCGCGGCGGTCGCCAGCAGGTCGATGTCGCCGACGGTTTCTTTCGCGCGTCGCAGGCTGCCGGCGGCGGCGACTTCGACCACCCCGGGCGCCTGCTTCAGGTACGCGAGCAACGCGTCGGCGTATTGCGCGGCGATCGCAAGCTTGAAGCGTCTGACCTGGCCCATCGTCCGCTCGATCGCCTCGGCGATGTGCTGCTCGGTCCTGGCGCCGAACCCGGGCAGCGAGCGGATGCGGCCGTCGCGCGCCGCGCGCAGCAGTTGCGGCAACGTGTGCACGTGCAGTTCCTCGTACAGGGCGCGCACGCGTTTCGGCCCCAGGCCGGGCAGTTTGAGCAAATCCGCGACGCCGGCCGGCACTTCCTTCTTCAGCCGCTCGAGCGCGCCGATCCTGCCGGTCGTCGCGAACTCGCGGATCTTGGCTTCCAGGTCGGCGCCGATGCCCGGCAGCTTGGGCAGCGGCCGGCCCGCCGCGATCGCGGCCGGCAGGTCGAGCTTCAGCTCGCCGACCACGCGCGCGGCGTTGCGATACGCGCGGACGCGGAACGGGTTGGCGTTCTGCAGTTCGAGCAGATCGGCCATCTGCTCGAACGCCGCCGCGATGTCCGCGTTCCTGACCGGCATGCCCGCCCGCGCCGCGGCGCTACCTGCGCGTCGCGGTTTCCTTGGTCTGCTCGGCCTTGAGCACGCGCACGACCGAGTCGACCTGCTCGGCAAGCGCCTCCAGCACGTTGTCGACGGCCACCAGCCCCGTCAGATTGCCGGCGGCGTCGAGCACCGGCAGGCGGCGCACGCCCGCTTCGCGCATCTTGGCGAGCGCGTCGAGCAGATCGTCGTCCTCGCGCACGGTGGCGAGCGGCTGCGACATCACGTCGCCGGCGGTCAGCGTCGCCGGGTCGAGTGCGACCGCCACCGCCTCGATCACGATGTCGCGGTCGGTCACGATGCCGCTCGGCTTGTCGCGCCGCCCCTTGTCGTCGAGCACGACCACGCTGCCGACGTGTTGGCGGCGCATGATCTGCGCGCACTCCGTCAGCGTGGTTTGCGGGGTGACGGTGACGACGTCGCGCACCGCCAGATCGCCGATCCGAACCGATTTCGCTCTCATCGCTGCCTCCTTTGCCGCAGTGCTTGTTCGACCGCGGCCGCGTCGACGGATTCATCATGGACGCGCGCAAGGGTGTCGCGCTGACCTGCGTCAAGCCGCCCGGGCATCCGGGCTCGGTCGGCCCCGCGCCGATCAGCCTTGCTGCCGAGCGCGCGGTTCGGCCACGCGGCTGGCGGCCGCACGGCCGCGCGCACGCCGTGTCCGACGGGTCCTTGGGCGCAGCACGCACGCCGGACTATGCTTGCGAGACGAGCGCGTTCGCATGCGCGTGCTGCGAATGGGGACGCGTTCAGCCGGGAAGCCGCCCATGCGCGAGCGTGCCGCTGATTCCGACCACACCGCCATGCGCATCGAGCTGCTGGGCGTGCCGCGGCTGGTGCTCGCCGCCGGCGCGGCGCAGCCGCTCGAGCGCAAGGACGCGGCGCTGCTCGCGCTGCTGGCGCTTGACGGCCCGCTGCCGCGCGCGCGCGCGGCAGCGCTGCTGTGGCCCGACGCCGACGACGAGCGGGCGCGCAACAGCCTGCGCCAGCGTCTGTTCCGGCTACGCCGTGCGGCGGGGCGGGACGTCGTGGTCGCCGCGGCCACGCTCGCACTCGCCCCCGGCGTCGCGCACGATCTCGCGGCGCCGACACCGCCGCTCACCGCCGACGGCGCCGCAGTGGCAGGCGAGTTGCTCGGCGCGTTCGACTACGAAGACTGCCTGGAGCTCGCCGAATGGGTCGCGGCCGCGCGCGAGCGCTGGCGCATTGCGCGCCGCGACGCGCTCGCCGCAGTCGTGTCACGGCTCGAAGCCGACGGTCACATCGCGCGCGCACTGCCGTACGCGGAGCGGCTGGTCGCCGACGATCCGCTCGCCGAGCACGCGCACCGGCGGTTGATGCGATTGCACTACCTGCGCGGCGACCGCAGCGCGGCGCTCGCCGCGTTCGAGCGCTGCCGCACGCTGCTCGAGCGCGAACTGCGCGTCGCGCCGGGCAAGGAGACGCTCGAGCTCGCCGCGCTCGTCGAGGCGAGCGGCACACTGCCGTCGGCGATCGCGCCGCTGCCGATCGGGGTGCTGCGGCCGCCGCGCATCGTCGGCCGCGATGCCGAGCTGCAACGGCTGGCCGACGCGTGGGATGCGCAACAGGTGATGGTCGTGCGCGGCGAGCCGGGTATCGGCAAGACGCGTCTTCTCGCCGACTTCGCCGCGTCGCATCCGGGCGCGCACGTCTGCGCGGTCCGTCCGGGCGACGAGCGCGTGCCGTACGCCTCGCTGGCACGGCTGCTGCGCGAGCTGATGCAGTCGTACGGGCGGCCGCCAGCCGCGTGGGTCGGCCGCGAGCTGGCGCGGCTCCTGCCGGAGCTGGGTGCCGCACCGGCGCACCAGCTCGAGCCGCTGCGGCTGGCCCGCGCCGCGAACGAGGCGCTCGCGGCGTGGCGCCCCGCCGGCCTGGCGGCGGTCGTGCTCGACGATCTGCATTACGCGGACGACGCCACGCTTGATGCGCTGCCGATCCTGTTCGGTACGAACGACCTGCGCTGGGTCATCGGCGTGCGCACCAACGAAGCGCCAGCGCGCTTCGCCGACTGGTGCGCGCGGGCCGGACCCGACGCGTATGCCGAAATCGCACTCGGCCCCCTGTCGTCCGCTGCGATCGGCGAGCTGCTGGCCACGCTCGCGATTCCGGGTCTCGACCCGCAGGCCTGGATCGCACCGCTCGCGCGTCACACCGGCGGCAATCCGCTGTTCATCCTCGAGACGCTGCGCGCACTGCTCGTCGCCGGCACCCGGGCGCTGCGCGCGGCGGACGAAAGGCTGCCGGCGCCGGCCAACGTCGAAGCGCTGATCGAGCGCCGGCTCGATCAGCTCTCGGCGCCGGCATTGAAACTGGCGCGCGTCGCGGCGCTCGCTGGGCAGGATTTCTCCGTCGAACTCGCGGCGGAGGTGCTCGGTCAGCACGCGCTCGACATTGCCGACACCTGGCGCGAACTCGAGGCGGCGCAGGTCATCCGCGACAACGCGTTCGCGCACGACCTGATCTTCGAGGCGACGCTGCGGTCGGTGCCGCGGGCGATCGGCCGGGCGATGCATCGGGCGATCGGCGCCTACCTCGAAGCACACGAGGCGCCCGCGGTGCGGATCGCGCACCATTGGTTGCAGGCGTCGGTCTGGGAAAAGGCCGCGCGGCAGTTCAACGCAGCCGCGCGCGCGAACTTCAGCGCTTCGCGCAACATCGAAGCCGGTGAACTCTTCCGCAGCGCTGCCGACTGCTTCGAGCGGGCCGGCGATCGGCGCGAGCAACACAAGGCGCTGCAAGAAGTGGCGGGCTGTCAGATCAAGTCGTTCGACCTCGCCGGCGCGCGCACCGTCGCCGAGCAACTGCGCCGCATCGCGGGCGACGAGAAGGAGGTCGGCTGGGCGCTCGACCGGCTGATCGACACGCTGAACCTGAGCCGGGAGGACGACCCTGCGGCGCGGGCCGCCGCCCTCGACATGCAGCGGCGCGGGCACGCGACGGGGCAACCCTGGATGGTGTTCCACGCGACGCGCAAACTGGCGGTGACACTTGCGCATCAGGGTCGATTCGACGAAGCGCTGTCGCAGTTCGCGTCGCAGTCCGACTGGGCCGAACGGAACCTGCACGAGTGGAACGTCCATGTCTGGCTGTGCGACGAGGGCTACGTTCTCGATCTGGCCGATCGGCACACGGCTGCCATCGCTGCGTACCGCAACGCCGAGGTGCTGGCGCGCCGCTTCGACAACTGGGTCGTTGTGTACGCCGCGCTGCGCAACCTCGCGCTGACGCTGGCGTGGATCGGAAAGTCGGACGAGGCGGTCGCCGCGTCCGACGAGGCCGTGCGCTTTTCCGGCCGTCTGGGCGATGCGCTGGTCGGGCGCAATCCGCGCGACACCGCGCGCCGCGGCGCGCTGCTGCGCGATGCCGGTCGTCTTGGCGAAGCGCTGGCACTGCTGCGCACCGCGCACGCGGATCTCGTGCGCGGCAGCAGTCCGTACTGGCTGTCGTACTGCGCGGACCAGTTGGCACTGCTGTTCGTGCAGTTGGGCCAACCGCACCGGGCGCGCGATCTGCTGGCGGGCGAGACGCCCGACGATCCGCCCGAGGCGCCGGTTTCGCGCTGGATCGCGCGCGCACGCGTCGAGCGCGCGTGCGGCAATCCGCCGCTCGCATGGCGTGGCCGCGTGGTCGACGCCGCGGACGAACCGGCCTGTCCGGCGCGCTGGCGTCTGCTGTCGATGCTCGAGCGTGCGGCCGGACTTGACGCGCCGGAGGCGATCGCGCTGTGCGACCGCGTCGCCCGCGAGGCGCAACAGCGCGAACTCGCGGGCGTGCGCCTGCATTCGTTCGCGCGCGCGGCGGGGCGCGCGGCTGAGGCGGGCGACGGTGCGCGCGCCGCCGCGTTCGCGCGCGCGGCGACGGCGCTCGGCGCGCACTGCGCGCCCACCGGAATCCCTGTCCCCGAGGCGCTATGGAACGTTCATCGCGGCTTCGAGGCCGGTGGCGCTGCCGTGCCTGCATTGAGGGCGCTCAAGCGCGCGGTCGAGTGGATCGAGCGCTCCGCGCTGCCGAACGTGCCCGACGAGTTCGTCGACAGCTTCCTGAACCGCAATCCGGTCAACCGCGCGATCCTCACCACGGCCAGCCGGCGCGCACCTTGAAGCTTCGCTGCCGATAACGGTCCAGTAACGCCCCCTGCCTACCTTGCGATCAATCGCGGTGCGCAGACGCCCGACGAGCCAAGGAGGCGGAGATGAGACTTCCCAAGACTACAGACCCGCGCCGCGCCTGCGCGAGCTCTGCGGCAGCGATCGCGCTGCTCGCGCTGGGCGGTTGCGGCAAGCCCGGCGACGCGCCGGCGGCCGCCGTCGCGCCGAGCCGCGCCGGCGAGATATGGGCGATCGATCGCGCGGCCGATCGCGCCGCGGCCGCGGCGGCGCTGCAGGCGTACGTCAGCGGCCTGCACGTGATCGTGCTTGACGGCGACGACGCATACGCGGGCATGACGCGGCTGCGGGCGCAGCCGGGCGCCAACGGCGCGCGCGTCTTCAAGCTCGCCGGCGGTGGCGAAGCCACGCTCGTCGCCGCCGGCGACGCGCTCGACCTGCGTTTCGCGAGCGGCGAATCGATCCCGCTGCGTCGGCACGCGCCGGCCGGCAAGTGAAACCAAGGGGAGGCGACGATGTTTCCATGCGCGCATGACAAACCCGCGCTCCGCGCCTTTGTCGGCCGGATCGTCCTGGCGACGTTGCTCGTGTTCGCTGCCGTGCTGCAGCAGACACGTGCGCAGGCACAGCCCGATGGCTTCGATCCGGTCGACGCCGCGCTGATCTATCACAAGCTCACCGGCGAGCCGCTCGACTTGCGCGCGGCCGCCGAGCACAGCGACCTCGTGCGGCGCGCGTCGAACTTCGACCGGCCCGACGCGCTCAAGGCCGAAACCGCGCGGCTGCAGGCACAACTGGACGCGGCCGATCCGCAGCGCGAGTTCAGGATCCGCGTCAACGACTCGATTTCACAGTACGACCACGAGCGCGGCGAGTTCTCGATCATGCTGTTCGCGCCGGGCTACTTCGTGCCGGTGCAGGCGTTCCGGCAGAACTACCAGATCGTCTTCGCCAATGCCGAGTCGGCACGGCCGATCGCGATGCCGAAAGAGCAGGCGCGCGAGTTCGACGCGCAGCTGAATCGCATCGGTCGCGGCGTCGTCAACGAAGTCCGCTTCCGCATCGTCGGCAAGGGCGATCCGGCCGGCGCGGTCACCGGCGCGCGCGTCGTTCGCGCCGAGCTGCTCGCGGTGCGGCTGCTCGACCGCCAGGGACGCGTGGTCTTCTCGCCGACCGTGGCGCCGCTCGCGATCGCGCCAGCCGGCGCAAGCGGATCGCCGGCGGGCGCGACGAACAGCGCACCGCCCTTCGACTTCGCAGCGGCCGACGTCGCGGGCTTCCGCGTCGGCGTCAAGGCGAAGGATCTCGAGTCGACCTTGCAGCGGCTGTTCGGGCCGGTGGCGCGCACGCCGACGGGCAGGAATGGCGATCCGCGCTTCGGCGGCGCGCTCACCGTCAACGAGCTGGGCTGCACTCACGTACCGGGCCGGCGCGGCAACGTCGGACCGGGCTCGGTGTGCGTGACCGCGTTCTTCGACGGCGACGAGGTCGTGCGCTCGATCCGCATCGAACGCGTATTCCCTTACGTCGACGGCGAAGTGTTCCGCAAGACGCTGGTCGGCCGCTACGGCGCGGTCGCGGCGGCGCGCAAACTGGGGTCGAGCTATTCGCTCGGCTGGGGGCCGGAGGTCGACGCGGCGCTGCTGTACGACCGCTCGGGGCCGCGCCATGCGCTGACCGCGCACTACGTCGATAACCGCGACTACGTCGCCCGTAGCGGCAACGCAGTGCCTCAGATCCGCATCGTCCTGCAGCTCGTCGACGCGAACTGGGCGGCGCAGTCGAAACGCTGAGCGCCGTGAACGACCGCCCGAAAGGACACGCCATGGACAATCGCTTATTCGCCTTCGTCGCGCGACTTGCGTTTGCGCTGCTGACCGGCGGGCTCGCCGCACTGAGCGCCGCGCCCGCGCGGGCTGGCGCCTGCGACGGCGTCGCCCGCTGCTTCGACGCCGGCAACTTCACCGCCGACGTCGTCCAGGTGGTCACTGCCCGGCAAGACGGCGTGACCGCCTACCACACGGTTCGCATCACGCTGCGGTTGCGCAACGTGTCGAAGGAACCGCTGATCCTCGCGCACCGACTCGGCACCAACGTGCTGATCGACAGCAACGGCAACGCCTACCGCTACGACAACAACCGGCCCAATCGCGTCGTCGGCATCGGTCTCGTGCAGCCGGGTTCGGCCGACACGCAGTTCCAGCTTGCGCCCGGCGAAGCGCGCAACGCGACCTTCGAGAACGTGATCCAGTATTCGCCGGCGCGCACGGTGCTCGGCGATGCCTACAACTTCGACCTCGTGATCGAGCAGCTCGCGCTGATCGGCGGGCAGCAGGTGCGCACCGTGCGTTCGCACGCGATCAGCTTCGCGGGACTGAGACCGGGCGCAGCGGCGAGTGCAACGGCGCCGGCGCCGAGCGCAGCGGCGGCGGTGGTGACGACCCCGACTGCCGCGGCGGCGCCGGCCTCGGCACAGACTGCGTCGCCAACCGCAGCGCCGACGACCGTGCCACCCGACCCCACGCCGGCTCCGCAGGCCGCTGCGCCCGTGTCCGATCCGTGTGCACCGGCGCCGAACCGCTGCGTCAACGCGGGCCCGTTCGTCGCGCAGGTCGGCCAGCTCACGGTCAGCAACTCGGGCGGCGTGACCGCGTACCAGACCGTACGCATCACGCTGGCGATCCGCAACGTGTCATCGCAGCCGCTGATCCTCGGCTACAAGCTCGGCTCGCACGTGCTGATCGACGACCGCGGCAACCGTTACAGCTACTTCAACAACCGCCCGCAGCGGGTCAGCGGCATTGGCATCGTGCAGCCGGGCCAGGCCGACGCGCAATTCCGGCTCGCGCCGGGACAGTCGCGCAACGCGACCTTCGAATCGGTCCATCAGTACAGCGTCCGGCGGACGGTGCTGGGAAACACCTACGGCTTCGATCTCGTCCTGGTGCAGCTCGAGCCGCTGTCGCCGACGCAGGTGCGCGCGGCGCGCGAGTTCGCGCTGAACTTCACGGGCCTGAAGCCGATGACCGCAAGCGCCTTACCGCTGCCGCAAGCCGGCGCGCAGCCGCAGGGTGACGCGTTGCCGCAGGCGAACGACAACCCGGTCGAGGCGGTACAGAAGGCGGTTGACCTGTTCAAGTCGCTGACCAAACCGCGCTAGACGCCGGACGGAGGCCACGATGAGTGCCGTATCCAATCAGGTGCGCGACGCCGGCGCGATTGTTCCGGCGGTCGACGCGGTGACCAATGGCCGCGCGCTCGCGGTCGAGCTGGCGGCGACCGCCGCGGGCGTGGGGCTGTTCGGACTGTTCGTCGCCGCGGCGACGGGCGGGTCGTTCGGCCTTGCCGCGCTCGGCTCGTTGCTGTTCGTGATCTGCGCGGGCACGGGCTTCAATGGCGCCGGCATCGTGCTGATGGACGAGTCGGCGGGCGCGCCGCGCCGCGCGTTCGTCGATGCGCTGCTCGCGGGACTGCTCGCGTTCGGCAAGGCGATCGTCGTGCTGCTCGCCGCGGGACTCGCGTTCCTGCTGGCGCTGCTCGCGGTGGCGCTGCTGCTGGCGATCTGCAAGATTCCCGGCATCGGGCCTGTGCTGTTCTTCGTCGTGTTTCCGCTTTCCGCCGTCGTGCTCGGCGTGCTGTTCGTTGCTTTCGCGTTCGTGCTGGCGCCGATCGCGGGGCCGGCGATCTGGTCCGGCGAGTCGGTCGGTGCCACGCTCGCGCGCGTGGCGATGGTCGTGCGCAAGCGGCTGCTCGGCGTGCTGGTGCGCGGCTGCGCGCTGTTCGTGCTGCTGCTGGTCGCGGCGATGGTGCTGTGGACGATCGCGTTCTCCGGCACGCTGGCGACGGGTTCGCTGTCGCTCGCGATCGTCGGCGTGCCATTCGACCTGTCGGGCCTGTCGAACCTGGCCGGCGGCGTGGGCGGCATGGGTTCGCCGCGCTACGGCTATCGCGGCGGCGCGGGCGGCGGCTACGGCTTGGCGATGCTGGTCGGTGCCGCGCTGATCTTCGCTACGGTCGGCACGCTGCTCAGCCTCGTGCTGAAGAAAGGCTGGTGCCTGATCTACCTGCAGGTCGCGCGCGATCTGGACGTGAGCCGCGTCGAAGCCGAAATGCAGGCGCGGCTCGCGCAGGTGCGCGCTCAGGCGCAGGCCGCGCGCGAGCGCGTGCGGCAGCAGAACCTGGCGGCGCGAAACGCAGCCGGCAATCCGGCCGCGACCGATGCGGACACGCCGCCCGCGGGCGGTTCGGGCTCGCGCGCTGACGCCGTCCGGACGCGTCGGGACGACGAACGATGAACGCGCTGCGCTTGGCGGCAAAGTTTGCTGCGAGCATTGCCGCGCCGGCGGCGATCGCCCTGGCCCCGCACGCCGTTCTGGCGCAGAACGCCGAAGCGGCCGCGCGCGCGCTGACGGCGAAGTACGCGGGCAGCCTGGACGCTGATGCGCTGCTGCGCGAACCGGCCGTGCGCGAACAGTTGAAGACTCTGCTTGGTGCGCAGTTGCCGCAGCTCGAGCGCAACCTTGACGTCGGCGGGCCGATCGATCTCATCGGCGGCGTGCTGTCCGTCAGCGGCAACGCGCCGCACAAGGGCGGCCAGGAGGAGGCGGTCGTCTGCGTATCGCCCTTCGGGCCGAAGGTTCAGGCCGCGATTCACTCGAACGGCCGGATCACCGCCTTCGCCGCCGCCTCGGACTACGACGCCTTGTTCCAGTGCATCAAGGACTGGGTCACGCAGGTCAACTCGGGTCATCGCGACCGGCTGCGGAAACCGAAGAACGTGCAGATCGTGCGAGGGCGGTGATCCGCGCGCCGACGCGGTAAGCTCGCATCGCGATGAAGATCACGGCCGCTTGCGCGGCGCATGGCGGCCGCAACGGAGTTCCGATGAGCGAAGGTCGCGTGCTGACCCCGCGCGAAGCGGAGGTTGTCGTCGAGGACCGCATCGAGGCGTTCGGCCTCGGCGCGCTGCCGCGCGTCACCGTCACGCCGCTGCCCGACGGGACGTGGCGCGTGCGCTGGGAAAACCTGGAGGCGACCGTCGCGCCGATGACGGCGCCGGCCTGGCGCGCGTGGCTCGAGGAAAACGTCGGTTCGCTCGATCCGGGCGACCTGGAGACGACCGAAAGCTGAGCGCCGCTACTGGTCGTCGAGTTCGGCGAACCGGATTACGCCGGCCGCGGGCTCGGCGGCGTCCGCACACGGCTCCTCGTCGAACGCGATGTCGCCGCCGGGATCCGGCGTGCCGCTGGCCGCTAGCCGGCGGAAGTCGTACAGCCGCGCGTCCATCAGGTGCGACGGCACGACGCGCGCCAGCGCATTGAACGTGTTTTCGACGCGGCCGGGGAAACGCCTTTCCCATTCGGCCAGCATGCGCTTCATTTCCCGGCGCTTCAGGTTTTCCTGCGAGCCGCACAGGTTGCAGGGAATGAGCGGGAAGTCTTTCAGCTTCGCGTAGCGCGCGAGGTCGTCTTCCTTTACGTACGCGAGCGGGCGGATCACGACGTGCCGGCCGTCGTCGGAAACGAGCTTCGGCGGCATCGCCTTGAGCTTGCCTCCGTAAAACAGGTTCAGGAAGAACGTGCCGAGGATGTCGTCGCGATGATGACCGAGCGCGATCTTGGTCGCGCCGAGTTCGCTCGCCACCCGGTACAGGATGCCGCGGCGCAGCCGCGAGCACAGCGAGCACATCGTCCGGCCGGGCTCGATCACGCGCGTGACGATCGAATACGTGTCCTGCGTCTCGATGCGAAACGGCACGCCGCGCCTGGCCAGATACTCGGGCAGCACGTGTGCGGGGAAGCCGGGCTGCTTCTGGTCGAGGTTGACCGCGACGAGATCGAAGTCGACCGGCGCGCGCTCGCGCAGCGTGAGCAGCAGGTCCAGCAGCGCATGGCTGTCCTTGCCGCCCGAGACGCACACCATCACGCGGTCGCCGGGCGCGATCATTCCGAAGTCGGCGATCGCCTGGCCGGTGAGGCGCAGCAGGCGTTTTTGCAGCTTGTTCGCCTCGCGCGCGGCCTTGTGCGCGGCGCGTGCGCAAGGCGCTTGGGCTGGGGCGATGTCGTTCATCGTTGGCGGCGCGGATTCAGTCCCTGAAACGGAACACCTCGACCCCGACCGCCTCGGCGTCGTCGAACGCGTTCGGTTTCTCGACGAGCAGCCGCACGGCGATCACGCGCGGCAGGCGGCACAACGCACGCGCCGCGGCGTCGGCTAGCGTCTCGAGCAGGTTCGTGTGCCTCTGGGTCAGGCTCTGCACCAGCGCTTCGCGGACGATGCGATAGTCGAGCACCTCGGCGATGCGGTCCTGCGCCGGGGCGTCCTGTTCGACCCACACGTCGGCGTCGCACAGCAGAGGTTGTCGCAGGCGCGTCTCGTGCGGAAGGATGCCGACCGACGCGTGCACGCGCAGTCGCCGCAGTCCGATGCGCATCGACCCGCTCAGCGCCGCCAGCCGGGGATCGGGTTGAAGCTGCATGTGTGTCCCATGTTGCCGTGCACCGCGCAGACCCGGCGCGGAAGATCGATGAACGAAACGCAAGCCGCCATGGCTACAGGAAGCTGAAGTCCCGTGCCATGCGCTGCAGGTGTTGCCCGCCGTCGACCAGCAGGGTCGTGCCGGTGAGCGCGCGGGCATTGGCCGCATACACAACCGCGGAGGCCACGTCTTCGGCCGAACTCGCCTGCCCGAGCGGCGCCATCGCGTGCGTGCGCTCGAACGCCGCCGCGTCCTGCAGGTGCGAAGGCAGCGTCATTCCGGGTGCGACGCCGACCACGCGCACCTTCGGCGCCAGCGCCAGCGCGAGCAGCGTGGTCGCTTCCTTCAGCGCGCTCTTCGACAGCGTGTAGCTGAAGAAGTCGGGATTCGGATTCCACAGTTTCTGGTCGAGCAGATTGACCACGACGCCGCGCGCGTCGTCGGCCAGCGACGCGTGCAGCGCCTGCGCCAGCAGCACCGGCGCGATCGTGTTCACGCGCAAGTGGCGGATCAGCGCGGCACCGCGGAAGCGCGCCGCATCGTCGTAGTCGAACAGCGACGCGTTGTTGACCACGCAGTCGAGCCTGCCGAGCGCGGCGATCGCGTCCGGAACGAGCTTTCGCGCGCCGCGCTCGATCGCCAGATCGCGGCCGAGCGCCAACGCGCGGCGGCCGAGCGCCTCGATCTCGCGCACGGCCGCCAGCGCGTCCTTGCGCGCGGTGCCGTAATGGACCGCGACGTCCCAGCCGGCGCGCGCGAACGCGAGCGCGATCGCGCGACCGATGCGACGTGCGCCGCCGGTCACGAGCACGGCGGGCGCCGGCGCGCGCCGGCGCTTCATGCGGAACTCCTGCCGCGCGCGGCGCGGCTGGTCGAAGTCGTCTTCATCGTCGATCGGAAGCGAGCGCGGATTATCGCGTAGCGCCGGCCGGCAGTCGTCCCGACGAACGGGCGCGGACCACGCGCCGCCGGCGACGCGGTCAACCGGCGTCGGTGCGGTGGGGCGAGCGTGCGATCACCGGGCGTCGCCGCCGCACGCTCGGTAACATCGCCCGCATGAACGCACCGCAGCTGCCGCAGCCGGCGCCCGACGCACTCGCTGCCAGCGACGCTCTCGCCGCGTCGATCCGCGCGCGCATCGACGCCGCCGGCGGCTGGATCCCGTTCGACCGCTACATGGAAGCGGTGCTGTATGCGCCGGGGCTCGGCTACTACGCGGCCGGCGCGCGCAAGCTCGGCGACGCGTCCGCGGGCGGGGATTTCGTCACCGCGCCCGAGATCTCGCCGCTGTTCGCGCAGGCGCTCGCCGCGCAGATCGCGCAGCTCTTCGAGCGCTGCGCGCCGCGCATCCTCGAGTTCGGCGCCGGCTCGGGCGCGCTTGCACGCGATCTGCTCGACGCACTCGAGGCGCGCGGAACGGCGGTCGAGCGCTACGCGATCGTCGAGCTGTCGGCCGATCTGCGCGAGCGGCAGGCGCGGCTGCTGGCGCAGCGGCCGGTCGAATGGCTCGACGTGCCGCCGCCGGATTTCGAGGGCGTCATCGTCGCCAACGAAGTGCTCGACGTGATGCCGGTCAGGCTGTTCGTCAAGCGCGGCGGGGCGGTGGCGGAGCGCGGCGTGACCGTACGCGCGGGCGGGTTCGTCTTTGCCGAGCGGCCGTCCGACACGGAGCTGGCGCAGGCGGTGGCGGCGATCGAGCGCGAGGTCGGTGCGCTGCCCGATGGCTACGCCTCGGAGATCGGCTTCGTGGCGCAGGCATGGACGCGCACGATCGCGCGGCAGTTGGCGTGCGGCGCGCTGCTCGCGATCGACTATGGTTTCCCGCGCCGCGAGTACTACCACCCGCAGCGCCTGATGGGCACGATCATGTGCCACTACCGGCATCGCGCGCACGCCGATCCGTTCTGGCTGCCCGGGTTGAACGATCTGACCGCGCACGTGGACTTCAGCGCGATCGCCGATGCCGCGCACGAAGCGGGGCTCGCCGTGCTGGGCTACACCTCGCAGGCGCACTTTCTGCTCAACTGCGGCTTGCTCGACTGCCTGCGCGACGAGCACACGCCTGCGCGCGCGAACGAGGCGAACCGCTTGCTTTCGGAGGCGGAGATGGGCGAGCTGTTCAAGGTGCTCGCCGTCGGTCGTGGAGTCGACGTGCCGCTGCTCGGTTTTGTCCGCGGCGACCGCGTGCACGCGCTGTAGGACGGGCGATCGGCGCGATCCCGACCCGCCGCGCGCTGCCGATTCGCCGCGTGGCCGGCGTTCCACATCCGTCCGACTTCGCGAAACGGGGCGTTGCCGCGTCGGTCGCAGCGCCGACGCAAACGGGCGAGGGCGTGTACTGTAACTGCGGCCGATGGTCCGTTGGCCACCCGGCGAGAACTCGTCCATGCGCTTCATCGTCACGCTCTTCCTCGCCCTGGTCGTGCTGACCGCGCTGCAGCCCTGGCTGCAGAAGCTCGGCATCGGCCGCCTGCCCGGCGACTTTCGCTTTCGCATCGGCAGGCGCGAGTACCTACTGCCGTTCGCCAGCACGCTGTTGCTGACGCTGCTCGTCTTTCTGCTCGGCAAGCTCATCTGAACGCTCGCGAATCGGCGGGATGCCGCCCGCTGCGGCACGCGGCATGATCGCCTGCGCTGCCGCACCTCAGCCCGTCACCGCAGGCGAGCCGGGCAGCGGGGAGCGCGGGCGGTGCAGCGGCACCGCACGCACCAAGGGTCGACCGACGAGCGCCGACGCCGGCGGGGGAGAACATGAACGACGACCACGACGCGTTCGATCCGACGCTGGAGCACGAGCGCATCCGCACGCGGCGCGCACTGTGGGAAGCGCGCCGGCCCGGTGCCGATGCGCTGCCCCCGGAGCATCCGGCGGGGCTGGCGTTGTCCGGCGGCGGCATCCGCAGCGCGACCTTCTCGCTCGGGCTGGTGCAGGCGCTCGCCGCGAAGAAGCTCCTGCCGCAGATCGACTATCTGTCGACGGTTTCGGGCGGCGGGTACACGGGCGCCTTCCTCGGCAGCCTTTGCCTGCCGCGCACGGCCGATCTGACCGTGCCCGATCCGCTGCCGCGCGAGCCGCCGCAGGTTGCCGCCGAATCCGCGCTGGCGTCCGCGGAGCGCGCCGAACGGCTGCTCACGGATCCCCCGCATGCGACGGCCGCGTCGATCCGCGCCGGCGCGGCCGGCGAGGAGAAGACGATCTTCCATCCGCTGCGCTGGCTGCGCGAAAACGGCCGCTATCTGACGCCCAGCGGCGCGCGCGATCTGCTGTTCCTAGCCGCGTTCTATCTGCGCTCTCTGATCGGCGTGCACTACGTGCTGGCGCTGGCGTTAATCGGCGCCGTGCTCGCGGTCTACCTGGCCCGCATCGGACTGCACGTCGCCGGCCAGGCGATCGGCGGCGGCATCGCGCCGCGGCTCGACGGGCTCGACTGGGATCTCGCGGTGGTCGGCGATGCGCTGGCGTGGTGGTTCAGCCCGCTGTTGTGGCTGGTTCCGCTCGTGGCCGCCGCGATCGGTGGTCCGCTCGTGCTCGCCTACTGGCTCGTGTTCCGGCAGGAAAGCGCCGCAAAGCTGTCGGCCGAGGAGCGCGCGATCAGGCTGGGGCCCTACTGGCTGCTCGTCGCGAGTCTGGGCTTCGGCGTGCTGCTCGCGCGCTTCGACCGCTGGGACAACCCGGTCGTGTTGCTGCTCGGCTACGGTGCGTATCTGGCGATCGCCACGCTGCTGGCGCAGCGCTTCTGGATTGCGCGGCTGCTCCAGCCCGGCGAGGACTGGACCCATACGTCGGCGGTGGCGCGCGTGCGGCTGAAACTCACGCAGGCGCTCACCGCGACACTGGCACTGCTCGCGACCGTCGCCGCCTGCGGTTTGGTCGATTCGTTCGGGCAGACGCTTTTCGTCGCGTGGCTGCGCAATCGCCCGGGCGAACTCGCCGCGCTCGCCTCCGGCGGCGGCGCGATCGCCATCGCGGCCGCACTCGCGCGCAGACTCGGCGAAGCGGTCGCCGCCGACGCGACGGCCTGGAGAAAGCGGCTCGCGCGGATGCAGGCGCTCGTCGCGCTCGTCGTCGCGCTGGCCGCGCTGGCCGCGATCGCGGCGCTGCTGGCCGCGTTCGTGCAGTGGATCGTGTGGAGCCCGTGGGTCGGCGAACTGCGCGTCAAGCCGCAGGCGCGGCTCACGAGCGGACACTTTGCGCTGCTGATCGGGGCGGCGCTGGCGTGGGCGCTGCTGGCGGCGCTGGTGCGCGAGAGCCTGGGGTTTCTCAACAACTCGACGTTCCATCGCTTCTACTGCGCGCGGCTGGTGCGCACCTTTCTCGGCGCGGCCAACTTCCGGCGGCTGGCCCGGTTCCACGAGGCGCTGCACGCGCCGCTGGCCAGCCAGTCGGATGCGCGTGCGTTGTTCGTCTCGGAGTCGCACGCCGACGACGAGGTCGCGCTGCGCAGCTACTACGCCGGCAGTTCAGCCGGCCCGCTGCATCTGGTCTGCGCGACCGTCAACGAGACGTTGTCGCAGACATCGAATCTGGTGCGCGCCGACCGCAAGGGTGTGGCGCTGACCGTCGGACCGCTGGGCATCAACGTCGACGACCGCTTTTATCGCTGGGCGCCGCCGGCGCACGAGATCGGCTCGCGGTTGCAGTTCGCGGATCTGCCAGCGCCGCCGCAGCCGGCGGGTGCCGAAGCGCGCGAGGATTACGAGCGCCAGACGCGCTGCGAACGGCTTGCGCTCGGCGCGTGGGCGGCGATTTCCGGCGCGGCCGTCTCGACCGGTCTGGGGCGCCTGTCGTCGAAGGGCTTCTCGATGCTCGCCTGGCTCGTCAACGCGCGGCTCGCCTACTGGTGGCTGCCGGCGGCGAAAATGAGCGTGCAGCAGCGCGAAAGCCCGCTGAAGACCTTCGACCTCGTGTGGCAGGAGCTGACCGGCGGCTTTCATGGCCGGCGTGGCTTGCGCTGGAACCTGTCGGACGGCGGCCACTTCGAGAACACCGCCGTGTACGAGCTGCTGCGCCGGCGTGCCGCGCTCGTCGTCTGCGCCGACAACGGCGCCGACCCCGACTACCGCTTCGGCGATCTGGACAACCTCGTGCGGCGCGCGCGGATCGACTTCGGCGCCGAGATCGACTTTCTCGACGAAACCGAGCTGGCGGCTTTCGCGCAGCGGCTCGGCCACGCCGACGCCGCGCATTGCTTCGGCACGATCGCGCAGTTTCGCGACCCGGCGCGTCGCGGCGACCGATGCGCGCTCGTCGCGCGCGTGCGTTACGCGCCGGGCGCGCCAGGGCTGGCGCGCGGGGCGCTGCTCGTGGTGGTCAAGCCCGCCGTGCCCGACTTCGCGCCAGCCGACGTCAAGCTCTACGCCCGGCGGCAGCCGGCGTTTCCGCAACAGTCCACCGGCGACCAGTTCTTCGACGAAGCGCAGTGGGAGAGCTATCGCAAGCTGGGCGAAGCGATCGGGCTGCGCCTGTTCGACCTGTGGCCCGGATTCGTGCGCGAAGCGCGCGCGCTGGCGCTGGGGGCGCCGTGAGCCGGGGCGATGGCTTCTCGACGCGGAGACGCCGAGAACACGCGGCAGCGGTCTTCCCCCTGTGTGTCCTCCGCGCCGCGCGTGTCCGCGCGTCGAGATCCGATCGAGCCTTACCAATCCTCGCGACGCGTGCCCGCCGCCCGGCGTCCGCATCCGTCGCCGTGGTCACTCCGAGCGGACGGCCCATGTCATACCGCCCCCGCTTGTCACCCAGCCAGCGACCCCCGGTGATTCGAGAAAGACGCGCAGCCGACATGCCGCCCCCTCGTTGCCCAACCAACGACCCGGTGTCATTCCGGCCAGCCCCCGTTGTTGTGAGCCAGCCGCCCCTCGTGAGCCAGCCATCCCTTGTCACTCCGAGCCGAAGGCGAGGAATCCCGGCGGCTCGCAAGGACGAGATCCCTCGCGCTGCTCGGGATGACGGAACAGCGCCGCCCGCGAGGACGAAACGCGCTCGCAAGGCGGCGGTGTCACGAGATCGGGGAATCCTCCATAAGCGTTCGCATCGGGAAGATCTCGTCGCCGAGACACCGCGAGCACCGCAATGCGATCCGGGCGCCTTGCCGGCGGTTTCCGGGGCGCCGTCCTGGATCGACCGGCCCCGAGCGCGGCGACCGTCCTCAACGCGCGGCGGCGATCGCTTCGAGCCGTGCCTGGCGAACCGCGGCGGCGATCGCGGCGGCGTCGGGCGCGTGGCGCGCGGCGATCGCGCCGGCGTCGACCGCAGATGCAGCGCGCAGCGCACGGCGCAGCGGATCGAAGTCGACCGCGTCGAGCGTCTCGACCGCCGCGAGCAGCGATTCGAATCGCTCGGGCCGACGCAGCGCGTCGGCGCGTTCGAGCACGGCCAGCTGCGCCGGCGCGTCTTGCGCCTGCGGCAAGGTCCGTCGCAGTTCGACCAGCAGCCGCGCCAGGTCTGCGGACGCGCCGTCGACCGGCAGCTTGGCGAGCAGCTCGGCGAGCGGCGCCGACGTGGCGCAGGCGGCCGCGAGAATCGCGAAACGCGCCGGCAGCGCAAGCCCGCGATCGGCGGCGCGGTCAAGCGCCGGCGCGATGGTCGCGGTGTCCGCCAGCTCGGGATACAGCCGCGCGATCAGCCCGCAGTCGGCGAGCGCTTCGAGCATGCGCGACGGCTTGGCCTCCATCAGCCCGCGCGCCAGCTCCTGCCAGACGCGTTCGGGCACGAGCGCGTCGGCCTCGCCGCGGTCGACCATCGCGCGCATCAGCGCGCGCGTTTCCGGCGCGATCGTAAAGTCGTGAAAGCGCGCAGCGAAACGCGCCAAGCGCAGGATGCGCACCGGGTCCTCGACGAACGACGGGCCGACGTGGCGCAGCACCTTCGCTTCGAGATCGCGCCGACCGCCGAAGGGGTCGATCAGCGCGCCGGCCTCGTCCATCGCGATCGCGTTGATCGTCAGATCGCGCCGCGCCAGATCCTGCTCCAGCGTCACGTCGGGGGCGGCGTGGAAGACGAAGCCCTTGTAGCCGGGTGCGGTCTTGCGCTCGGTGCGCGCGAGCGCGTATTCCTCGTTCGTGACCGGGTGAAGAAAGACCGGAAAGTCCTTGCCGACCGGCCGGAAGCCGGCGGCGATCATCTGCGCGGGTGTGGCGCCGACCACCACCCAATCGCGATCGCGTTCGCCGTCGTCGCGCCCGAGCAGCCGATCGCGCACCCAGCCGCCGACGGCGTAAACCTTCACTGGTCACCTTTCGGCAGATGCCTGCAACGCGTCTGCCGCGCAATGCCGCGCCGGCGCCCGGCGGGACCGCGGCAAAGGCGTGCGGTGGCGATCGTGCAGCGCATGCGCTGCGCCCGCCGGCCTGCGGGCCGGTCCGCGCCCGGCCACGCGGGGGCGGCGGCGTTCAATGTGTCTGTCATCGCCCCGATGCTCAGGACTCGATGACCTCGGGCTCGGCCTGCGCAGCGGCGATCCACTCCTGCATCGGCGGCAGCTCCAGCACGCGCTCGCTGTAGTTGCCGAGCGTGGGCGGCAGCGTCACGCCGTAGGTCACGAAACGCGTGACGACCGGGGCGAAGAACGCGTCGGCGATCGAGAAGGTGCCGAACAGGAACGGGCCGCCCGAACGCGCGAGGCACTCGAGCCAGATGTCCTGCACGCGCCGCACGTCGGCGGCGACGTCCGGGCGCTCGAGCGCGGCCGCGCCTTTTTCCGGATGGCGCGAGCGGATGTCCATCGACAGATGCGTGCGCATCGCGGCGAAGCCCGAGTGCATTTCGGCGGCGACCGAACGTGCCTGCGCGCGGCTCGCTACGCGCGCAGGCCACATGCGGCCGCGCGCCTGCGTCTCGTTGACGTATTCGCAGATCGCCAGCGAATCCCAGACCGTCAGGTCGCCGTCGATCAGGCAGGGCACGCGCCCGCTCGGCGAGTGCTTCAGGATGTTCGCTTTGGTGTCGGGCGCATCGAGCACGATGCGCAACTCGTCGAATGTCACACCGGCCATTTTCAACGCCAGCCAGGCGCGCAGCGACCACGACGAGTAGTTCTTGTTGCCGATGATCAAGGTCATGGGCACCGGTCATCTCCTCGCGCGCGCGCGGAAGCCGCCGAAGCGCGTGCGCGGATGCAGCCCGGCGAGATAGATCGACGCCTCGGCCTCCAGCGGCGTGGGCGCGATGCCCAGCTCGGGCGCAGGCCGGTACGGCTGCTGCGAAGCGACGTTGTCGCGTTTCATCGAATCGAGGTTGTCGCGCGACAGCAGCGGCTCGCCGGGTGCGTGTTCCATCAGCCAGGCTTGCAGCCGTGCGATCGGATCGGGCAGCGCGATCACCATGCGCCGATGGCCGGCGGCGGCTGCCGCATAACGCACCAGTTCGCGCAGCGTGTAGATCTTCGGCCCCGCCAGCTCGTACGTCTTGCGATAGGTCGCGCGGTTGTCGAGACTGTTGGCGAAGGCGTTAGCGACGTCTTCGACCCACACCGGCTGGAAGCGCACGTTTGCGCCGCCGATCGGCAGCACCGGGAACCAGCGCGCCAGCCGCGCGAACAGGTTCAGGAAGTTGTCTTCGGCGCCGAAGATCACGGACGGCCGGAGGATCGTCCAGTCGAGCGCGGATGCGCGCACGAGCTGTTCGGCCGCGCCCTTGCTTCGTTGGTACAGCGACGGCCCGTCGGGATCGGCGCCCAGCGCGCTCATGTGCAGATAGCGGCGCACGCCCAGCTTTTCGCAGGCGGCGACGATGCGGCGCGGCAGCTCGACATGCGCTTTCTCGAACTGCGCTTGTGTGCCGTGCAGGATGCCGACCAGGTTGATCACCGCGTCCTGCCCGCGGATCAGCCGCTCGAGCGTCGCATCGTCGTGCACGTCGGCTTCGACGACATCGCAGGTCGGCAGCAGGATCAGGTGCTTGGCACGCTCGCGCCGTCGCGTCGGCGCAAGCACCCGGCAGCCGCGCGCAACCAGCGCGTTGACGAGATGGCGGCCGACGAAGCCCGAGCCACCGATGACGAGGACATTGCTGTGGCGCATGTGCAAACTGCGGTTGGCGGAGTCGGGCGCATTCTAGGCCGCAGCGGCGCTGGACCCGCGCCGCGCGCAAACCGCGCCGTGACGCGCCGGCCGGCGAGCCTGCCGACAGGAACTTGAATCCCGCAGTCCACCTTTGTGGTTGCGCGGAAGTGCGTTGCGCTTCCGCGGTTTGCCGACTCGACAGCGGTGACCCGTCGGGTGAGGACCGATCGGCCGGGCGGTCACGCCCCGGCGCAAGGCTGGGGCACCGAATGGCATGGACAGGGCGCTGACCATCGAAGCGCCGACGTCCGCATTCCGAGCCCCACTTCGTCATCCGCAGCGCCGACGTCGGCATCCCGAGTCTCTGCTTTGTCATCCCGAGTCTCTGCTTTGTCATTCCGAGTCTCTGCTTTGTCATCCCGAGTCTCCGCTTTGTCATTCCGAGTCTCTGCTTTGTCATCCCGAGCAACGCGAGGGATCTCAGCGTTGCGAGCGGGTGGGATTCCTCGCCTTCGGCTCGGAATGACGAGAGCGTTCGGCGCGGAATGACGAGGGCCTTCGGCGCGGAATGACGAGAGCACTCGGAGCGGAACGACGAGAGCACTCGGAGCGGAATGAACCGAGGGACCCGAGGCGTCGGATCGGACGGACGACCCGCGAGCCACAGCCGGATTTGGGGTGAATGCTTTTACCCTAAATCCGGCAGTTCGCCTCACGTCGAAACGGCAGAAAGCCAGCATCCATGCGGGTTTCAAGCCAATTCCGAGGACTGCGGAGCAGTTCCAAATGGGTGATGGTCGTGGTCACTACAAGGCTTTGGCGCGAACGCGTTTCTCGATACTTCACGGACTTCAACTGCCGTTTCTAGGTTTACTGCGCGCCCCGCCGGCGTCGTTGCGCGGGGTTGGTTTCGACCACCCGCCTTGCGGCGCGGGCTTGCCGTGCGTTGGCACGCGAGCCCGCGCCGCAAGGCGGGCGCGTTTTCGGGCCTCGCCGATCCACTGGATATGTCTTGACGCTGCGGCTGCGTGTGCCTGGCCGGCGGAGCGCTCGCGACGAACGCTTCCCACCTTCTCAGGGCAAGGCGGTCGTACCGGCGGCCTTGGGATGGACCACGCCGAGCCGCGCCTTCAGGGACTGCGCGCGGTTCTCGAACAGCGCGGCGTAGTAGACCGTGTTCGACATCACGCGTTTGACGTAGTCGCGCGTCTCGTTGAATGGAATCGTTTCGGCGAAGATCGCGCCCTCGACCGGCTGCGCCAGCGCGGCGCGCCACACGCGCGCACGGCTCGGGCCCGCGTTGTAGGCGGCTGAGGCGAGCAGCGGGTGGCCGTCGAGGTCGTCGAGCACCATGCGCAGATACGCGGTGCCGAGCTGCAGGTTCATGTCCAGATCGGTGAGTCGCGTCGGCCGGAAGTCGGGCACGCCGATGCGGCGCGCGACGTAACGCGCGGTGGCCGGCATGATCTGCATCAGCCCCTGCGCGCCGGTCGACGAGCGCGCGTCCTGGATGAAGCGCGATTCCTGTCGGATCAAGCCGTAGACCCAGGTGTCGTCGAGGCCGGCCGCCCGCGCGTGGCGCGCGAGCGTGTCGCTGTGCGGCGCCGGAAAGCGCTGGGTGAAATCGTGCTCTTCGCGCGTTCTCTCGGAGGTGGCGATCATGCGGTCGTACACGCCGCGGCTGCGCGCGTATTCGGCGGCGGCGAGCAGCCTGCGATCGTCGAAGCCGCGCAGCTGCCACGACCACTCGCGGTTGCCTTCGACGCGCAGGCCCAGTTCGTAGA
Source organism: Burkholderiales bacterium (assembly GCA_037446035.1). Taxonomy (GTDB): domain Bacteria; phylum Pseudomonadota; class Gammaproteobacteria; order Burkholderiales; family Burkholderiaceae_F; genus DSNY01. The sequence continues at coordinate 25,850 of JBBIJJ010000012.1, forward strand.
ACTTCAGCGCGCGGTCGAAGCCGGCGTTGACCGCGAAGCCGGCGACCTGCTGTTCGGTCGGCGGCGCGGGTCGCGCCGGCAACGCGATCGGAAGTCCCAGCTCCTCGGCCGCGAGCTTGCCGTAGAAGTTGAAGCGGTGCGCGATCGACCGATAGTGCGCCTGCGCTTCGGCGTCGCGGCCGTCCGCCGCCAGCGCGCGTGCGTACCAGTACACCCACGCCGGCTCGCGTCGCAATTCGGCCGGCATGCGTTCGATCGTGCCGCGAACCATCGCCCAATCCGGCCCACCCGGCGCGCGCAGCGCGGCGCGCACCTGCCACTCGAGCACCTCGTCGGCGCGCGCGGCATCGTCGCCGGTGCCGACCCGTTCGCCGCCGCGCCGGTACCAGTCGACCGCCTCGGCGAGCAACTTGAACGCGCCCATGTGGCCGATGCGGCCCCACACGATGCCGCGTTGATCCGGCGACAGGTGCTCATGCAGCGCTTGCGCGTAGCGCGCTGCCAGCGCGGGATCGTCGCGCGCGAGCCGCACGATCGCGACGATCGCCAGTTCGCGCTGTTTTTCGGTCGGCGGCTTTCCATGCGCCGCGAGCCAGGCCGCCGGGCGATCGACCGCCTGCGCGAACTGCGCGGCGTCGAACTCCGGCATGGCGGCAGCGAGCCGCTTGGCCGTGGCGACCTGGTTTTGCTCGACCAGCGCGCGCAGGCGCTGCCACGGCGAGATATGTCCGGACGCGAGCAGCGCGTCGCCAAGCGCCATGCAGCCTTCGCCGGCGGACTCTCGACTCGCCGCCAGCACGCGGCGTGCCTCGCGCGCCAGCTCCCCGATGCGGCGGCCTTCGTTGCGCGTGTAGCGTGCGAGCATCGCGTAGCAGCGCAGCTGGCCGTCGTCGTTCCACACGAGCCGCGGCAACTCGCGGTCGAACGTCGCAAGATCGCCGCGCGCCGCGAGCGCGAGCAGCCACTCGAGCCGCATCCGGTCGGCGATGTAAGTGCCGGCATGGCGTTCGAGGAAACGCGCGACCGCCGCATCGACCTGCTCGGGCGCGTCGCCGCGCAATCTCGCCTGCAGGCGCCAGAACTCGACGTACGAGGCGAGCGGGTGCGACTCGAGCACGGTCGCCAGTGCCGCGAGCCGCTCTTCGTCGCCGACGCGGGCGGCCTCGCGCGCGGCCAGAAAGGCGTCGTCCGGCGACAGCGTGGACGTGCCGGCGGCGGGCGGCGTGGCCGCGATCAGCAGCGCGGCAAGACCGGTGATGGCGAGACGAAACGGCATCGGACACAGACTAGCAGCACGCGCGAAAGCGCGGCAAGCTTTGCGGCCACAGAGAAAGCGAACACGAGTTTGCAACGGCGGCCAGCGCATCGAACGCCGAATATTCACGGCCGTTTGCTTGGCTATGCCCGTATCCTGAGGCCGAACCGCAGCGCCACCATGGCACAGGACGAAACGACGACCCCGCCCGCCGCCGATCGCGCCGACCTGCGCGCGCGGCTGCTGGCCGCGCGCGCAGTGCTGGCCGACCGGCAGGCGCGCGAGCGCGCGTTGGCCGCGCGCGTGGCGCGCTGGCTGCGTACGATGCCGGTGGCGCGGCTTGCGTTTTTCTGGCCGGTGCGCGGCGAACCCGATCTGACCGCGGTGGTCGGCGAATGGCTGGCGGAGAACGCCGGACGGACGGCGGCGCTGCCGGTGGTTGCCGGCGACGTGCTCGAGTTCGCGGCGTGGACGCCGCGCACGCCGATGCAGCCCGGCGCCTACGGGATCCCGGTGCCGGCGTCGCGCGAGCGCGTGGTGCCGCAACTTCTTCTGATCCCGTGCGTCGGCATCGACGACAAGCGCTACCGGCTCGGCTACGGCGGCGGCTTCTACGATCGCTCCGCCGCCGCGTTCGCGGTGCGTCCGGTGCTGGTCGGCGTGGGTTTCGATTGCGGCCGCATCGCCTCGATCGACCCGCAGCCGCACGACGTGCACCTCGATCTGGCGATCACCGAGTCGGGTGTGCTCTAGCCCGACAGTGCAGTCTGCGCAGCGGGTCGCGCCGCGCCGAGCGCGCGATCCGCGATGCGATCACGTCAGCCGGTGCGGTCCGCGTCTGAACTCGCCGACGATCCACGCGCGAAAGGTTTCGACGTGCGGCAGATGCGCGCGGCGCGGGTTGACGATCAGAAAGTAGCGGCAACCGGAGCGCATGCGCAACTTGGGAAAAGGCATCACCAAGTCGCCGGCGGCCACCAGATCGTCGAGAAAAGGCGTGCGCGCGATGGCGACGCCCTGACCGCGAACGGCGCGGTCTCGGCAGCGCCGAGGCTGTCATCCCGAGCGCAGCGAGGGATCTTGGCGCAGCGAGTGAGTGCGATTCCTCGCCTTCGGATCGGAATGACGAGGCGCTTCTATGTTCGGAGTGACGAGGCACTTCCGTTCGGAATGACGAGGGACTTCGGCTCGGAATGCGCCGAGGCGGCGGAGCGAACGGACTACAAATGGCCAACGGCCGGATTCAGGCTCACATCTTCCGAGCGCGCGGCGGCGGTTCAGCCGGCCGGCAACCCGAGCCGCTGCCAGATCGCGAGCGTCGGTTCGGCCTGGTTCATCGTGTAGAAGTGCAGCCCGGGGGCGTCGACCGCGAGCAACTGTTCGCACAGGTCGGCGACGACGTCCAGGCCGAACGCGCGGATCGACTCGCGGTCGTCGCCAAAGCTTTCGAGCCGCTTGCGGATCCAGCGCGGGATCTCCGCGCCGCATGCGTCGGAAAAGCGCGCGAGTTGCGCGTAGTTGGTGATCGGCATGATGCCCGGCACGATCGGAACCGTGCAGCCGAGCGCGGCCACGTCGTCGACGAAGCGAAAGTACGCGTCGGAGTTGTAGAAGTACTGCGTGATGGCCGAATTGGCGCCGGCGCGCACCTTGCGCACGAAGTTGGCAAGATCCTCGGCCGGCGAACGCGCCTGCGGGTGGTACTCGGGATACGCGGCGACTTCGACGTGGAACCAGTCGCCGGTCTCGGCGCGGATGAACTCGACCAGTTCGTTCGCGTAGCGGAAGTCGCCGGCGCCGCCGGCTGCGCCCGACGGCAGGTCGCCGCGCAGCGCGACCAGCCGCCGGATGCCGGCATCGCGATACCGCTGCAGCAGTTCGCGCACCGCGGCCCGCGTCGAACCGATGCACGAGATATGCGGCGCGACGACATGCCCCTCGCCATGGATCTCCAGCACCGTCGTCAGCGTGCCCTCGCGCGTCGAGCCGCCGGCGCCGAAGGTGACGGAGAAAAATGCCGGGTTCACCGCCGCGAGCCGCGCACGCGCAGCGCGCAGCTTGTCGGCGCCTTCCGGCGTCTTGGGCGGAAAGAACTCGAAACTGAAGGCGCGTTGGCTCATCTCGGTTCGTCCGGACGCGCGGCTCATCCCGCGCCGCCGGTGCGCTTCGGCAGCAGCGCGGAAAACGCCCACGAGAACAGGCTGAACAGGAGCGCGCCGGCCACACCCCACCAGAAGCCGGCGACGTGAAAGCCCGGCAGCAGCGCCGCTACGCCCCAGAAGAGCAGTCCGTTTAGAACGAACAGGAACAACCCCAGGGTGACGACCGTGACCGGCAGGGTCAGGATCACCAGCACCGGCTTGATCAGCGCATTGACCAGCCCCAGGACGATCGCCGCAGCGAATGCGTGCACGGGATCCTGGACCTGGACCCCGGGCAAGACCAGCGTGACCAGCCACAACGCGACCGCGTTGAGGATCCAGACGAGAAGGATGCGCATGCTGACTCCGTCGGAGTTCGGCCGTGACGCGGGCATCGGGCCGCGATGCGCGGGCGCCGCGCCCGGGTGCCGCGGCGGGGGAATGCGCGCCCGGCGTTCGCGTTCAGTACCGGTAGTGCTCCGGCTTGTACGGCCCTTCCTTCGGTACACCGATATAGCGCGCCTGCGCGTCGGTCAGCTCGGTCAACTGCGCGCCGAGCTTCTTCAACTGCAGCCGCGCGACCTTCTCGTCGAGGTGCTTGGGCAGCGTGTAGACGCCGACCGGGTACTTCGCGGTGTTGGTGAACAGTTCGATCTGCGCGATTACCTGGTTGGCGAACGAGCTGGACATCACGTAGCTCGGATGCCCGGTCGCGCAGCCGAGGTTCACGAGCCGCCCCTTCGCGAGCAGGATGATGCGCTTGCCGTCGGGAAAGATCACGTGGTCGACCTGCGGCTTGATCTCCTCCCACTTGTGTTGGGCGAGCGACGCCACGTCGATCTCGTTGTCGAAGTGGCCGATGTTGCAGACGATCGCCTGGTCCTTCATGCGCCGCATGTGATCGTGCGTGATCACGTGGAAGTTGCCGGTGGCGGTGACGAAGATGTCGGCCTTGTCGCAGGCGTAGTCCATCGTCACGACGCGATAGCCTTCCATCGCCGCCTGCAGCGCGCAGATGGGATCGATTTCGGTGATCCATACCTGCGCGGAGAGCGCGCGCAGCGCCTGCGCCGAGCCCTTGCCGACGTCGCCGTAGCCGCACACCACCGCGATCTTGCCGGCGATCATCACGTCGGTGGCGCGTTTGATGCCGTCGACCAGCGACTCGCGGCAGCCGTACAGGTTGTCGAACTTGCTCTTGGTGACCGAGTCGTTGACGTTGATCGCGGGGAACGCCAGGCGGCCTTCCTTTGCCATCTGGTACAGGCGCTTGACGCCCGTCGTCGTCTCTTCCGTCACGCCTTTGATGTGCGCGAGCCGCGTCGAATACCAAGTCGGATCCTGCGCGAGCTTGGCCTTGATCGAGGCGAACAGATACGTCTCTTCCTCGCTGGTCGGATCGGCGATGACCGCCGCATCCTTCTCGGCCTTCGCTCCCAGGTGCAGCAGCAGCGTCGCGTCGCCGCCGTCGTCGAGGATCATGTTGGTGTAGCTGCCGTCGGGCCACTCGAAGATGCGGTGCGTGTAGTCCCAGTAGTCGGCGAGCGACTCGCCCTTGACGGCGAACACCGGGGTGCCCTTGACCGCGATCGCCGCCGCGGCGTGGTCCTGCGTCGAGAAGATGTTGCAGCTCGCCCAACGCACCTGCGCGCCGAGCGCCTGCAGCGTTTCGATCAGCACCGCGGTCTGGATCGTCATGTGCAACGAGCCGGTGATGCGCGCGTCGGCGAGCGGCTGGCGGGCGGCGAACTCCTCGCGGATCGCCATCAATCCCGGCATCTCGGTTTCGGCGATGCGGATTTCCTTGCGGCCCCAGTCGGCCAGCCGCAAGTCGGCGACGACGAAGTCGTTCTTGGTTGAAGTCGTGGACTTGAGTACGGCGCTCATCTCGCGCCCTCCTTTCGAAAAAGAAGTTTGCGAGCGCCGTTCACAAGCGCCGCGCTTCGCGCCGAAGGCGGCGGCTTCGAGCCTGGCGGAGTCCTGCGGACGCGGCTCCGTTGCAACGCTCCTCGAAGGGATGCGCATCATAGCCGAATCGTCGCCGGCCGGCGGCGTGAGCGGCGCCGCCTGCGGATCGCCAACGCGGGGGATGGCGCAGCGGTCACTCTTTCGTCACGATCGCGTCACAATATTCGACCCGAGCGCCTCGCCGCGCAGACAGGGGGCGCGGACAGGGAGGAACCTTGGCGTGATTCCCCTTGGAGAGCGCGCAGCCGGCGAGCGGCTGGCCGCGGCCGCGTCCGTCCTCATCTTCATCGCCGTGTACGCGGCGTGTTTCCCTGCCCTCGGTGTCGTCCTGACGCTGGCGATCGGCTGGCTGCCGGCCACATTCGCCGCCGTCCTGGGCGCATACGCGATCCGGTTCGTCTTTCGCGCGGTCGCACGTTCGATGGCTCCGGCGGTGCGACGCCCGTAGCGCGGGTTGCGTTCGAGCAGCCGACGCCGACGCCGCCGTGCGCGCCGCTCAGGCGCGCCGCGCCGCCGCCTCGCCGGACCAGAATTCGTCGACGCGGGCGAGCCCCCATCGCTGCGGATCCTCGCGGCCGACGATGCGATCGGTCGTCCCCGGCCGCGCCAGGTCGATCGTCTCCGGCGGGATGTGAAGCCGCGACGTCGTCGAGAAGAACAGCCTGACCTTGGGCGTCAGCAGCGAACCTTCGGTCTGTTCGACCACCACGCCGAGACGTCCCGATTGCATCCGCACCAGCGAGCCGACCGGGTAGATGCCGACCGTCTTGACGAACGCATGGAAAACGGTCTCGTCGAAGTGGTGCTTGCTCCATTCGGCCATCCGGCGGATCGATTCGGCCGGGTTCCAGCCGCGCTTGTAGGGCCGATTCGACGTGATCGCGTCGTACACGTCGCACACCGCGCCCATCTTGGCGTACAGACTGATCGCGTCGCCCGTGAGCCGGTGCGGGTAGCCGCTGCCGTCGATCTTCTCGTGGTGGTGCAGGCAGACGTCGAGCACGATCGCGCCGGCCGCGCCGCCCGCGGCGAGGATCGCGTGACCGTGCTTGGGATGCGACTTGATCGCGTCGAACTCGGCGTCGGTCAGCTTGCCGGGCTTGTTCAGTATCTCGAGCGGAACCTTGGCCTTGCCGATGTCGTGCAGCAGGCCGGCGAGCCCCAGTTCGCGCGTGAACTCCTCGTCCAGCCCGAGCTGGCGCGCCAGTGCGATCATCAGCGCGCACACCGCGACCGAGTGCATGTACGTGTACTCGTCCTTGTCCTTCAGACGCGCGATGCTGATCAGCGCGCCCGGATTGCGGCTGACCGAGTCGGAGATTTCCTGCACCAGCGAGGCCGCGCCCGCGGCGTCGATCGCGCGGCCCATGCGCGCTTCGGCGAACATCGCGACCACCGCGGGCCGGGCCGCGCGGCAGATGCGCGCCGCGCGCGCGATCTCCTCGTCGATCGGCGCGCGCGCCGGCGGCGATTGCGGCTGCGCGATCGCGCGCGCGAGCTCGCGCTCGATCTCGCCGTCGACGCGCTCGCGCGTGACCGCCGCGCCGTCGTCGCGCTCGACGTCCAAGCCCTTGCCCGTGTCGATCCATACCTCGTGGATGCCGCTGGCGCGGATGCGTTCGATGTCCTGCGGGTCGGTCAGTCTGAAGCGCGTGCGCCAGAACGGATGCTCCATCCAGGAGCCGCACAACTCCTCCACGTGCATTCCGATACGCAGCGCGGACACGGGGATGCGTTTGAGCACGGCGGGGCATCGGCGAACCACGACCGCGTCATTGTGCGGACCGTCGCCGCGGGCGATTCGTCGAATTGCGCCGGCGCGGCGCCCACTCGAAGCGATCGACGGCCGTCGGTTTGGGACGGGGACCGGCCGCGACGCGGCCGGGCGTTTCACGCCGGCGGCGTCCGCCAGCGCGGCCGCGGGATGGGCTTTTGTCTGCGGCTGCGGCCGTCCGGCGACGGCCCCGCTTGACTTCGGCTGCGCCGAAGTCAGCCTTTGACGAAAGGTGGATCGGCGCTACGCGGCCTGGCGTTTCAAGCCGGCCGCATCCGCGAGCGCCGCGGCCTTGTCGGTACGCTCCCAGGTGAACTCGGGCTCGTCGCGGCCGAAGTGGCCGTAGGCGGCGGTTTTCTCGTAGATCGGCCGCAGCAGGTCGAGCATCTGCACGATGCCCTTCGGCCGCAGGTCAAAGTGCTCGCTCACCAGCTTGGCGATCTTGTCGTCGCTGATCTTGCCGGTGCCTTCGGTGTAAACGGTGATGTTGATCGGCTTCGAATAGCCGATCGCGTAGCTGACCTGCACCTGGCACTGGCGCGCCAGGCCCGCCGCCACGACGTTCTTCGCCACGTAGCGCGCCGCGTATGCGGCCGAACGGTCGACCTTCGATGGATCCTTGCCGGAGAACGCGCCGCCGCCGTGCGGGCAGGCGCCGCCGTAGGTGTCGACGATGATCTTGCGCCCGGTCAGGCCGCAGTCGCCGTGCGGCCCGCCGATCACGAAGCGGCCGGTCGGGTTGATCAGGTACTTGGTACCGTTGAGCCACTCCTTCGGCAGCACCGGCTTGATGATCGTCTCGATCACCGCCTCTTTCAGCGTCTCGTAGGCGATGTCCGGATCGTGCTGCGTGGACAGCACGACGGTATCGACCGAGTGCGGCTTGCCGTCGACATAGCGCATCGTGATCTGCGACTTCGCGTCGGGACGCAACCACGGCAGCCGCCCGTCGCGCCGCACGTCGGCCTGGCGCTCGACCAGCCGGTGCGAGTAGTAGATCGGCGCCGGCATCAACTCGGGCGTTTCGTCGCACGCGTAGCCGAACATCAGCCCCTGGTCGCCCGCGCCCTGATCGAGGTCCACGCCCTTGCCTTCGTCGACGCCCTGCGCGATGTCCGGGCTCTGCCTGTCGTAGCAGACCATCACCGCGCAGCCCTTGTAGTCGATGCCGTACTCGGTGTTGTCGTAGCCGATACGCTTGATCACATGGCGAGCGATCGCCGGATAGTCGACGACCGCTTTCGTCGTGATCTCGCCGGCGAGCACCACGAGCCCGGTGGTCACGAGTGTCTCGGCGGCGACGCGCGAGTGCTTGTCCTGCCCGAGGATCGCGTCGAGGATCGCGTCGGAGATCTGATCGGCCACCTTGTCGGGATGGCCCTCGGAGACGGATTCGGAGGTGAAAAGAAAGTCGTTGGCCACGTTGCCACTCCTGTTCGAAGGTCTTGACCGCGTTGCCCTCGACAAGAGCGGCGACGCTTTAGCGGTATTTGCCGCGCCGGGCCCGAAGCGTTCGCCCGCGCAGGGTGCGATGCGACAATGCGCGCCGCGGCTCGCCCCGCAATTGGTCATAAATCGGCGAGCAACGAATTCTAAGGACGCGCCGGAGAGGGGTCAAACCCTTGGCCGAACCCGGAAGCCGGCGGCAGCGCGCCCGCCATCACGATGTTGACGTTGCTGTTCAAATTGATCGCGCGGCTGCCGCTGGCCGCCGTACACGCGCTCGGCGCGGCCGCCGGCTGGTTCGTCTACGCGCTGGCGCCGACCTACCGCGCGCGCCTGCGCGCCAATCTTGCGCAGGCCGGTCTCGACGACGGCGCCATGCGCCGCGCGGCGATCGCAGAGGCGGGCAAGCAGGCGCTCGAGAGCGCCTGGGTCTGGATGCGTCCGCCGCACGACCTGCTCGGCAAGATCCACCCGGCTGATCTGCAACGCATGAAGGCCGCGCAGACCGAAGGTCGGCCGGTGGTCTTTCTGACGCCGCATCTCGGCTGCTTCGAAATCATCTCCAAGACCTACGCGCTGCACGCGGATCCGCGCACCCGCACGATGACCGTGCTGTACCGCGTGCCGCGCAAGCCCGCGCTGCGCCCGCTGATGGAATGCGGGCGGGCGGCGGACGGGCTCGTGCTGGCGACAGCCGACATGCGCGGCGTGCGGATGCTGATGCGCGCGATGAAGTCCGGGCAGGCGGCCGGCATCCTGCCCGACCAGGTACCTTCGCAGGGCGAGGGCGTGTGGGCGCCGTTTTTCGGGCGGCCGGCGTACACGATGACCCTGCCGGCGCGACTCGCGGTCGCGCACGGCGCCGACGTCGTGTTCGTTTACGGCGAGCGCCTGCCGCGCGGGCGCGGCTACCGGATCCACGTGGTGCCGCTGACCGAGCCGCTGACCGGAGAAGCGGTCCACGATGCAACCGTGCTGAATCGCACGCTCGAGCGGCTTATCCGCGCCTGTCCCGCGCAGTATCTGTGGGGCTACAACCGCTACAAGGTGCCGGCCGGTGCGCAGCCGCCCGGTGCCGGGGCATGAAGCGGCTTGCCGCGCGCGCGCTGGTCGCGCTGATGGAGTGGGCGGCAGGCTGGTCGCCGCGCGCACGCACGCGCCTCGGCAACGTCCTCGGGGATCTGGTGTGGTGGCTGGCGTGGCCGCGCCGGCGCATTGCGCTCGTCAACCTCGCGCTGTGCTTTCCAGAGAAAAGCGCGGCGCAGCGCGCGGCGATCGGCCGCCGCACGCTGCGCAATCTGGCGCGCGCTTTCGTCGACCACGGCGTGTTGGCGCGCGCCTCGCGCCAGGAGATGGAGCGCTTCGTCCGCGTCGAGGGGGCCGAACATCTGACCGACCCTGCCAACCGCCCGCTGATCGCGGTGGCGCCGCACTTCGCGGGGCTGGATGCCGGCGGCGTGCGCCTGAACACGCTCGTTCGCGGCGTGTCGATCTACGCGCGCAGCCGCAACGCCGCGTGGGACCGCTGGCTGCTCGCGATCCGCAACCGTTTCAACGAGCCGCTGCTGATCGCGCGCGAGGGCTTCGATCTGCGCGCGGCCGTGCGCGCGCTGAAGGACGGCCTGCCCTTTTACTATCTGCCCGATCAGGACCCGGGCGAACGCAACGGCGTGTTCGCGCCGTTTTTCGGCGTCGACGCTGCCACGCTGCCGATGGTCGCGCGGCTGGCGAAGCTGACGAATGCCAAGGTGGTCATGTGCGTGACCGAGATGACGCCCGACGGCTACGTGCTGCACGTGGAGCCGCCGTGGCGCGACTACCCGAGCGGCGACGTGCTCGCCGACACCGCGCGCATGAACGCCGAGATCGAGCGCTGGGTACGGCGCCTGCCGGATCAGTATCTGTGGACGCACAAGCGCTTCAAGACGCGGCCTGCCGGCGCGCCTTCGTTGTACTGATACGCTCGCGCAGTTTGGCGCGCCGCGGACTCGCCCGGACCGCGGCGGTGCGTCACTGCACAGTCAGCGTCGCGGCATTGCTGGTCACCGCACCGTACGAGTTCGACACGACCACGCTGAACTGGGCGCCGTTGTCGGCCGGCGTCGTCGCCGCGATCGTGTCGCTGGCGGCGGTCGCGCCCATGATCGTCGCGCCGTTGCGCAGCCATCGGTAGCCGGTCGCGTTCGAGGCGACGAGCGAAAACGTGGCCGGCTGGCCCGCGGCGACGGTGACGCTGGCGGGATGCGTCGTGATCGTCGGCGCGAGGCTCATCGTGGCGGTGGCGCCGCCGCCGTAGCCTCCGCCGCCGCAGGCGGCGAGCATGGCGCTGACCGCCAGCGCGAGAACCGGCGCGCGGGCCCGCAATGCACGCGCCGGCTGCAGGGTGTTCGAGTGGATGCTCATGGGACCTTATATGGACGCCTCCCGGAGTGCAAGTTCTCTGGCTTTCGCGACGGCGGAGACAGGGTGTTGCGGTCTTATATCCGGCCTACGGTGCAAGGTTTGTCGCCTCGCGGCCTTGATGGTTTCCGTAAT
>JBBIJJ010000013.1:0-35981 GCA_037446035.1 Burkholderiales bacterium
CCGACGAGGCGGGCGCCGGGGCCCAGTCCGCGCTTGGCGAACCAGCCCCGTTCCATTTCCAGCGCGAAGCGCACCGGACGCCGCGCGCAATGGCTGGTTTCGGTCCGCGGGTTCATGTCCTCGATGTTGACGATGGCGCCGTCGTCGTCGACGAACGCAACCGAGAGCGGAATCAGCGTGTTGCGCATCCACATGCAGTGGATCGCCTTGTGGTCGAACACGAAAAGCATGCCGTGGTTCGGCGCCAGCGACTCGCGGAACATCAGCCCGCGCATGCGGCTTGGATCGCTGGCCGCGACTTCCGCGGTGATCAGATGGATGCCCGCGCTGAGCTTGACCGTCGGCAGCGCCGGCTGCGGTGGCTGGGCGCTGGCGGCGGCCAGACAGGCGAACATGAGCGCGGCGGCGGTCAGCAGGCGTTGGCTCAGACGGGCGGGTTGCATCGGCGGGCGGCGCCAGTGAGGGAACCGGATCTTATCGGGCAGAAGTGAGCCACGCGACGATGTCGTCGCGCTTGGCCGTTTCGAGTTCCCGGCGCACCTCGCTCCCGCCGTCCCGCGAAAGGTGACCGAAAGCCGGCGGCATCAGCGGCCGGCTTGCGGTCCGTTTCGAGGCGAAGCGACGCTCGGGGCGCGCACGTCGGGGTCGGATTCGCCGGCCCCTCGCGGGGCTGACCGCCAGCACGCGCCGGCGCAACGAAAAAGGCAGGGTCACCCCTGCCCTTGCCGATCGTGCGGATCGATTACTTCTTGGCTTCGGGCGCTTTGGCGTCGCCCGTTTTCTTGGCCTTGGCCTTGGTCTTCTTGGCGACCTTCTTGGTTTCGCCTTTCGTCTCGCCCTTGGCCTCCGCCTTGGCTTCGGCCTTGGCAGGCGCGGCCGGCTGCGCCGGCGTGGCGGGGGTGGCGGGCTGAGCCTGGGCCAGCACGGCACCGGCAAACAGCGTCGAGATGAGGGCGGCAAGCAGCTTGTTCATGCGTTTTTCTCCCTGAAGGATGGCTCGAAACGTGGCGACGTTGGTCCTGATGGGCCAGCGCGGACGAGGGTTCGTCGCGCCTATAACGGCGCCGCCTCGCGCCGGGTTGACATCGGTGCTGACAGCGGACGGGTAAACTCGCCGCGTCGGGGAGGTGCGCCGCACGGATGAGCCGGCTGGCCGCAACCGCCCATAACGCGTCAGAACGCGAGCGGAGACCTCATGTACCAGCACATCAAGGTGCCCAGTTCAGGCCAGAAGATCACCGTCAGCAACGATTACACGCTGAACGTGCCCGATCAGCCGATCATCCCGTACATCGAGGGCGACGGTACCGGTGTCGACATCACCCCGGTGATGATCAAGGTGGTCGATGCGGCCGTGGCGAAGGCCTACGCGGGCAAGCGCAAGATCGTCTGGATGGAGATCTACGCCGGTGAGAAATCCACCAAGGTCTACGGCCCGGACGTCTGGCTGCCGGACGAGACTTTGCAGGCACTCAAGGAGTACGTCGTTTCGATCAAGGGGCCGCTGACCACGCCGGTCGGCGGCGGTATCCGCTCGATCAACGTCGCCTTGCGGCAGGAGCTCGATCTGTACGTCTGCCTGCGGCCCGTGCGCTACTTCAAGGGCGTGCCCAGCCCCGTGCGCGAGCCGGAGAAGACCGACATGGTGATCTTCCGCGAGAACTCGGAGGACATCTACGCGGGTATCGAGTACGAAGCGGAGAGCGACAAGGCGAAGAAGCTGATCCGGTTCCTGCAGGAAGAAATGGGGGTCAAGAAGATCCGCTTTCCGAATACCTCCGGCATCGGCATCAAGCCCATTTCGCGCGAGGGTACCGAGCGGCTCGTGCGCAAGGCGATCCAGTACGCAATCGACAACCGGCGCAAGAGCGTGACCTTCGTGCACAAGGGCAACATCATGAAGTTCACCGAGGGCGCGTTCGCCCGGTGGGGCTACGGCCTGGCGCAGAGAGAATTCGGTGCCGAACTGCTCGACGGCGGTCCGTGGATGAGGATCCGCGCCGTTCACGGCGAGATCGTCATCAAGGACGTGATCGCCGACGCCTTTTTGCAGCAGATCCTGCTGCGGCCGGCCGAGTACGACGTGATCGCGACGATGAACCTCAACGGCGACTACATCTCGGACGCGCTGGCCGCGCAGGTCGGCGGCATCGGCATCGCGCCCGGTGCGAACCTGTCGGACTCGGTGGCGATGTTCGAAGCCACCCACGGCACGGCGCCGAAGTACGCCGGCAAGGACTACGTCAATCCGGGCTCGGAGATCCTGTCCGCGGAAATGATGCTGCGGCACATGGGCTGGACCGAAGCGGCCGACCTGATCATCAAGTCGATGGAGCGCGCGATCCTGAGCAAGAAGGTGACCTACGACTTCGCGCGGCTGATGGAAGGTGCCACACAGGTGAGCTGCTCGGGCTTCGGCCAAGTGATGATCGACCACATGTGAAGCGGCCGGAAGACCAAGAAAAACCCCGCCGCGGCGGGGTTTTTCATCGGGGTGCTTCGCCAGCCCGTGCGCTGGCCGCCCGCCGCTAGCTGCCGGTCGTGATGTTCGATGCCTGCTTGCCCTTCGGGCCTTGGACGACTTCGAAGACGACCTTCTGACCCTCCTTGAGGGTCTTGAAGCCGTTCATCTGGATCGCCGAAAAATGGGCGAACAGATCCTCGCCGCCGTCGTCCGGCGTGATAAAGCCGTACCCCTTCGCGTCGTTGAACCACTTGACCGTACCCGTTGCCATAAAGCCTTCCTTCTTCTGCATCCTCACGCGAGGGGTCATGGCGGGCCGCGGCGCGCGGCTGCGGTATCTCCTCGACTCCTCTCCCCGCCGGTGGCGCGCGGGAAGCGCCAGACCGCCGACGATCCGTCGTTCGCTTTGTCGTTACTGCGGACGGACGCCGAATTCTTGGATCTGGGCTGCCGCCCGTCAAGGCCCGCGGATGCCCGCGGGCCAAGCGCGGCGCCAGCGGTCGTCGCGCGCGAGCCACAACCGACCCGCACGCTCTCGCGGACCGCACCCGGTACGGGAGCGGTCGACCACATCTTGTGCGCGGCGTCGAACCCATCCGCGGTCGGGGCGGAAGCGACGGCCGTCGCGGCCGGCGCGGAGCCGTCGCGGAACTCCGGCGCCGAATGCGGATCGACGGTCGGAAGGCACCGCCGCGCGCGGGGTGGCGCGCGCCGAGATAACTTATGATTAAGCTGCTTATCGAGTCCCGCGCGGGGCGAGCGGATTTTCTAGAATGGCCTCATGAGTGAGCGGATCGGCGAAGGCACGGTCGTCGAGAAGCAGACTTCTCGCGTCAAGCCGCCACCGATGTACCAGGTGGTCCTGCTCAACGACGATTTCACGCCGATGGAATTCGTCGTCGGGGTGCTGCAGAAGTTCTTCGGCAAGGGCCGCGAGCAGGCGACCCAGATCATGCTGAAGGTGCATCATGAGGGTCGCGGCGTGTGCGGCGTGTATCCGCGCGACATCGCCGCCAGCAAGGTCGAGCAGGTTTGCAGTTATTCACGCCAGCATCAGCATCCGCTGCAGTGCGTGATGGAGGAAGCATGATCGCGCAGGAACTGGAAGTCAGCTTGCACATGGCCTTCGTCGAGGCTCGGCAGGCGCGACACGAATTCATCACCGTCGAGCACCTGCTGCTGGCGCTGCTGGACAACCCGTCGGCCGCCGAGGTGCTGCGCGCCTGCGCCTGCAACATCGAGGACCTGCGCAAGAGCCTGCAGAACTTCATCGCCGACAACACCCCCGTGCTGCCGCCCAACTCGGAGGCCGACACGCAGCCGACGTTGGGCTTTCAGCGCGTGATCCAGCGCGCGATCATGCACGTGCAGTCCACCAGCAACGGCAAGAAGGAGGTGACCGGCGCCAATGTGCTGGTCGCGATCTTCGGCGAAAAGGACTCGCACGCCGTGTACTACCTGCACCAGCAGGGCGTCACGCGCCTGGATGTCGTCAATTACATCTCGCACGGGATCACCAAGGCGCCGCAGGGCGAGGAAAAGGGCAGGGACAAAGCCGACTCGGAGCAGGAGCAGGAGCAGGGCCGCGAACAGAGCTCGCCGCTCGAGCAGTACACGCTGAACCTGAACCAGCTCGCGCGCGACGGCAAGATCGATCCGCTGATCGGACGCGAACCCGAGGTCGAGCGTGTGATCCAGGTGCTGTGCCGGCGGCGCAAGAACAATCCGCTGCTGGTCGGCGAGGCCGGCGTCGGCAAGACGGCGATCGCCGAAGGTCTGGCCTGGCGCATCGTCAAGGGCGACGTGCCCGAGATCCTCGAGAAGTCGACCGTCTATTCGCTCGACATGGGCGCGCTGCTGGCGGGCACCAAGTACCGCGGCGACTTCGAGCAGCGGCTCAAGGCCGTGCTCAAGCAGCTCAAGAACAACGCGCATGCGATCCTGTTCATCGACGAGATTCATACGCTGATCGGCGCCGGCTCGGCGTCGGGCGGCACGCTCGACGCGTCCAACCTGCTGAAGCCGGCACTGGCGAGCGGGCAGTTGAAGTGCATCGGGGCCACCACCTACAACGAGTACCGCGGCATCTTCGAGAAGGACCACGCGCTGTCGCGCCGCTTCCAGAAGATCGACGTCGCCGAGCCGACGGTGGCGCAGACGATCGAAATCCTCAAGGGTCTGAAGTCGCGCTTCGAGGAGCACCACGGCGTCAAGTACTCCGCCGGCGCGATCACGGCGGCGGCCGAGCTGTCGGCCAAGTTCATCAACGACCGCCATCTGCCGGACAAGGCGATCGACGTGATCGACGAGGCGGGCGCCGCGCAGCGCATCCTGCCGGTGTCCAAGCGCAAGAAGACCATCGGCAAGAACGAGGTCGAGGACATCATCGCCAAGATCGCACGCATCCCACCGCAGACCGTCTCCAGCGACGACCGCGCGCAGCTGAAGAACCTCGAGCGCAACCTGAAGAACGTCGTGTTCGGCCAGGACCCGGCGATCGAGGCGCTCGCCTCCGCGATCAAGATGGCGCGCTCCGGGCTGGGCAAACCCGACAAGCCGATCGGCTCGTTCCTGTTCTCGGGGCCGACCGGGGTGGGCAAGACCGAAGTCGCGCGGCAGCTGGCGTTCACGCTGGGCATCGAGTTGATCCGCTTCGACATGTCCGAGTACATGGAGCGGCATGCGGTCAGCCGCCTGATCGGCGCGCCGCCGGGCTACGTCGGGTTCGATCAGGGCGGATTGCTGACCGAGGCGATCAGCAAGAAGCCGCACGCGGTGCTGCTGCTCGACGAAATCGAGAAGGCGCACCCGGACATCTTCAACATCCTGCTGCAGGTGATGGATCACGGCACGCTGACCGACAACAACGGGCGCAAGGCCGACTTCCGCAACGTGATCATCATCATGACGACCAACGCCGGCGCCGAGCTGCTGAACAAGCGCGCGATCGGGTTCGGCAGCACGCGCGAGCCCGGCGACGAAATGGCGGAAATCAAGCGCATCTTCACGCCCGAGTTCCGCAACCGGCTCGACGCGATCATCAGCTTCCGCGCGCTGGACGAGGAGATCATCCTGCGCGTGGTCGACAAGTTCCTGATGCAGCTCGAAGACCAGTTGCACGAGAAGAAGGTCGACATCACCTTCTCGGACGCGCTGCGCAGGCACTTGGCCAAGAAGGGCTTCGATCCGGTGATGGGCGCGCGGCC
This sequence comes from Burkholderiales bacterium, assembly GCA_037446035.1. GTDB lineage: Bacteria > Pseudomonadota > Gammaproteobacteria > Burkholderiales > Burkholderiaceae_F > DSNY01. The sequence continues at coordinate 5,671 of JBBIJJ010000013.1, forward strand.
GATGGCGCGCCTGATCCAGGACACGATCCGCAAGGCGCTGGCCGACGAGCTGCTGTTCGGTCGCCTGGTCAACGGCGGCAAGGTCAGTGTCGACGTGGACGACGCTGGCGAGATCAAGCTCGAGTTTCCGTCGTCCGACGGCGGTGGCACGCCCGAGGAGACCCGCGGCGAGCCAGTGCTGTCGGACTAGCGGATATGCCCCGCGCGCGTAACCCAAGACGGATATTTCCCGCCGCAACCCTGCCCCCTAGGATCGGGCAGCTTATCGCCAACTATGGGGAGGTGGTCCGTGCGCAGTAGCACATCGATCGGATGGGCTTTTCTGGTTGCGGTTGCGCTCACCGTCATCGCTGTGCCATCGCGGGCGCAAACCGGAGCCGACAACGAGCGCGCGCGCAAGATCGTCGCCAGCGCCTGCGTGTTGTGCCATGGTGCCGATGGCGAAAGTTCCAGCGAGCTGTTTCCGAAGCTCGCCGCCCAGAACGCCGTGTATCTCGCGCGTCAGCTCGCCAGTTTCAAGAGCGGTGCGCGGCCGTCCACCACCATGCGCGAGTTCGTCAAGGAGCTGAGCGACGCGGACATGAAGGCGCTCGGCGAGTACTTCAGCCGAAAGCCGGCAACCGCCAACGAAGTCAAGGATCCCGAACTCGCCGCGGTTGGCCGCTACGTCTATCACCACGGTAACCGCTTCTCGGGGGTGGCCGCCTGCGCCGGCTGCCACGGTGCGCAGGCCGCCGGCGACGCCGAACTGCCGCGTCTGGCCGGACAGAACGCGCTGTACATCGAAAACCGGATCAAGCAGTTTTCCGCGCCCGAGCGCGGCAAGGACAGCCCGGTGATGCATGCGATCGTGGCGCGCATGACCGAGCTCGAAATCAAGGCTGTCGCCGAGTACCTGTCCGGCAAGCGCTGATCCGGAGCTTCGCTGGGGCCTCGGCGCGGGCGGTGCGTCCCCGTACGCGCGCGATCCGCGGGCGCCAAGTCGGCCCGGTGCGGGGCGGCTGCTCCGACGCCACGCGGCGGCGCGTTCGCTCGCATCGCCCGCGGTTGCCGTGTCGCGCCCCGTGCCCGGCGTCGCGGACATGGGCCTGTGCCGACGCTTCGGTGTCTGCTTCGCGTCCGGGGGCGCACGCGCCTCGCGCGCGCCGATCGCGGGATCCGACGCAGCAAAAAAAGCGGCGGGCATCGCCCGCCGCATCGTTGACGTAACGCCCCGCGGCGCTTACGCGAGGATGTCGGCCCAGACGTTCTGCGCCCAGGCGAACGCGTACTTGCCTTCGAGCGCGGTCGGCGCGGGCGACAAGCCGCCGGAGCCGGGCACGGTCAGCATCGTTTTTTTGCCAGCATCGTACTGATGGACCGATGCCACGTGCACGGTGTCGGTGTCGTTGGTCATGCTGTAGCAGGTATTCGTCACCACCGGCGTGCGGTTGACGCTCGCGCCGGACAGCAGCGCGACGATCGCCGCCGCGCACACCTTGGCCTGCTGGTTCGCCATGTGGCCCGACTTCGGCATGCCGGGGGCCGGCTGGATCGCGTCGCCCAGCACATGGACGTTTTTCACCTTCGTCGATTCGTAGGTCAGGAAATCGACGTCGCACCAGCGGTTGGCGGCCGTGACCACACCGGCGGCGCGCGCGATCGCACCGGCGCGCTGCGGCGGAACCACGTTGATCACGTCGGCCCGGACGTCGTCTTGCACCTTGAACTTCAGCGTGCGCGTGGACAGATCGACGTCCTCCAGCTCGTAGTTGGGCCGGTACTCGACGAGGCCCTTGTAGTCTTCGTTCCAGACCTTGGTGAACAGGCCCTTCTTGGACTGGACGTCGCCGTTGCCATCGAGAATCAGCACTTTGGACTTCGGCTTGCGCGCCTTGAAGTACCAGGCGATCTGGCAGGCGCGCTCGTACGGCCCGGGCGGGCAGCGGTAGGGCGCTTTCGGAATCGCGATCACCGCCAAGCCACCGTCCGGCATCGCTTCGAGCTGGCGCCGCAGCAACAGCGTCTGCGGACCCGCCTGCCAGGCGTGCGGGGCGACCTGCGTACCGGCCTCCGGGTTCTTCGCCAGCGCGGGAATCTGTTCCCACATGAAGTCGATCCCGGGCGCGACGATCAGGCGGTCATAGGCGAACGTCTGTCCGCCGGCGGTCCTGACCGTGCGCTTTTCGGTATCGACCACGGTGGCGGTGTCGCGCACGATCTTGACGCCGTGACGCGTTCCCAGGCGGTCGTAGCGGTGGGTGAGGTAGTCGATCGTCTTGCTACCCCCGATCACTAGATTCGACATCGGGCACGAGACGAACTGCTCGCGCGGCTCGATCAGCGTCACGTCGATCGCGCCGTTGCTCCACATGCGGATGTACTTCGCCGCGGTCGCCCCGGCGAAGCCGCCGCCGATGACCACCACTCGACCTCCGGCGCCGCCGCCCATCGTCGCGCAGCCGCCCAACGCGGCCAGCGCCGAGCCCGCGCCCACGATTCCCAGGAACTCGCGTCGTTGCATGGACATGGTGTTCTCCTCCGGATCCGTGGTTTACTTGGCGGGTTTCTGGGCGGCGAAGTACGTGGCGATCGCGTTGATCTGCGCGTCGGTGTAGCCCTTGGCGAGCTGGTGCATGATCGTTGCCGGCTTCGCCCCCGACTTGAAATCAAGCATCGCCTTGACTAGGTCTTCCTTGCGCTTGCCAGCCAGCGACTCGTTGCCACCGGCGCTGACGCCGCCCGTGCCGTGGCAGTTGGCGCAAGTGGCCGCGAGGTTGCGACCGAGGTTGGGATCGTCCTGCGCCAGCACGGGCGCCGAGAATATCGCTAGCGACGCCAGCGCCAGTAGTGTCCGTGTCACGATTGCCTCCTGTCGTTTTGGTGGTTGTAACTGCCGAGAACGCGCCCCGGTGCAGTTAGGTTAGCCGTTGCGCATTGCCCGGTGAATCCCCCCGGAAGGTGTAGTGCTGACGGCCCGCGCTGCGGGTTTTGCCCAATGCGCTGAGCAGCGCTGCCGCACGCTGCGGGTTCAGGCCGCGCAACGCCACGGCGGGCGCCTGCAAGCAATACGCCGGGGTGAAGGTTGCTGCGCGGGACGCCCCGAAACGCGAGGCGATCACTTCCGCCGACGCGGCGCGGGTGAGCACGAGCGCGCGCCGCGCGCCAGTACGTTCAAGTCGTGCTGCCGCCGCCACCAGCGTGGCGTAGCGGTGGTCGGTCAGCACGACCGGCACGAGCCGGCGCATCGCGCCTGAGGCCTCGGCCAGCACGTCGGCCAGTGCGATGTCGGCCACCAAGCCGGTCGGCACATCCGGATCGGCGCAGAAGTCCAGCAGCGCCTCGGCGGCGTCGAGCTCGGGGACGGCGCGCCCGCCGACGTGGCCGATGCCGGGGCGCGCATCGAAAGCGCCTGCAGGCAAGGCGACTTCGCGCTCGATGTCGCCCGCCTCCCAGGGTGCGCACGCGGGCAGCCGCGCGGCGAGATGAGGCCCTGCAGCCGGCCCGAGGAAGGTCAGTGCGCCCGGCTTGGGCTGCGGCAGGGGCATTGTGCTCGCTTGGCCAAATGCCCAGTTCAACGCGATCGGCGTAGCCGACTCCTGGAACTGGCACACGCCCTTGACCCGGTACACGTCGGGTTCATCTTGCAGATGAGCCAATAACTGCGCGAGCGAAGGCAGTCCCGCTGGGCGCCAAGTCCAGGCGCGTTCAGCCGGCGAGCGCACGCGCGGCGGGCGCGCAGCGGGTGGGGCGAACGGCTCGCCGGCTAGCAGCGACAACGCGCGGGCGTCGTCGCGCCCTAGCACGCAGACGGCCGCGGCCGTCTTGCGCTCGCCGAGGAACCGCACCGCCGCGTCGGTGGCGTTGGCCCCGGCGAAGGCCGCCTTGGTCACCAGCAACAGGCTGGCCGCGTCGATCTGCCGTTGATACAGGGGATCGTTGCGCAGGCGGTCGTGCGCCGCGGCGTCGACCAGGCAAGGCGCGCCCAGGACCTGGAAGCCTTCGGCGTGCAGCGCCTCCAGCAGCGGCCAGGGATCGGCCAGCCCGGAGCCTTCGACGATCAGCAGTTCCGGTGCAAGCGCCGTGCGGATTCGGTGCAGTGTCTCCAGCAGCCGCCCGCCGGCAGCGCAACAGAAGCAGCCACCTTCGACCTCGATCACCGGCAGCCCCGCGCGCTCGAGCAGTGGGCCGTCGAAGCCCACGTCGCCGAAGTCGTTGACCAGTACCGCGAAACGGCGAGCGGCTGCCAGGTGCGGCACAAGCTGCTCGCGGATGAAGGTCGTCTTGCCCGCACCGAGAAAACCGGTGACGAGCAGCGCCTCGGGCACGGCGGCTCGCGCGTGCATGCCGCTGCGGCGCGGCTGGCTAGCCGAGATACGGATTGACGACGCGCTCGAACACGCCGTAGGGGCGGTTCAGCACCATCGCCTGAGCTTCGCCCGAAGGCGCGGTCTTCAGCCGGCGGACGATGACGAAGCTGCGCATGTCGACGACGACGACTTCGTCGGCCTTGCGGTTGTTGATGTAAGCCTTGGCCGAATCGGGCGTGAAGGCGACGTGCCCCATATGCCCGCCGCCGCCAGCGTTGATCGTGGCCACGAGCCTCAGCGAGGCCAGATCGAGCACCGGAACGACGCTGTCGTTGTACTGCGTGATCAGCGCGTAGCGGCCGTCGGGCGACAGATAGGCGTGGCCGAGCCCGCGTGCGGGTGCGGCGATCGTCGTCAGCCGGCGCCGGTCGGCGCGCGCGTAAACCTCGCAGGTAATGCCCTCCAGCGCCGCGCCGGTGCCGCGGTTGACGACGAGGAAGCGTTCGCCGTCGTTGGTGAAGTGACCATGATGGCCTTCGATGAAGGCGTCGTTGAACGACTCGCGGTCGTGCCGCGACAGGCTGATCGGAGCGGCCGCGCGCGGGGCTGCCGCATTGGCGGCGTCGACCACGACGATTTGCGGCCGGCTGTTGACGGTCTTCGGTTCGTTGGCTTCGATCGTGACCCACAGCTCGCGCTTGAACCAGTCGAAGTAGTGCGGGTTGCCGGTGGTCGCCAGCGTGGACGCGATCGCCAGCTTGTCGCGGTCGATCAGCACGATCTGGTTGTCCGCGTAGTTGCCGACGGCGTACAGCTTGCTGTCCGGAGACCAGGCGCCGTGCATCGAAAAGTCGCCGCTGTGGCCGGTGTTGCCCACCGGAAGCTCGACGTTGCCGACGATGCGCCCGGCGGCCGGGTCGATGAACGCGATGCGGATGCGATTGGCGTCCAGCGCCGAGTGATTGACCGCGATCAGCTTGCCGTCCGGTGACAGCACCGGGTGCTTGGGCCGGTTGCCGGTGTCGATGTCGCCCAGCTTGGTCAACGCGCGCGCGTCGATGACGGTCACCGTGCGCTGGCCCGGCGCGTTGTTGGCGACGTACAGGCGCGCCACGTCCGCGCTCAGGCACGCCAGCGTGCCGCCGCGCCCGCCGGTTTCGATCGTTCGGACCACCGTGTCGGCGGCCGTATCGATGACCGCGACCATGCCGTCGCCGCGCAGTGCGAACACGTACGCCGCTGCCGCGGCTCCGCTCTGCGCCTCGGCCAGCGGCGCCACGCCGGCGGCCACCGCCGAAAAGCCGGCAAGCTTGAGAAACTCTCGGCGCGAGCCGAGATCGATGGTGGCGCGTTCGCGCGGCATGGGTTCCCCTCCTTGTACCGATTCGTCTTGCGCCGCCTGCGGCTCAGCGCTGGCATGGACGCCGTTTTTTTCATGCTGCGATCGGCGGGCTGCCACCGCAATACTCCAAAAGGGGGGGCGCCTCGCTCAGCCGCTTCAGCGGTCTTGCCGACGATCGCGAAACGCGATCGTGCTGGCGTTGTGCGGATGCAGCCCGGCCTTGTCGGCGTAGTAGGCGCGCAGACGGGCGAGGTCGCGCTCCATGTCGCCGCTCATTCGCACGAACTCGCGCACGCCGATCGCGCGGCGCGCGTAGTCGATGTAGGCCAATCCGACCGGCACGTCCAGGCGCAGCGCCAGGTGATAGAAACCCGAGCGCAGATGGTCCTGGCGCCTGCGCGTGCCTTCCGGCGACAGCCCCAGCCAGCACCACTCCTCGGCTTGCATCAGGTCGGCGAGCGCGCCGACCGCTCCGCTCGCCTGATGGCGATCGACCGGGCGCCCGCCCCAGGCCCGCAGCAGCGGGCCCAGCGTCGCACCGGTGAGGCCGCGAAACAGGCTCTCCTTGCCGACCCAGCGAATCGGCAGCGCGACCGTCCACTTGGCGAGCAGGCCGATCACGAAGTCCCAGTTCGACGTGTGCGGATACACGATCAAAATGCCCTTCGGTCCAGGCAGTCCGTCGAACTCGACGCGCCAGCCGAACACAGCGAGCAGCGCGCGCGCCAGCCGCGATCCCATCAGTGCTTGCCGGTACTGCCGAAGCCGCCCGCGCCGCGCGCGCTCGCCGTGAACTCGTCGACGACGTTCAACTGCACCTGCACGACCGGCAAGACGACCAGCTGCGCGATGCGCTCAAGCGGCTGGATCGTGAACGGCTCGCGCCCGCGGTTCCAGCACGACACCATGATTTGACCCTGGTAATCGGAGTCGATCAGTCCGACCAGGTTGCCCAGCACGATGCCGTGCTTGTGCCCGAGCCCGGAGCGCGGCAACACAAGGGCCGCGTAGCCCGGATCGTCGAGGTGGATCGCGATTCCGGTGGGGACGAGCTGAGCGTCCCCAGGCGCCAACGCGAGCGGCGCATCGATGCAGGCGCGCAGATCCAGCCCCGCGGCGCCGGCGGTGGCGTAGTGCGGCAGTTGATCGCGCAGACGCGCGTCGAGCAGCTTGACGTCGAGTTTCATCATCGGTTGGACTTGGGCTTCGCGGATGCGGCGGCGAGCGCGTCCTGCGGTCGCGGCGCGGACCGTGCGCGCGCGCGCACCGCTGCCATGAGTCGCCTGACCGGCCTCCACAACAGGGCCACGGCAACGGCGAGCGCGACGATGCCGCCTTCGCCGAGCAGCGCGTTGGCCAGCGCGAGCGCGCCGACGATCAGCATCAAGAGCGAGCCGCTCGACAGCGGCAGCGCGGCGCGCGAGGCGCGCAGCCGTTGCACCGGCGCGCTCGCCGCGTCACGCGACAGCGGTTGCGCTGTCGCGATCGGCGCACCCTCGGAAGGCACCGCATGCGCGAGCGCTTGCGCTCGGCCCATGGCGGCCAACTGGCGACGCTCGAGGTCCTCGAGATAGGCGACGAAGTCGCCGTTCGGCGGCTCGCCCGGCGCGCGGCCTTCGCGGTCGGAGTTCATCCGCCAAGGCGTGCCGCGATTTCGGCGACGATGCGGCGCGCCTGCGTGAGCTTGTCGGCACGCGCCAGCGTCGTGACGCCCCGCGCGTCGACCAGGTGCAGCTCGTTGTCATCGGCGCCGAAGGCATCCTGCGCGCGGTTGGCGACGATCAGCGGCACGTTCTTGGCCTTGAGCTTGGCCTGCGCGTACTCGATGACGTGGTCGCTTTCGGCAGCGAAGCCGACGCAATACGGCGGCGACGGCAGCGCGGCGACCGCGGCCAGGATGTCGGGGTTCGGCTCGAAGGCGAGCTGCGGCGGCCCCGCGCCTTTCTTCAGCTTGGTCGCGCTCGGCGCCTTGACGCGCCAGTCGGCCACCGCGGCCACGGCGATGAACACGTGCGCGTGATCGACGTACGCCATCACGTCGTCGTACATCTGCTGCGCGGTGCGCACATCGAGCCGGCGCACGCCGCGCGGGGTGGGCAGCGCCGTGGGGCCGGATACCAGCGTGACCTTGGCGCCGGCCTCGCGTGCGGCGCGCGCGAGCGCAAAACCCATCTTGCCCGACGACAGGTTGGTGATGCCGCGCACCGGGTCGACGGGCTCGAAGGTGGGGCCGGCGGTGATCAGCACGCGCTTGTCCTGCAGCAGTTTCGGCTGGAAGAACGCGATCAAGTCCTCCAGCAGCTCGTGCGGCTCGAGCATGCGGCCGGCACCGACTTCGCCGCAGGCCTGCTCGCCGCTGGCGGGGCCGAGCACGTGTACGCCGTCGGCGCGGATCTGCTGCACGTTGCGTTGTGTGACGGCGTTGCCCCACATCTGGACGTTCATCGCGGGTGCCACGAGAAGCGGGCACGCGCGCGCCACTGCCAGCGTGGACAACAGATCGTCGGCCAGCCCATGGGCGAGCTTGGCGATGAAATCGGCCGAGGCCGGCGCCACGACGATCGCGTCCGCGTCGCGCGACAGATCGATGTGGGGCATCGCGTTGGCGACCGTTGCGCCGTCGGCGCCCCACGCGTCGGTGTATACCGGGCACCCGGACAGCGCCTGCATCGTCATCGCGGTAACGAACTGCTGCGCCGCGCGCGTCATCACGACCGTGACCTGCGCGCCCTCTTCCTGCGCACGGCGCACGAGCTCGCATACCTTGTACGCGGCGATGCCGCCGGTCATGCCCAGCACGATTCGCCTGCCCTGCAGTTGCATCGTCGCTCCCGCTCGCGCTATTCGGACTTCGTCATGCCCAACCGACCGATCGTCATGGCGGCGCAGCGCCGCCATCTTCCCGCGCCCGGCACCCGGGGGGAAGGGTGTCTTCGCGGCGCCGCTCACCTGGCGCCGCTAGCGCGACTTTCGCACGCGCCGCAACTCGTCGAGTATCAGCAGCGCCGCCCCGCACACGATCGCGCTGTCGGCGATGTTGAACGCCGGCCAGTGCCAGCCGCGCCAGTGAAAGTCGAGGAAGTCGATCACGTGGCCGTGCAGCAGCCGATCGATCACGTTGCCGATCGCGCCGCCGAGAATCAGCGCGAGGGCCAGCGAAAAGAGCTTCTGCGTGCCGTGGCGCGCGAGCAGATACAGGATGAACAACGAGGCGCCCACGCCGACCGCGACGAGGAAGTTGTGCTGCCAGCCCGACGCGGTCGCCAGGAACGAGAACGCGGCGCCCTTGTTGTACGTCAGCACGAGGTTGAAGAAGCCGGTGACCGGGCGTACGTCGCCGAAGTTGAATGTCTTCTCAATGGCGAACTTGCTCGCCTGATCGGCGGCGATCACGACGAAGGCCACCGCCAGCCAGGGCCAAAGTTTCTGCCACCACGACTTGGAGCTGCCCCACGCCATCTACGCCGCCGCCCGCGGCTCGCCCGCGCCAAAGAGGTTCGCCACGCAGCGCCCGCACAGCGTCGGGTGCCCGCGGTCGCTGCCGACGTCCGCGCGCCAGTGCCAGCACCGCTCGCACTTGGCGTGCGCGCTCGGCGCCACCGCGATCGACTCGGCATCGGGAGAGCCCGCGGCGTGCAGCGTCGCGCGGCTGACGAGCAGCACGAACTTCAGATCGTCGCCCAGCGTCGCGAGCAGCGCGTGCCGTTCGCCGTGCAGCGTCAGGTCAACTTCGGTCTGCAGCGACGAGCCGATCTTGCCCGCTTCGCGCAGCGCTTCGATGCGCTTGAGCACGTCGCTGCGGACCGCGCGCATCTGCGCCCACTTGGCGAGCAGCGCCTCGTGCCCCGGCACCGGCGGCAGCTCGTGATAGACGCTCGCGAAGATCGTTCCGCCCGCGCGCTCGCGTTCGGCCGGCGCGAACACCGCGTAGGCCTCCTCGGCGGTGAAGCTCAGGAACGGCGCCATTAGCCGCAGCAGGCTCGCAGTGATGTGCCACAGCGCGGTCTGCGCCGAGCGGCGCGCGCGCGAATCGGGCGCGGTCGTGTACAGGCGGTCCTTCAGGATGTCTAGATAGAACGCGCCCAGGTCCTCCGAGCAGAACGTCTGCAGCTTGGCGACGACCGGGTGGAACTCGTAGCGCTCGTAGCAGGCCAGCGCCTCGGCCTGCAGCTGCGCCGTCAGCGCGAGCGCGTAGCGGTCGATCTCCAGCAGTTCGGGCACCGGCACCGCCTGCCTGGCGACGTCGAAGTCGCTGGTGTTGGCGAGCAGAAAGCGCAGCGTGTTACGGATGCGGCGGTAGCTCTCGACGACGCGCTTTAGGATCTCGTCGCCGATCGACAGCTCGCCGGAGTAATCGGTCGAGGCGACCCACAGGCGGATGATCTCGGCGCCGAGCTTGTCGCTGACCTCTTGCGGGCGGATCACGTTGCCGAGCGACTTGCTCATCTTGCGGCCCTGCGGGTCGACCGTGAAGCCGTGCGTCAGCAGCCCCTTGTAGGGTGCGCGGCCGTCCAGCGCCGCACCCGTCAGCAGCGACGAGTGAAACCAGCCACGATGCTGGTCCGAGCCTTCCAGAAACAGATCGGCCGGATACGCGAGGACGTCCGCGTGCGTCCCGCGCATCACCGTGCGGTGGGTCGTTCCGGAATCGAACCAGACGTCGAGGATGTCGTTGCTCTTGTCGTACTGCGCGGCCTCATCGGGCGGCAGGAAGTCTTCGACCCGCGCCGTCGACCAGGCTTCGACACCGCCGGCCTCGACCTTCTGCGCCGCGAGTTCGAGCAGCTCGAGCGTGCGCGGGTGCAGCTCGCCGGTCGCCTTGTGCAGGAAAAACGGCAGCGGCACGCCCCAGTTGCGCTGGCGCGAGATGCACCAGTCGGGCCGGTTGGCGATCATGCCGTGCAGCCGCGCCTTGCCCCAGTGCGGAAAGAACGCGGTCGCCTCGATCGCGCGCAGCGCGGTCTCGCGCAGCGTCTCGCCGACGGTTTCGCGCTGCATGACCCCGCGCGTATCCGCGGTCGGTCCGTCCATCCGTACGAACCACTGCGAAGTCGCGCGGTAAACGAGCGGTGTCTTGTGGCGCCAGCAGTGCATGTAGCTGTGCGTGTCGGTCGACGCGTGCAGCAGGTGACCGGCGACGCGCAGGCTGTCCACGATCTTCGGATTCGCATCCCAGATCTTCATCCCGCCGAACAGCGGCAGATCGGCCGCATAGACGCCGTCGCCCTGCACGGGATTCAGGATCTCGTCGTTGCTCATGCCGTAGGCCTTGCACGAGTCGAAGTCCTCGATGCCGTACGCTGGTGCGGAGTGCACGACACCGGTGCCTGCGCTCGACTCGACATAGGTGCCCAGGTAGACGGGGGAGAAGCGCTGGTAACCCGCGTGCAACTTCGCCAGCGGATGCACGAAGCGCACGCGTTCGAGCGCCGCCCCCGGCGCCTCGCCGACGATGCGGCCCTTCAACCCGTAGCGCTGCAGGCAGGACGCGACCAGCGCGCGCGCGAGAATCAACAAGCGATCGCCGCAGTCGAGCAGCGCGTACACGAACTCCGGATGGAAGTTCAGCGCCTGGTTGGCCGGGATCGTCCACGGCGTGGTGGTCCAGATCGACGTGAAGGTCGGTTTGCCCAGTGCGGCCGGCCCGAACGCCGCGGCGACCTTCGCTTCGTCTTCGGCCGCGAGCGGGAATGCGACGTCCACCACGGGCGTCGCCTTGTCGATGTATTCGACCTCGGCTTCGGCGAGCGCCGAATTGCAGTCGAAGCACCAGTTCACCGGCTTCAGCCCGCGGTAGACGAAGCCGCGCTCGATCATGCGACCGAGCGCGCGGATCTCGTCGGCCTCGGTCCTGAAATTCATCGTCTTGTAGGGGTTGTCCCAGTCGCCGAGCACGCCGAGCCGCTTGAAGTCCTTCATCTGCAGCGCGATCTGCTCGGCGGCGAACGCGCGCGCGCGCGCCTGCACCTCGGCGCGCGGCAGGTTCTTGCCGTACTGCTTCTCGATGTGCACCTCGATCGGCATGCCGTGGCAGTCCCAGCCCGGCACGTAGACCCCGTCGAAGCCCGCGAGGATCTTCGACTTGTTGACCATGTCCTTCAGGATCTTGTTGACCGCCGTGCCGAGGTGGATCTCGCCGTTGGCGTACGGCGGCCCGTCGTGCAGAACGAACTTTGGCGCACCCTTGCGCGCGGCGCGGATCGCCCGGTACACCTTGCGCTCGTCCCAGTCCTTGACCCATTGCGGTTCGCGCCGGGGCAGGTCGCCGCGCATCGGAAACGATGTGTCGGGCAGATTCAGCGGATACTTTCTGGTGTCGCCGGATTCGGCCATCGTTCGGTCCCCTCGGACTCTTCGAGTCAGAAGTCGCGAATCTTTCTACTGCGCGGGCCGATCTTGCGCCTGCGCTGCTCGCCGTACAAAGCCGTACGCGTCCGCTGCTCGGCGCAACCTCGGCCCGCTCGCGACGAAATCTTCACGACTTCTGCTTGATGCAATGGGTGGCTACGGCGCGAGCGCGCCGTTGAAAAGATCGCGTGCGCGCTGCGCGTCGCGCGCGATCGCTGCGGTCAGCTCGTCGAGCGTGCCGTACTTTTCCTCGTCGCGCAGCTTGGCGAGGAACTCGACCCGCACCAGCTTGCCGTACACCTGCCGCGCGAAGTCAAACAGGTGCACCTCGAGCAGCCAGCGCCCCGTGTCGTCGACCGTCGGCCGCAGGCCGACGCTGGCCACACCGGGCCAGGCACGCGCGTCGATGCCGTGCACCTTGACGGCGTAGACGCCGTGCACGGCAGGGCGCTTGTGCGCGATGCGCAGGTTCAGTGTTGGAAAACCGATCGTGCGGCCGAGCTTCGCGCCATGCAGCACGCGCCCGCTGATCGCGTAGGGGCGGCCGAGCAATTGCTGCGCGCGGGCCAGATCACCGGCTTCGAGCGCGGCGCGCACGGCCGAACTGGACACGCGCTCGCTGCCGTCGCACACCGTCGGCAACTGCTCGACGACGTAGCCGCCGGCGGCGGCGCGTGCGCGCAGCAGCGCCACATCGCCGGCGCGGCGTGCGCCGAAGCGAAAGTCGTCGCCGACCATCAGCCAGCGCACCTGGCAGTCGGCGACCAGCACGCCGTCGATGAACTGTTCGGCCGTCAGCGACGCAAAGCGGCGGTTGAAGTGCTCGATGTAGACGCGCTCGATGCCCGCTTCGCGCAGCGCCTCGAGCTTGTCGCGGATGTTGGCCACGCGCGCCGGCGCTTGCGCGGGTGTGAAAAATTCGCGCGGATGTGGCTCGAAGGTCATCACCGCCGCCACCAGCCCGCGCGTGCGCGCGGCCTCGACCACGCGCGCGAGCAGTGCCGCGTGGCCGCGATGTACGCCGTCGAAGTTGCCGATCGTCAGCGCGCAGGGCAGGCGCTCGTCGGCATGCGGCACGCCGCGATAGACCTTCATCGAAGCCGGTTCATGCGATGCAACGGAAGCGGCGGATTATACGGTCCGCCTTGGCGAAGGCCTTGATTTTTCGCGGCTTTCGAAGGCGGTCGGGCACTGCCGTGCGTAGAATCCGGGCACCGATGAGAAACATCGTCTGCCTGATTTCGGGGCGCGGCAGCAACCTCGAAGCGATCCTGCGCACGGCGCGCGACGAACGCTGGGACAGTGCGACTGGCGCACGCGTCGCGGCCGTCGTCAGCAACCGCGCACAGGCGCCGGGGCTGGCGATCGCGCACGCGTTCGGCGTGCCGATGCAGGTCATCGAGCACGGGCGCTTCGCGTCGCGCGAGGCGTTCGACGTCGCGCTGGCTGACGCGATCGACGCGTACGCGCCCGCGCTCGTCGTGCTCGCCGGCTTCATGCGCGTGCTGACCGCGCAGTTCGTCGAGCGCTACGAAGGCCGGCTGATCAACATCCACCCGTCGCTGCTGCCGATGTTTCCGGGGCTGGCGACGCACCGCAAAGCGCTGGCTGCCGGCGTGCGCGTGCACGGCGCGACCGTGCATTTCGTCTCCAACGACGTCGATGCCGGCGCGATCATCGCGCAGGCCGCAGTGCCCGTCCGTCCCGACGATACCGAAGAGGTGCTGGCGGCGCGCGTGCTGGCGCAGGAGCACCGTCTGCTGCCGCGCTGCGTGCGCTGGGTCGTCGAGGGCCGCGTGCGGCTGGCGCGCGGGCGCGCGGTCGTCGACGGTGTCGATCCCGAAGAACTGGCGCTGTTCGCGAGATGAACGCACAGCGAATCACCGCGCTCGTGGTCGATCACCTGTCCGCGTTGCTGGCGCAGGTGCTGCGCTTCGACGGGCCGGCCGACGCGGTGATGTCGCGTTACTTCAAGCAGCATCCGCGGCTCGGCAGCCGCGACCGCAGCCTGATCGCCGAGGGCGTATTTCACGCCCTGCGCCGCTACGCGAGCCTGAAGTGGATGCTGCAGCCGGCGCCGCCGGCGCGCGCGCCGCGACTGACCGCGCTGGTGACGCTGGCGCGACAGCACGGCATTGCCGCACTCGATGTGCGTGCGCTGAAGAGCGACGAGCGCGCGGTGCGCCACGCGCTTGCCCTCGACGAGGCGACGGCGCCTTGCGCCGTGCGCGCCGAGGTGCCGCTGTGGCTGTTCCAGCGGATCACCGCGCAGTATCACGACGCCGAGCCGCTGCTGGCGGCCCTGATCGAGCCGGCGCCGCTCGATTTGCGCATCAACACGCTGAAGGCGAGCCGCGCCGAAGTGCTCGCCGAACTGCGTAGCGCCACTGCCCAGCACGCGCCGTTGCGGGCCGAACCGACCCCGTATTCGCCGGACGGCATCCGTCTGTTCGACAAGCCGGCGCTGACGCGCTGGCCGCTGTACCGAAACGGGCTCGTCGAGGTGCAGGACGAGGGCAGTCAGCTCGTCGCGCGGCTTCTCGCGCCGAAGCGCGGCGCGATGGTCGTCGACTTCTGCGCCGGCGCCGGTGGCAAGACGCTCGCGCTCGGCAGCCTGATGAAATCGACCGGACGCATCTACGCGTTCGATATCCACGCGAAACGGCTCGCCGGGCTCGGCCCGCGACTCAAACGCAGCGGCCTGTCCAACGTGCATCCGGCCGCGCTCGCCAGCGAAAACGACGTGCGCGTAAAACGGCTCGCCGGCAAGATCGATCGCGTGCTGGTCGATGCGCCGTGCTCCGGAACCGGGACGCTGCGGCGCAATCCGGATCTGAAGTGGCGCTTCGACGAAAACGAACTGGCTCGCGTCAACGCCGTGCAGGCGAACGTGCTGCGCGCGGCCGCGCGCCTGGTCAAGCTGGGCGGACGGCTCGTCTACGCGACTTGTTCGCTGCTCGCGATCGAGAACCAGGACGTCATCGACGGCTTCGTCGCGGAACAGCCGCAGTTCGCTGTCGTCCACGCCGCCGAAGTACTGCGCGCGCAAGGCATCGCGCTCGACCACGCGGAGCGTTTCGCGCCTTGGTTCGTGATGCTGCCGCATCTGCACGGCACCGACGGGTTCTTCGCTGCGGTGCTGGAGCGCCGCGCGTGAAGGACTCGCCGCTCGAGGAACTGCTGCAGGCGCTCGCCGAAGGCTTGGCGCGCCCGCAGCACTTCTGGGCGATGGTCGTGATCGTCGTGGCCGTGGTTGGCGGCTGGTTCGTGGCGAAACTGGTGCGTCGGCGCATCGAAACGCGTTTGGCGGGCGGGACCGCGCGTGCCGGGGCGGCGATCGATGCCCTGCGTTTTTCGATCGACGGTGTCCGCCGGCTCGCCTTTCCGGTGACGGCGCTGTTGCTGCTGGGCGCAGGCGAGGTGGCGCTGCGACTCGCGGGGGTGCTGAGCCGAACCGCCGATGCGAGTCTGCTGCGGTTGGCCCTGACCCTGCTGGCGGCGCTGGCCCTCATTCGCCTGCTCGTCTACGTGCTGCGGCGGGTGTTCACGAACCTGGCGCTCGTCGCCGCTTCCGAACGGGTGATCGCGACGGGCATCTGGCTGGTCGTGGCACTGCACGTGACCGGCGTGCTTGGCGACGTCGTCGACTGGCTCGACGCGACCAAGATTCCGGTCGGCGCAGCGCGTGTGTCGCTCTGGGTCGTCGCGATGGGCGCGCTGTCGCTGCTGGTGACGCTGCTGGCGGCGCTGTGGCTCGGCTCGGCCCTGGAGGCGCGGCTGATGCGCGCGCAGCAGTTGGAGGCGAACCTGCGGGTGGTGGCCTCACGCGCGTTGAAGGCGTTGCTGCTGCTGGTCGCGGTGCTGCTCGGCTTGTCGATGGTCGGCATCGATCTGACGGTGCTGTCGGTATTCGGCGGCGCGCTCGGCGTCGGACTCGGCCTTGGGCTGCAGCGCGTTGCCAGCAACTACGTTTCGGGTTTCATCATCCTGCTGGACAAGTCACTGCGCATCGGCGACCTGATCAGCGTCGACAAGTACACGGGAGTCGTCACGCAGATCAACACGCGCTACTCGGTGATTCGCGCGCTCGATGGCACCGAGGCGATCGTGCCGAACGAAATGCTCGTTTCCGAGCCGGTGACGAACCAGAGCTATAGCGACCGCAAGGTGCTGATCCGCTGCAACGTGCAGGTGAGCTATGCGAGTGACGTGGAGCGCGCGCTCGGACTGCTGCAGCAGGCCGCGCAGGTCAGCCCGCGTGTGCTGGCCGACCCGGCACCGGCGGCGGTGCTGGTCGACTTCGGCGCCGACGGGATGAACCTGGCGCTGCTGTTCTGGATCGCCGACCCGGAGACCGGCCGTCTGGGGGTCACCTCCGAGGTCAACCGGGAGATCCTGCGGCTGTTCCGCGCAAACGGCATCGAGATCCCGTTCCCCCAGCGCGACGTGCGTGTCGTGCAGATGCCCGGCGGCGCTGCCCGAAACGCTTGATGCGGCGGGGATCCGACGATTTGCGGGCACCGCGCCGCCGTGGCGCGCAGGTACAATGCGCCGCGTTCCTATCCATCCATGCGAAGGCCGCCCCCAAGCAGGGCGCACCACATTCCGGAGAAAGCATGTACTTGTTCGAATTCCTCGACGGGGGACTTCTTGGCCTCAGCGGCTGGCAGCTCGTGCTCGCCACGCTGGCGCTGACCCACGTCACGATCGCCTCGGTCACGATCTTTCTGCACCGTGCGCAGGCGCATCGCGGCCTCGACCTGCACCCGATCGCCGGGCACTTTTTCCGCTTGTGGCTGTGGTTGACCACCGGCATGCAGACCAAGGAGTGGGTCGCGATCCACCGCAAGCACCACGCCAAGTGCGAGACCGAGGACGATCCGCACAGCCCGCAGACGCGCGGCTTGAAGACGGTGCTGTGGCGGGGCGCCGAGCTGTACATGGCGGAGGCGAAGAACCGCGAAACGCTGGCGCGCTACGGCCACGGCACGCCGAACGACTGGCTCGAGCGCAACGTCTACTCGCGCTTCACCTGGCAGGGCGTTGGCATCATGCTGGGATTCGACCTCGTACTGTTCGGCGCCGCCGGCATCGCCGTGTGGGCGGTGCAGATGGCGTGGATTCCGTTTTTCGCCGCCGGCGTCATCAACGGGCTCGGTCACTTCTGGGGTTACCGCAATTACGACTCGCCGGACGCCAGCACCAACATCTCGCCGTGGGGCATCCTGATCGGCGGCGAGGAACTGCATAACAATCACCACACGTTCCCGACTTCGGCCAAGCTTTCGTCGAAGTGGTACGAGTTCGACCTGGGCTGGCTGTACATCCGTATCCTCGCGGCGCTCGGGTTAGCCCGCGTGCTTCGCGTCGCGCCGGTGCCGAAGGTCGCTACGCCGAAACCCCGGATCGATCTGGAGACGCTGCAGGCCGTGATCAATAACCGCTACGATCTGCTCGCGCGTTACGCGCGCGATCTGCGCCGCGCATACGCGGAGGAACTGCGCAAGATGCGGCTGTCGGCGTCCGAGCGCGACCGCTTTGCCGCGGTCAAGCGCTGGCTGCGCATGAGCGACGTGGCCGCGCTGCCCGAGCCCCAGCGCCAGACCTTGAGCGAGGCGCTGGCGCACAGCCGCGTGCTCAAGACGCTGGTGGACATGCGTGCGGAGCTGAAAGCGATCTGGGAGCGCTCGAGCGCATCGCGCGACCAGATGCTCGCGCACCTGCAGGACTGGATCGCGCGCGCCGAAGCGAGCGGCATCCGCGCGCTGCAGGACGTCGCGCTGCGCATCCGCAGCTACGCTCCGGTCGCGGCCTGAAGCGGCAGCGCGTAGCAAAAAAAAGCCCGGCGCGATGCCGGGCTTTTTGTTGGGCGATCGCTCGCGGCCACGCGCGACACTACTTGAGCTTCGTCTCCTTGTACTTGACGTGCCTGCGCGCCACCGGATCGAACTTGCTGAACTCCAGCTTTTCCGGCGTCGTGCGCTTGTTCTTGGTTGTCGTGTAGAAGTGGCCGGTACCGGCCGTCGATTCGAGCTTGATCTTTTCGCGGGCGCCTTTGGCCATGGCGTGTGCTCCTCGCTGCTCAGACTTCACCGCGTGCGCGCAGGTCGGCGAGCACGGCGTCGATGCCGTGCCTGTCGATCGTGCGCAGCGCCGCATTGGTCACCCGCAAACGGATCCAGCGGTTCTCGCTTTCTACCCAGAAGCGCCGGTGCTGCAGGTTCGGCAGGAAACGACGCTTGGTCTTGTTGTTCGCGTGCGAGACGTGATGGCCGACCATCGGCGCCTTGCCGGTGACTTGACATACGCGTGCCATCGCAGACTCCTGTACGTGGATGGTGCCGGCCGCGGCCGGACGATGCGAAGCGGCAGATTGTAGAAGAAAACGGCGCGTGCCGCCAAGCTGCGCGGCACCCGCTCCGCGTTCAGAGCAGCCCGCGTTCGGCAAAGGACACGCTTGCTGCGCCGGCGACGATGATGTGGTCGAGCACGCGCACGTCGATCAACTCGAGCGCGCTTTTTAGCGTCCGCGTCAGCAGTTCATCGGCACGGCTGGGTTCGGCCACGCCGGAAGGATGGTTGTGCGCGAAGATCACCGCGCCGGCGTTGTGGCGCAGGGCCTGCTTGACGACTTCCCGCGGATAGACGCTGGTCTGTGTGAGCGTGCCGCGAAACAGCTCGTCCTGCGCGATCAGCCGATGCTGGGCGTCGAGGAACAGGGCCACGAATACCTCGTGCTGCAGGTGGGCCAGTGACAATCGCAGATACTCGCGTACCGTGCCCGGCGAGTTCAGCAGCTTCTCGCGTTTGACCTCTTCGTGCAGTGCGCGGCGTGCCAGTTCCAGCACGGCCTGCAACTGCGCGTACTTCGCGGGTCCGAAGCCGGCCAGCTTTTCGACCTCCGCGCGCGGCGCCGCGATCAGTCCGTTCAGTCCGCCGAAGCGTTCGAGCGCGCCGCGCGCAAGGTCCAGCACGCTGGAGCCCGCGACCCCCGTGCGCAGGAACACCGCCAGCAGCTCCGCCTCGGTGAGCGCCTTGGGGCCGTGCGCGAGCAGACGTTCGCGCGGTCGTTCCGACTCGGGCCAATCCTTGATCGCCATCCGAAAGGCCTTGGCTACAATCGAACTGAAGGAGACTCCGCCAACGTGTCGCCCGAATCCCCGCCCAGAACCGTTGCCGCCGGATCGCACGTCACGCTGCATTATCGCCTTGCGCTGACCGCCGATGGGCTGGAGCGCGAAGTGGTCAGCACGTTCGGTGCGAAGCCGGCCACCGTACAGGTCGGTGCCGGGCAGTTCGCGCCGCCGCTCGAGGCTTGCCTGCTGGGTCTGGCGGAGGGCGCGCAGGCGACCTTCGATATGCCAAGGGACGCTTTCGGGGAGCGCAATCCCGCGCTGGTGCAGACGCTGTCGCGCGCGACATTCGATGCAAACGCCGTGACCGCTGGCGCCCTTGCGCCGGGTGAGGTCGTCGAGTTCGACGCACCCGAGGGCGGGCGCTTTGCCGGCGTGCTCAAGGAACACGGCGAGGGTCGCGTCGTCGTCGACTTCAACCATCCGCTCGCCGGGCGGGCGCTGCGCTTTTCGGTGCACGTGATCGGAGTGCTGTAAATGGAAGTCCTGCTGGCCGAGCCGCGCGGGTTCTGCGCGGGTGTCGATCGCGCGATCGAGATCGTGGAGCGCGCGCTCGCGCTCCACGGCGCGCCGATCTACGTGAAGCACGAGATCGTGCACAACACCTACGTCGTGTCCGACCTGCGCGCCAAGGGGGCGGTTTTCGTCGAGGATCTCGCCGCGATTCCGTCGGGCTCGATCGTGGTGTTTTCCGCGCACGGTGTGTCCAAGGCGGTTCAGCGCGAGGCGCAGGCGCGTGGCCTGCGCGTATTCGACGCCACCTGCCCGCTCGTGACCAAGGTCCACGTCGAAGTCGCGAAGATGCGTGCGCAGGGGCGCGAAATCGTAATGATCGGCCACGTCGGCCACCCGGAGGTCGAGGGCACGATGGGACAGTCCGACGATGGCATGTACCTGGTGGAGACGGTCGCGGACGTCGAGCGGCTCGCGGTGCGCGACCCCGATCAGCTCGCCTACGTGACGCAGACGACCCTTTCGGTGGACGACGCGGTGGCTATCGTGGCGGCGCTGAAGCGGCGCTTCCCGCATATCGCCGAGCCGAAGAAGGCCGACATCTGCTACGCGACGCAGAATCGTCAGGATGCGGTGAAGCTGATGGCGCCACAAGTCGACGTCGTGATCGTCATCGGCAGTCCGAGCAGTTCCAACTCCAACCGCCTGCGCGAGGTCGCCGAGCGCTTCGGCGTTCCGGCCTATCTCGTCGACGCTGCCGCCGACATCGACCCGGCCTGGGTCGAAGGCCGCGCGCGCGTCGGCGTCACGGCCGGTGCCTCGGCACCTGAAGTGCTGGTTCAGCAGACGCTCAAGCGGCTCAAGGCCTTGGGCGCGCGCAGCGTGCGAACACTGCAAGGCACAGCGGAAAACGTCACGTTCCCGCTGCCGAAAGGGCTTGGCGCGGCGGCCAACGAACGCGTCGACCCGGTGCGCACACTGTCCATGGATTGATTGACCCCCGAACGCAGCAGCATGACAACAAGGAGACCGCGATGAGCAAGGGTTTGGCAGTTTTGGCGATCGCACTGGCAATCGGCATCGGCGGCCTCGCCCACGCACAGCCGATCGAGCTGGAGGGCGTGAAGTTCGAGCCGACTGCCCAGGTCGGCGGCCAGACGCTGCAGCTCAATGGCGCGGGTGTCCGCACCCGCGTGATCTTCAAGGTCTACGTCGCCGGACTCTATGTACCGCAGAAATCGAACGAGGCCGACATGCTGCTTGCACAGAAAGGACCGCGTCGCGTCGCGATCCACATGCTGCGCAACGTCGACGCCGACACCTTCGCGACCGCGCTCGTCGACGGTTTGAAGGCCAATCACAGCGAGCAGCAACTGGCGGCATTCAAGGCGCAGGCCGATGCGTTGACGGCGACTCTAAAGGCGATCGGCGAAGCGAAAAAGGGCGACGCGATCGTCTTCGAGTTCACGCCGGAGGCCGGAACACGCATCGTCGTCAACGGCCAGCCGCGCGGCAATCCGATCGCCGGTGAGGATTTCTTCACGGCCGTGCTGCGGATCTGGCTCGGCAATCGTCCTGCAGATGCGGACCTGAAGAAGGGGATGCTCGGCGGCTGACGGTGCACGCTGGCCACTGATGCGGCGGGCGGGCGCGGACCGGAGCCGAGTCGCAGGCGGCACGGACCCGCTGATCGACACGTTCGTCGATGCGCTCTGGCTTGAGGACGGCCTGGCGGCCAACTCGCTCGCGGCTTATCGGCGCGACCTGCAGGCGCTGTCCGCCTGGCTCGCCGGACGCAACGGCGCGTTGTTGACGGCACGCGAAGTCGATCTGTCCTCGTTTTTCGCCGCGCAGCACGCGACAACACGCGCGTCGACGGCGAACCGACGGCTCGCGAGCTTCCGCCGCTTCTATCGCTGGGCCCTGCGCGAAGGGCGGATCGGCGCGGACCCGACGCTGCGGCTGGCCAACGCCAAGCGCCCGGCGCGTTTCCCGAAGTCGATCAGCGAGGCGCAGGTCGAGGCCTTGCTGGCCGCGCCCGACGTGGAGACTTCGCTCGGGCTGCGCGACCGCGCCATGCTCGAGCTGCTGTACGCCACCGGGCTGCGCGTGTCCGAACTGGTAACACTGCGGCTGAACGAACTGTCGCTCGCCGATGGCCTCGTGCGCGTGCTCGGCAAGGGTGGCAAGGAGCGCATCGTTCCGCTTGGCGAGGAGGCGCGCTGCTGGGTCGGGCGCTATCTGGAGCGCGCGCGCGCTGCGCTGCTGCGAGGCGCGACGGCGGACGCGGTGTTCGTGACGCGACGCGCACAGCCGATGACGCGCCAGATGTTCTGGCGCTTGATCAAGCGCTACGCGCTGCGCGCGGGCATCGACACGCCGCTGTCACCGCACGGCCTGCGGCATGCCTTCGCCACGCATCTGCTGAACCACGGTGCCGACCTGCGCGCCGTGCAGATGATGCTGGGCCACGCCGACATCTCGACGACGCAGATCTACACGCACGTCGCGCGCGAGCGGCTCAAGGCGCTGCACGCGCAGCACCACCCGCGCGGCTGACCGCCCGTGGCGCCGTTACACTGCGCCGCCATGGCGAAGCAGCCGCACGTTGCCGAAACCCCCGCCACCCAGTGGCTCAAGCGCCACGGCATCGGCTTCACCGAACACGTATACGAGTACGTCGAGCACGGCGGCACGGCTGAGTCGGCGCGCGCACTCGGCGTCCCCGAGCACGAGATCGTCAAGACGCTGGTCATGGAGGACGACGCTGGCAATCCGCTGATCGTGCTGATGCACGGCGACCGCAAGGTGTCGACCAAGAACCTGGCGCGCCAAGTCGGTCGCAAGCGCATCGAGCCCTGCGCAGCCGACGTCGTTCAGCGCCACACGGGGTATCTGGTCGGTGGCACGTCGCCTTTCGGCACCCGCAAGGCGCTGCCCGTGTTCGTCGAACGCAGCGTGCTCGCGCTGCCGCGCATCCTGATCAATGGCGGGCGGCGCGGCTATCTCGTCGGCATCGACCCGGCGGTACTGACCGCCGCGCTTGGCGCGACTGCCGTCGACTGCGCACTGCCCAACTAGGGGGAGGCATGGACTGGATCGCTGACCTCGTCGCTGCCGCGTGCGGCTACCTGCTCGGATCGATCTCGTTTGCGGTCGTCGTCAGCCGCTTCATGGGGCTGGCCGATCCGCGCTCGTACGGATCGAAGAACCCGGGGGCGACCAATGTCCTGCGCAGCGGCAGCAAGGTGGCGGCCGCGCTGACGCTCATCGGCGATGCGGCCAAAGGGGCGGTCGCCGTGTGGCTGGCGGGGCGCTACGGCGCGCCCTTCGGCGTCGATGAGTTCGGCGTCGCGCTGACGGGGTTCGCCGCTTTCGTCGGCCATCTGTACCCGCTGTTCTTCCGCTTCCGAGGCGGCAAGGGGGTGGCGACCTTTCTCGGCGTCGTGCTCGCCCTCAACCCGTGGCTTGGGTTGGCCGCGTGCGTCGTCTGGCTGCTGATCGCGGCGTTCTTCCGCTACTCGTCTTTGGCGTCGATCCTGGCGGCGGCGATGACGCCGCTGTTTCACGCTTTCGCGTCCGGCTTCGATGCGCTGCTGGTCGCGCTTGCGGCAATGAGCGTATTGCTGGTGTTCAGACACAAGCAGAACATCGCCAATCTGATGGCCGGCAAGGAGCGCAAGATCGGCGGAAAGGCGAATGCTGCCCCGGGCGCGCGGCACTGAGAAGCGGTGAAGATCCCGTCGCGAGCGGGCCGCTGGCTGGGCGCACGCAGCGGCAGGGCCGAGGCGTATCCAGCGGATCGGCGAGGCCCGACAAGGCGGCAGCCTTGCGGCGCAGGCCAACGTGCGCGCAGCGCACGTTGAGCCCGCCGCTGGCGGGCGGCCGCAGCCAACACCGTGCAGCGACGCCAGCGGACTGCGCAGCAGAGAGGTTCACGGCTTCTGACTCATTTATGAGTCTGAGAAGGCGTGACGAGACTTCGCCTTGCCAGCCGGCCGCTGACCGGCTGCACGCAGTCGCACGCCGCCGCACGACGCGTCGATCGACGCGCCACGACAACACGTTCGGCGCGCGCGCTGCGGCGCAGCCGACTTGAGGCGAAGTCGCCGCGCAAAGGCGCGAGACTGCGCCGCGCCGCGGATCGATTCATGGCGTCGGCGCTCGCGCGCCGAGCGGCCAGCGCGGCCGCACGCTGAAGGCGGCGCTGCGCGAGCCGGCGCCCGCCTGCAACCTGGCCCATCCGGTCAGCGCGATCATCGCGCCGTTGTCGGTGCACACGTCCGCCGGAGGAAAGTACAGCCGCACGCCGCGCCGCCCGGCGTCGGCCCGCAGACGTTCGCGCAGTTGCGCATTGGCGCCGACGCCGCCGGCGACCACCAGCGTATCCAGGCCGGTGCGATCGAGCGCTGCCATCGCCTTGGTCGCGAGCACGTCGACCGCGGCGGCGACGAAGGCGCGGGCGATGTCGGCGCGCACCTGCTCGCACAGGTTGCCGGCGTGTCGCACCGCGGTCAGCACCGCCGTCTTCAGCCCGCTGAAGCTGAAATTCAGGTCGCCGCTGTTGAGCATCGGCCGCGGCAGGTGATACGCGCCTTCGACGCCGAACTCGGCGAGACGCGAAACCGCCGGCCCGCCCGGGTAACCGAGGCCGAGCAGTTGCGCGGTCTTGTCGAACGCTTCGCCAGCCGCATCGTCGAGGGTTTCGCCAAGCAGTTCGTAGTCGCCGACGCCGCCGACCCGCATCAGCTGCGTGTGCCCGCCCGAGACCAGCAGCGCGACGAACGGAAAGCTCGGCGCAGGCCGGGCGAGCAGCGGCGACAGCAGGTGTCCTTCCAGATGGTGGACACCGACCACGGGCCGTCCGAGCGCGTAGCCGAGCGCGTGCGCCAGCCCGGCCCCGACCAGCAGCGCACCGGCCAGGCCAGGCCCCTCGGTGACGGCGATCGCGTCGATGTCCGAACGCGAACGTTCGGTCGCGGCCAGGACGTCTTCCAGTAGCGGCAGCACGCGGCGGACGTGGTCGCGCGAGGCCAGCTCGGGCACCACGCCGCCATACGCGCGATGCATGTCGACCTGCGAGTGCACACGGTGCGCCAGCAGGCCGGCGTCGCTGTCGTACAGCGCCAGACCGGTCTCGTCGCACGAGGTTTCGATGCCGAGGATCAGCATGGGCGGCGAGTCTAAGCTGCCGTGGGCATCTGCCGCCGCGGGCTTGCCGACGCCGCCAGTGCCTGGCGCGGGGGTCGATGCGGCTTTGCGCTGCGCTGCGAGTGCGGGTAAAATGCCCGCCTTTCCGCCGGCACCGTCAGGAATTTCATGCCCACGATTCGCGTCAAGGAAAACGAGCCCTTCGAAGTCGCCTTGCGTCGCTTCAAGCGCACGATCGAAAAAAGCGGTCTGCTGACCGAGCTGCGCGCGCGCGAGTTCTATGAGAAGCCGACCGCCGAGCGCAAGCGCAAGAAGTCGGCGGCCATCAAGCGCCACTTCAAGCGCCTGCGCAGCCAGATGCTGCCGAAAAAGCTGTACTAGCCTCGGATTCCTGCCGGCACTCTGACTGACAGCGCGCCTTCGGGCGCGCTTTCGCTTCCATGAGCCTGAAAGACCGCATCAACGAAGACATGAAATCGGCGCTGCGCGCCAGGGATGCGGCGCGTCTGTCGGCCATCCGCATGCTGCTGGCGGCGATCAAGCAGAAGGAAGTCGACGAGCGCATCGTTGCCGATGACGCGGCGGTCACCGCCATCGTCGAGAAGCTGATCAAGCAGCGACGCGACTCGATCGAGCAGTTTGCCAAGGCCGGTCGCACCGATCTCGTGGACAAGGAAAAGGCCGAGCTGGACCTGCTAGCCGGCTACTTGCCGCAGCCGCTGTCCGAGGCGGAGCTCGCCGCTGCTGTCGACAGCGCGATCGCCGAGGCCGGTGCGAGCGGCCCGCAGGCGATGGGCAAGGTCATGGGCCTGCTCAAGCCGCGCATCGTCGGCCGCGCCGACATGGGCAAGGTCTCGGCGCTCGTCAAACGCAAGCTCGGCGGCTGATCCGCGCTGCGCGGGCGCGGATAATGCGTCCGTGATTCCCCAGGGCTTCATCCAGGATCTTCTCGCACGCGTCGACATCGTCGACCTGATCGGTCGTTACGTTGCGCTGAAAAAGGCCGGTCAGAACTACGTCGGCCTGTGTCCTTTCCACGGCGAAAAGACCCCCTCGTTCACCGTCAGCCCTTCCAAGCAGTTCTTCCACTGCTTCGGCTGCGGCGCGCACGGCAGTGCCATCGGCTTTCTGATGGACCACCGCGGTCTCGCCTATGTCGAGGCGATCCGCGAACTCGCACAGCAGGTCGGCATGCAGGTGCCCGAAGACGGCACGCGCGATCACGACGGCGCAACGCGCAGCCGCGGGCTCACCGAAGTACTGCGGCGCGCCTGCGACTACTACCGCCGCAAGCTCAGGGACACGCCTGCCGCGATCGAATATCTGAAGCGGCGCGGACTCACCGGGCAGACCGCGGCGCGCTTCGCGCTCGGCTACTCGCCCGATGCGTGGCAGCCGCTGCGGGAGGCGTTCGACAACTACGAGGATCCGAAGCTCGTCGAAGCCGGCCTGGTGATCGTCGGCGACGAGGGTAGGCGCTACGACCGCTTTCGCGGCCGCGTGATGTTCCCGATCCGCAACCGACGCGGTGCGGTGATTGGCTTCGGGGCGCGCGTGCTCGATGGCGGCGAGCCGAAGTACCTCAATTCGCCCGAGACGCCCGTGTTTCACAAGGGGCAGGAGCTCTACGGCCTGTTCGAGGCGCAGGAGGCGATCCGGCGGCGCCAGCGAGTCATCGTCTGCGAGGGCTACATGGACGTGATCCAGCTCGCGCAGGCGGGCTTCGAGGAGTGCGTCGCCGCGCTGGGCACCGCGATCACCGCGCAGCACGTCGGTTTGCTGCTGCGCCTGACCGATCAGGTGATCTTCGCGTTCGACGGCGACGCCGCCGGTCGCAAGGCGGCGCGGCGCGCACTCGAGGCCACGCTGCCCGTGATCGCCGACACCAAACGTGCGAACTTCGTGTTGCTGCCGGAAGGTGAGGACCCGGACAGCCTGATCCGCTCGGGCGGCGCCGCTGCATTCGAGGGCCAGCTCGCACGCGCGCTGCCGCTGTCACGCTGGTTCGTCGACAGCCTTGCCGAGGGCAAGGATCTCGAACGGGCCGAGGACCGGGCTGCGCTCGTTGCACTGGCCAAGCCGCTGCTGGCGTCGATGCCGCCGGCGGCGCTGCGCATGCAGTTGGTCCGCGAACTGGCCGACGCCGCCAGAGCGCCGGCGGCCGACCTCGAGTCGCTGTTCGGCCTGAAGCCATGGCGACGGTTGCCCGAAGTCCGGCGACCGGCTGCTCCTGCACGAAGCGGTGCCGAAGTCGAGGATCTAAAGGCCCGCATCCTGCAGCACTTGTTGGCCTTTCCCGAGCTGGCGCGCGAGTTCAACGCACAGATCGCCGCCGAGTTCGCCGGCGCCGAGCAGGCCGTCGATCGCCAGATCGCGGAGATCTGGCGCACGGCTACGCTGGCCGGCAGCACGAGCCAAGGGGCGCTACTCGAGGCCTTGGCCGACAGCGAGTTCGCGGACACTTATCGCGCGATTTCGCGGCGCGACCTGCTGCTCGAAGGCGACGCGTCGGCGGCGCGGGAAGACCTGCGCGCCGGGTTTGCGACGCTCGAGCTGCGGCGGGTGGAGGACGAACTGGCCCTGCTGGTGCGCGAGCCGCTGACAGCGGAGTCCAGGGAGCGCATTCGCGAACTCTCCGAGCGGCGGGTGCGTCTGAAGGAGGTACCGCGCCGCGCGGGGGCGACCTGACCAACAGAGCGGGCCGCGCCATCGGTCGCAAGGGGCTGAATTTCCTGGATTTTCCGAGTCGCTCTGCTAGAATTTCTCGTTTGTTGAGCCGCCGTGAACGGTTTCGGGCGAGCGCCGTCTGAGCGTGGCCCGGAGGTGCCGCTTGAAATCCGTCGATCTGATCAGCGTACTTGACCGACTGGCTGTCTTACCTGCGCGTGGGGCCGGGCGGACGTCTCCTGTCGGCGCGGCGCGACCGGGGCGTCGCGCACCCTTCGCGTACGGGCGTGAAGTTCGGCGCCGATCGAGTCGTGGCGCGGCGGTTCCCCGGTGGCGGCTGTGCAGGTAATTGCGCAAGCGATGTGCGCCCCCATTTACCGGTGCAAGTGCACGCGCGCAGTCGGGGTCGAACGTCCGCGACCGCCCCGGCTGGACGAAATCCGGTGAACGGCACGAGTGGCGGCGGGTTGACCGGTCAACGAATAGACGGCGACGAACACAGGTGAATCGATGGTGACGAAAAAGTCGGGAGCATCCGGCAAGTCGGCGGCGACGAAGCTCGCCAGGGGCAAACCTGCGTCCGGTCGCGCCGAGAAGCGATCCCAAGGCAAGCCCGAAGCGAAGAAGGTCGAATTGAAAAAAGCGCAAACCAAGGCGGCGCTGATCGAACGCATGGCCGCCAAGAAAGGCAGCGGAGACGAACCGAAGGCCAAGGACGCGAAACCCGTTGCCCCGGCGGCAGGCGCCAAGGGGCGCGCGGCCGTGACGGCACCCGTCGCCAAGGGGCGGCCCGGCCGCAAACCCAAGCAAGGCGATGAGCCGGTCGGCGGCGAAAGCGGTGTGGACGCGGTGCCCGAGGCCGGCGACGACGTCGTCGACCCGAGCGTGCAGATCGTCGAGAAGTTGAGCGCCAAGCAGCGCGCCAAGGATCGCCGCGCGAAAGAAAAGGCGCTGAAAGAGGCGCTCGAGCGCAGCTATCACGGCACCGAAGAAGACCTTGAGGCCCGCCGCAACAAGTTGAAGGCGCTGATCAAGCTCGGCAAGGAGCGCGGCTTCCTTACGTATTCCGAGATCAACGACCACCTGCCGGACAACCTGGTCGACGCGGAGGCAATCGACTCGATCATCAGCACGTTCGGCGACATGGGCATTCAGGTCTTCGACCAGGCGCCCGACGCCGAGACGCTGCTGATGAACGAAAACGTCCCGGCGGCCACCACCGACGAGGACGCCGAGGAGGAAGCCGAAGCCGCGTTGTCGACGGTCGACGCCGAGTTTGGCCGCACGACCGATCCGGTGCGCATGTACATGCGCGAGATGGGGTCGGTGGAGCTGCTCACCCGCGAAGGCGAAATCGAGATCGCCAAGCGCATCGAGGACGGCTTGAAGCACATGGTGATGGCGATCTCGGCGTGTCCGACGACGATCGCCCAGATCCTGGAGCACGCGGAGAAGATCCGCGCCGGCGATCTGCCGATCGACGAGGTCGTCGACGGTCTGGTCGACCCGGCCGCCGAGGACTTCCCGAGCGCACGCGGCGGCGCGTCGTCCGGCGACGACGAAGAGGACGAGACCGAAGAGAACGCCGACATCGGTGCCTCCGGTATGACGGCCGCGCAGCTCGAGGAGCTGAAGGCGCGCGCACTGGAGAAGTTCGACCACGTCGCGAAGCTGTTCGAGAAGATGCGCGTGGCCTTCGAGAAGGAGGGCTACAAGTCGCCCGGCTACGTCAAGGCGCAGCACAAGATCCAAGAGGAGCTGATGACGCTGCGCTTCACGGCCAAGATGGTCGAACGCCTGTGCGACACGCTGCGCGCGCAGGTTGAGGAGGTGCGCAGCCTGGAGAAGCAGATCTACGAGATCATGGTCAACAAGTGCGGTATGCCGCGTCCGCACTTCCTGAAGCATTTCCCCGGTGCGGAGACCAACGCGCGCTGGGTCACGCGCGAGGCCGAAGGCGGCCATCCGTATTCCGAGGTGCTCAAGCGCAACCTGCCGGCCGTGCATGAGCTGCAGGGCAAGTTGAGTGACCTGCAGAAGCGCGTCGTGCTGCCGCTGAAGGATCTGCGCGAGGTGTACAAGCAGATGGCCACCGGCGAGGCCAAGGCGCGCAAGGCCAAGCGCGAAATGACCGAGGCCAACTTGCGGCTGGTGATCTCGATTGCCAAGAAGTACACCAACCGCGGACTGCAGTTCCTGGATCTGATCCAGGAGGGCAACATCGGCCTGATGAAGGCGGTCGACAAGTTCGAATACCGCCGCGGCTACAAATTCTCGACTTACGCGACCTGGTGGATCCGCCAGGCGATCACCCGCTCGATCGCCGACCAGGCGCGCACGATCCGCATTCCGGTGCACATGATCGAGACGATCAACAAGATGAACCGGATCAGCCGCCAGATCCTGCAGGAGACCGGGCAGGAGCCGGATCCGGCCACGCTGGCGCAAAAGATGGAGATGCCCGAGGACAAGATCCGCAAGATCCTGAAGATCGCCAAGGAGCCGATCAGCATGGAGACGCCGATCGGCGACGACGACGATTCGCATCTCGGCGACTTCATCGAGGACACGTCGACCGTTGCACCGGTCGACGCCGCCCAGTACAACAGCCTGGCCGATGTCACGAAGGACGTGCTCGACTCGCTGACGCCGCGCGAAGCCAAGGTGCTGCGCATGCGCTTTGGCATCGAGATGTCGACCGACCACACGCTGGAAGAGGTCGGCAAGCAATTCGACGTCACGCGCGAGCGCATCCGCCAGATCGAAGCGAAGGCCCTGCGCAAGCTGCGGCACCCGAGCCGTTCCGACAAGTTGAAGAGCTTCCTTGAATAACCTCGCTTACAACGGGCCTCTAGCTCATGCCTGGTTAGAGCAGCGGACTCATAATCCGTTGGTGCTGGGTTCGACTCCCAGGGGGCCCACCAGCCC
>JBBIJJ010000014.1:0-35283 GCA_037446035.1 Burkholderiales bacterium
GCTGCACCCTCGCTCGCCGCCCGCGCGTGCTGCGAGCGCATGTTTGCACGCGCTGCGCCCGCTGCGACCCGGCGGTCGCTGCGAGCGCGTTCGCGCAGCGGTCGACGCGGCGCCGGCCCGCGCTCAGAAGCTGTGAATCTTTCTGCTGCGCGGTCCGCTGGCGTCGTTGCGCGGTGCTCGGGCCTCGCCTATCCGGTTGGATATGTCTCGGCCCTGTGCTCCGTGCGCCTAGCCAGCGGCCCGCTCGCGACGAAATCTTCACAGCTTCTCAGTCGGGGATCACCGCAGTCGCTTCGATCTCGACGCGGGCGCGATCTTCGATCAGCGCGCCGACTTCGACGGCGGTCATCGCCGGATAGTGGCGGCCGATGATCTCGCGGTAGGCCGCGCCGAGCGCGCGCCAGTTCGCGACGTATTCACGCTTGTCGAGCACATACCAGGTCATGCGTGCGATGTGCTCGGGCCGGCCGCCGGCCTGCGCGAGCACGGCGACGACGTTGCGCAACGCCTGCGCGGCCTGCGCGACGAAGTCATCGCTGTCGAACTGCTGCGCGGCGTTCCAGCCGACTTGACCGCCGATGAACACTAGCGTGCCGCGCGCAGCAATGCCGTTCGCGTAACCCTTCGGCTGCGCCCAGCCGGGCGGCTGCAGGATCTTCATCGCGGCGCACCGGTGTCGGCCGTTTGCGCGCGTGCGCGCACCGCCTCGATACGCGCGCGCAGTTCGCCGTCGATCGGCACGGGTCGTCCCGTGCGCAGGTCGGTCTGCACGATCACCGTGCGGATGGACACGCGCGGCTCGCCGGCGCAGCTCAACGCGTAGTGCAGGTGCAGCGAGCTGCGGCCGAGCTGCGCGACGGTGATCGCGACGTCAAGCTCGTCGCCGTGGCGCGAGGCGGCGAGGAAGTCGGCTTCCAGCCGAACGATCGGCAGGCCGCGGCCCTGCGAGCCGACGTACTCCTGAAATGGCACGCCGACGACGGCGCGGAACCATTCCTCCTTGGCTTCGTGCGCGATCTCGAAGAAGCGCGGATAGAACACGATGCCCGCCGGGTCGCAGTGCGCGAAGCGCACCGTGCGCTGCGTCTGCCAGATGCCGCCCTGAGCCGGTGAAAGGTTGCCGTTCCGAGTCTGTCCAACGGCGCCGTCCTGCGCCAGCGGGGGAGTGCCGTCCTGAGCCGGCCCAAGGGCGCTCATGCGGCACCGCCCGAACGTTGCTGCGCGCGCTGCTGTTCGAGCTGACGAAGCGCGAAGCGCTGCAGCTTGCCGGTCTCGGTGCGCGGCAGGCTCGCCACGAACTCGACCGCGCGCGGGTACTTGTAAGGCGCGATCTGCGACTTGACGTGCTCCTGCAGCGCCCGGACGAGCGCCTCGCCCGGGTCGTTGCCGGGCTTGAGCACGACGAAGGCCTTGACGATCGTGCCGCGCTCCTCGTCGGGCGAGGCGACCACGCCGCATTCGGCCACCGCCGGATGCGCGAGCAGCGCGGCTTCGACCTCTGGCCCGGCGATGTTGTAGCCGGCCGAGACGATCATGTCATCGGTGCGCGCCTGGTAGACGAAGTAGCCGTGCTCGTCGACGAGGTAGGCGTCGCCGGTGTAGTTCCAGCCGTCGCGCACGTAGTTCGCCTGGCGCGGATCGGCGAGATAGCGGCAGCCGGTCGGCCCCATCACCGCCAGCTTGCCGACCTGACCGGGTGCGAGCGGCCGGCCTTCGTCGTCCATCACGCAGGCGCGATAGCCCGGGATCGGCTTGCCGGTCGCACCGGGTTTCGCGTTCGCCTCGTCGTGCGAGATAAAGATGTGCAGCATCTCGGTCGAGCCGATGCCATCGATGATCTCGATACCGGTCGCTTCGCGCCACAGCGCGCGCGTAGCCGCCGGCAGCGCTTCGCCGGCGGAGACGCACTTGCGCAGGCTCGCGAAATCGGCGCGACTCGCCTGCAGCGCCAGCGCCCGGTACGAGGTCGGCGCGGTGAACAGCACAGTCGCGCGATGCTGCGCGATCGCCGCGGGCAGCGCGTCGGGCGAGGCTTTTTCCAGCAGCAGCGTGGCCGCACCGATGCGCAGCGGAAATAGCAGCAACCCGCCCAGCCCGAAGGTGAACGCCAGCGGCGGGCTGCCGGTAAACAGATCGTCCGGCAGCGCGCGCAGCGTCGATTTCGGAAAGCAGTCGCACACGGCGATCACGTCGCGGTGGAAGTGCATCGTGCCCTTCGGCTCGCCGGTCGTGCCCGACGTGAACGCGATCAGCGCGGTATCTTCGGCGGCGGTGGAAACGTCGGCAAAG
The DNA here is from genome assembly GCA_037446035.1 of Burkholderiales bacterium. Classification (GTDB taxonomy): domain Bacteria; phylum Pseudomonadota; class Gammaproteobacteria; order Burkholderiales; family Burkholderiaceae_F; genus DSNY01. The sequence continues at coordinate 2,290 of JBBIJJ010000014.1, forward strand.
TCGACCGGCTTGCGCGCAGCCAGCACCTCGATGCCGTCGGCGGCATCGGTCTGGAACAGCGCGACCGTCTTCAGGCTCGGACAGCTCGGGCGCGCTTTCGCCAGCTCGTCGGCGAGCCGCGCGTCGCACAGCGCGTGTGAGACGTTCGCTTTCGTCACGATCTTGGTCAGCTCGGCCGCGCGCAGCAGCGGCATCGTGCCGACCGCGATGCCGCCGGCCTTCATCACCGCGAACCAGCACGCCGCCATCAGCGGACTGTTGGGCCCGCGCAGCAGCACGCGGTTGCCGGGAACGAGCCCGAGGTCTTCGACCAGTACGCGCGCGATGCGATTGGCTTCGTCGCGCAACTGCCGGTAGGTCCAGACGAAACCGCCCGGGGCGAGGATCGCGCGGCGCTCGCCCCAGCCGCGCTCGAGCGCGCGGTCGAGCAACTCGGTCGCGCAGTTCATGCGTTGCGGATACTGCAGCTCGGGCAATTCGAACAGGAAGTTCGGCCATTGCGCGCGCGGCGGCAGGTTGTCGCGGGCGAAGGTGTCGACGTGGGCGGTGTAGGTCATGGCGGTCAGGCTCTTCGCAATCCGCCCGAGGTCCTCGACCACGGGCGGCTCAAAACCCACCTCTCGCCTGGAGGGAGAGGGGCGGGGGTGAGGAGGCTGAGCGTTCCGTATGTCATTCGTTCCTGAAACGCTCGGTAAGCAGTTCGCGGGCGATGACGAGCTTCTGCACTTCGGTGGCGCCCTCGTAGATGCGCAGCGCGCGAATCTCGCGGTACAGGCGTTCGACGATCTCGCCGCGCCGCACGCCGCGGCCGCCAAACAGCTGCACGGCCGCGTCGATCACCTGCTGCGCCGACTCGGTCGCGCTCATCTTGGCCATCGCGGATTCGCGCGTGGTGCGGCGCTGTTGAACGTCGCGCGTCCACGCGGCGCGGTAGGTGAGCAGGGCGGCGGCGTCGATCGCGGCGGCCATGTCGGCGAGCTTGGCCTGCGTCGTCTGCAGGTCGGCGAGGGTGGCGCCGAACATCGTGCGCGTGCGCGCGAAGGCGAGCGCTTCGGCGAACGCGCGGCGCGCCATGCCGAGCGCGGCGGCGGCGACCGAGGCGCGAAAGATGTCGAGCGTGGCCATCGCGAGCTTGAAACCCGCGCCTTCCTCGCCGAGCAGGTTGGCGGCGGGAATGAGGCAGTCGTCGAACGCGAGCCGCGCGAGCGGATGCGGCGCGATCACCTCGATGCGCTCGGCGATGCGCAGCCCAGGCGCGTCCGCCGGCACGATGAACGCGCTGATGCCGCGTGCGCCGGTCGACGCGGGATCGGTCCGGGCGAAGACCGTGTAGACGTCGGCAATGCCGCCGTTGGAGATCCAGGTCTTTTCGCCTGCCAGCACCCAGTGCGCGCCGTCGCGCCGCGCGGAACAACGCATCGCGCCGACATCCGAGCCGGCCTGCGGCTCGGACAACGCGAAGGCCATGATCACCTCTCCGCGCGCCACGCGCGGCAGGATCGCCTGTTGCTGCTCGCGCGTGCCGGCCAGCGTGATCGCACCCGACCCCAGCCCCTGCATCGCGAACGCGAAGTCGGCGAGCGCGTCGTGATACGCGAGCGTCTCGCGCAGCAGGCACAACGCGCGGGAATCGAGGCGGGGCAGCGCGCCGCCGCACTCGGCCGGTACGCACCAGCGCAGCAGACCCCCGTCGCCGAGCGCGCGGACGAGTTGGCGGCAGGCAGCGTCGACATCTTCGTGCGCGCTGCCTTGCAGGCTCGCCCGCGCCCACGCGTCCGCCTCGCGCGCGAGCGCGCGGTGGGCGGCGTCGAAGAAGGGCCAGTCGAGGTGGTCGCGCTCGGTCACGACTCAATTCCCCTCGAACCGCGGCGTCTGCCTCTCGACAAAGGCATCGAACGCGCGCTTGAAGTCGCCGGTCTGCATGCAAATCGCCTGCGCCTGCGCCTCCGACTCGATCGCCTGTTCGAGCGACATGCTCCATTCCTGGTTGAGCATCGTCTTGGTGATGCCGTGCGCGAAGGTGGGGCCGCTCGCCAACTGCTGGGCAAGCTGCGTCGCTTCGACCAGCAGCGCGCCTTCGTCGACGACGCGGTTGAAGAAACCCCAGGCGAGTGCTTCGTCGGCGCTCATCGCGCGGCCCGTCAGCAGCAGCTCGGTCGCGCGGCCCTGGCCGATCATCCGCGGCAGCAGCGCGCAGGCGCCCATGTCGGCGCCGGCCAGTCCGACGCGCGTGAACAGGAACGCCGTCTTCGCGCGCGGCGTGCCGATGCGGATGTCGGAAGCCAGCGCGAGCAACGCGCCGGCGCCCGCGCACACGCCGTCGACCGCTGCGATCAGCGGTTGCGGGCAGGCGCGCATCGCGCGGACGACATCGCCGGTCATGCGCGTGAACGCGAGCAGCTCGGGGGCGGACATCTTCGTCAGCGGGCCGATGATCTCGTGCACGTCGCCGCCGGAGCAGAAGTTGCCGCCGGCGCCGGTCAGCACGACCGCCTTGACGTCGCCGGCGTACACGAGGCCGCGGAACAGGTCGCGCAGCTCGCCGTAGGACTCGAAGGTCAGCGGGTTCTTGCGTTCTGGCCGATTCAGGGTCACCGTGGCCACACGCTCGCGCACGCTCCACAGAAAGTGCTGCGCGGCGTAATCGCGGTACGGGCGGGGTTGCACGGTCAATCCTCCTTCGTCTGCGCGTGCGCGCGGACCGATTTCTTTAGCCGGCCGAGCAGCGCGTGCAGCCGACCGCGTTCGCTCGCGGAAAGCCCACCGAGCAGCTCGACGATCCAGGCCTCGTGCTCGGCGGCCATGCGGTCGAACGCGCGCTTGCCTGCGCGGGTCAGCCGCACGGTGAAGGCGCGGCGGTCGGTCGGCACCGGCTGGCGCTCGACCAGGCCTTCGGCGACAAGCTGATCGGTGAGTCCGGTCACGTTGCCGCCGGTGACCATCAGCCGGCGCGACAGCTCGCTCATGCGCAGCCCCTGCGGATTGCGTTCGAGCTGCGCCATCAGGTCGAAGCGCGGCAGCGTGATCGCGAAGCGCGCGCGCAGCCGCGCGCGGATTTCGCCCTCGATCAGCATCGTGCAGGTCAGCAGGCGCAGCCACAGCCGCAGCGCATCGTGGTGGTCCTCCGAGGCGCGCGCCTCGCGGTCGACCGGCAGCGCCGCGAGCCGGGCTGCGCGGTTCATCCGTTCGCCTCGGGCCGCTCGGCGGCCATCTGTGCGGCGCGCGCGAGGTTGCGCTCGAGCTGCGCCTTGCCGGTCAGGTACTGCACCGGCCATTCGACCTCCGTAGAGCCCAACTGGGCGGCGGCGTGCAGCGTCCAGTATGGATCCGCCAGATGCGGGCGCGCGATCGCGGCCAGATCCGCGCGGCCGGCCATGATGATCGAGTTGACGTGGTCGGGCTCGAAGATCGCGCCGACCGCCATCGTCGCGATGCCGACCTCGTTGCGGATGCGGTCGGCGAACGGCGTCTGGTACATGCGGCCGTAGACGGGCTTGGCGTCGCGCGTCGTCTGGCCGGAGGACACGTCGATCAGATCGGCGCCGGCGTCCTTGAACAGTCGCGCGATCACGACCGCGTCATCCGGCGTATTGCCGCCCGGCGCCCAGTCGTGCGCGGAGATGCGCACCGACATCGGCTTGTCCTGCGGCCATACCGCGCGCAGCGCGCGGAAGACTTCGAGCGGATAGCGGCAGCGGTTTTCGAGCGAACCGCCGTATTCGTCGGTTCGCCTGTTCGTCAGCGGGCAGATGAAGGCCGACAGCAGGTAGCCGTGCGCGCAGTGCAGCTCGAGCCAGTCAAAACCGCATTCGCTGCCCCACTGCGCGGCGCGCACGAAGTCCGCCTTGACGCGCTCCATGTCGGCGCGCGTCATCGCGCGCGGCACCTGGTTGCGCGGGCCGTAGGCGATCGCTGAAGGCGCGATCAGCGGCCAGTTGCGCTCGCCGGTCGCCGGGTCGCCCGCTTTGGGCAGAGGCTCGTCGGCTTCTTCCCAGCCGCGCTGCGTCGATCCCTTCGGCCCTGCGTGGCCGAGCTGAAGCGCGATCTTCGCCGACGTGCGCGCATGCACGTAGTCGACGATGCGCTTCCAGGCGGGGCGATGTGCGTCGCGGTACATCCCGGCGCACCCGGGCGAGATGCGGGCGTCGGCGCTGACGCACACCATCTCGGTGAACACGAGCCCCGCGCCGCCGTGCGCGCGGCTGCCGAGGTGGACGAGGTAGTAATCGTCGGGTGTGCCGTCGACGCACGAGTACTGCGCCATCGGCGAGACGACCACGCGGTTCTTAAGCCGCAGTCCGCGCAGCGCAAACGGTGTGAACATCGGCGGCAGCGCGCGTTCGGGCAGGCCGGTTTGCCGCGCAAACCAGCCTTCGATGCGCTCGACGAAGGCGCGGTCGCGCAGACGCAGGTTCTCGTGCGAGATGCGCTGGCTGCGGGTCAGCAGGCTGTAGGCAAACTGCTCGGCTTCGAACGCGGTGTAGCGCTCGACGTTCTCGAACCATTCGGTCGAGTTGCGCGCGGCGTTCTGGATCTTCAGCACCTCGACGCTGCGCTCGGCTTCGTAGCGCGCGAGCGCAGCGGCCACATCGTCCGGCTGCGCGGCGAGCGCGCGCGCCAGCGCGATGCCGTCCTCGAACGCGAGCTTGGTGCCCGAGCCGACCGAAAAGTGCGCGGTGTGCGCGGCATCGCCGAGCAGCACGACCGGCACGCGCCGACCGTCGAGCGTGTTCCAGTGAATCCAGCTCGCGCAGATGACGCGCGGAAAGCGGATCCAGATCGCGGAGCCGCGCAGGTGCGCGGCGTTGCTCATCAGCTTGTGGCCGTCGAGGTACTTGGCGAACAAACGCTCGCACAAGGCGATGCCTTCTTCCTGCGACATGCGGTCGATGCCGGCGCGCAGCCAGTTTTCCTCGGGCGTTTCGACGATGAAGGTCGAGGTGTCGCCGTCGTACTGGTAGGCGTGCGCCTGGAACCAGCCGTGTTCGGTCTTTTCGAAAGCGAAGGTGAACGCGGAAAACAGTTTCTTCGTGCCGAGCCAGACGAAGCGGCAGCGGCGCGTGTCGATGTCGGGGCGGAACGTCTCGGCGTAGCGCGTGCGGACGCGGCTGTTGATGCCGTCGGCGGCGATCACGAGGTCGGCGCCGAACTCGCGCGCCGCCTGCTGGTCGTCGGTCACGTCGTTTTCGAAGACCAGTTCGACGCCGAGCGCCTCGCAGCGTCGCTGCAGGATGTTCAGCAGCCGCTTGCGGCCGATGCCGCAGAATCCGTGCCCGCCGGAGGTGATCGTGCGGCCTTTGAAGTGGACGTCGATGTCGTCCCAGTGGTTGAAGGCGCCGACGATCTCGCGCGCGGACTCCGGATCGGCCGCCTCCAGGTTGCCGAGCGTCTGGTCGGAGAAGACCACGCCCCAGCCGAAGGTGTCGTACGGCCGATTGCGCTCGATCACGCGGATCGCGCGGCGCGGATCGGCGCGTTTGGCCAGCAGCGCGAAATACAGGCCGGCGGGGCCGCCGCCGATCGACAGGATGCGCATCGACGCTCCACGCTTGGCGATGGCGGAATAGTTTAGAAGTAAATTAATGGCCGTCAACCAAAATCGTCGCCGCGCTGCGCAAGCGCCGGTCGCTCTCGTTCGTGCGCGCTCCGCGAAGTCGGATTAGGGATCGAGCGCTTGCGCGCCGTAGTGAAGGCGCGCGTCCTTTGGACAAACGGGGCATGGTCGATGAGCCTGAATCCGGCAGTCCACCGATGCGGTTTCGCGCAGGTGCGTTGTGCGACCGAGGTGTGCGGCTTCGACTGCGCTCACCCGTCGGGTGAATTCGCGATCGGCCGGGTCGTCTAGCGCGCACGCGAGGCGCAGGCCCGGAAAGCCACGCCGCCGCCGACCCATGCGCTGACGCAACCACCCAGAGCGCCGCCGGTGCCGCGCGCAGTGCCACCCCGTCATCCCGTGCTTCCACCCCGTCATCCCGTGCTTTCACCCCGTCATCCCGTGCTTTCACCCCGTCATCCCGTGCTTTCACCCCGTCATCCCGTGCTTCCACCCCGTCATCCCGTGCTTTCACCCCGTCATCCCGTGCTTTCACCCCGTCATCCCGTGCTTCCACCCCGTCATCCCGTGCTTCCACCCCGTCATCCCGAGCGCAGCGAGGGATCTCGGCGTGGCGGACGGCTGAGATTTCTCGCGTTTGCTCGGAATGACGGGGAATTGGGCTCGAAGTGACGGAGAACTTTGGCTCGGAGCGAGAACGGGCCTTTGGCCGGAATGACGACGGGCTTTGGGCCGGAAGGACGATGGGCTCTGCGCCGGAGCGACAACGCGCTTCGGCTCGGAATGGCGTGGGCCGTCGTGCCGGAGTGACCGCGCGCGGGCAGGCGCCGGAGCGAGGTTCAGCGTCGCCAGTTTCTCGGAGGAACCGAGCGCGCGGGACGTCGCTGAAACCCGTCGCCCTCGATCAAAGGGTCGAGATACTTGCGACGTTCCGCGAACCCGCAGCGATCGCTACGCGGGGTCGGCGATGCGCTCGTAGTAGCGCGCGCGCAGGATCAGCCGGCGGTGCTGCGCCGAATCCGTGAACGCGGCGCGGTCGTGCAGCACATTGTTGCAGACCAGCCCCATGCCGGGCTCGAGCCGGATGCGGAGCACGTGCGGATCCGTCTCCAGCACGCGCGCGAGCGCGGCGGCGGCGGCGTGCACCGACGGTTCGTCCTCCCATGCGATGCTGCGCGTGCGCGCGGTGTAGCGCATGTGCAGGTGGCCGTCGGGGTCGATCGAGAAAACGGGGCCGGTCTGGTCGCCGCGCTCGACTTCGCCTTCCTCGGCGCGCGCGGGAATCGTCATCGCGCCCGGCCGTATCAGCGCGCGGATGTGCTCCGGGTTTTCGTCGCGCAGCGCGATGTAGGCCAGTTCGTGGTCGAGTACGCGGTTTTCGCCGCCTTCTTCGGCGCGCTGCACGCAATGCAGAAGCATCGCGCGGATCGTTCGTTCGGGCGGGTTGTAGTAGCCGTCGGTGTGCCAGCGGATCGCGCGGTCGGTGTACGGGATGTACTGCGTTCGCGTGCCGCTGGCGGCGACCGCCAGCGGCGTGATGCCGTCGTCGTCGGCGAGATAGTTGATGTCGAGCGTTTGCAGACCGAGCTGGGCGGCGATCGCGCGCAGCGCGTCCTGCGCGCCGTGCGCGCGCGCCGGCGCCGCGTACACGGCCATGTTGGCGCGCGCGCAGCGTTCGAGCAGAGCGGCTCGTTCAGCCGCCGTTAGCCGAGCGGGGTCGGCGACTTCGACGAGCAGGGCCTGCGCGTTCGAAGGGTAGGCCGCCAGTTTGCGCTCGCGCCAAGTCTCGTAGGCGGCGCGGTCGTCGAGATCGAAGTGGCGCGGCCGGCGCGCGTTCTGGCTGGCCACCGGCTCACTCGGGCGGAATCGGGTCGCCGACCGGTGCGTCGACGCCGGGCATTTCGGGCAGCGGGCCCGGATCGCGCGGCTCTTCGTCGTTGGCGGCGCTGATGGCGCCGGCCGTCGACACCGCACTGTCGAGCACGCGCCGCAGCGTGGCGATCGCATCCGGCGCTTCGTACGACATCAACTGGTCGGCGATCCAGGCGCGATCCTCGGGTGCGGCGACTTCGCGCAGCGCCTGGCTGCAGTAGCGCATGAACGCGTAATCCGGGCCGAGCTTGTCGTCGAACGGCAGCGCGGCGTAGTCGTCGGCGCGCGCGTTGTACAGATCGATGAAGGCACGGCGCACCGCGTCGTAGTCTTCACCCAGCAGGCGGGCGCGGTTTTCGGCGATCTGGTCCGCGAGCGACTTGACCAGCGCAACCGTGAACGCGCGCCGCTGCGGCAACGCCAGGCGCGAGAAGGCGAAGCGGTCGGCGATCTGGATCAGGAACACCAGGTATTCGCCGAGAAAGGCAAAGTACTGCGGACTCGCTTCGATCTCGAAGTGCGCGCTGCGCATGCGCTTGATCGTGTTCAGCGCCAGCCGCCAGGCGTTGAACGACGCCACGCTGGCGAGCACTTCCGGGTCGCGCGCCTTGGCGCGGTTGAACCAGCGGCTCTTGGTGCGGATCGAACGCGTGCTCATCGGACCGATGTCAATAACCGCCCTTGCCATAGGGCTTGGTCAGCCCGGCGATGCGGGCGCCCTGCTTGGCGGGACCTCCGGGAAACAGATCGTACAGCCGCTTGTTGTCCCAGCCGGGGTGCAATTCGCTCAGTTCACGCAGCATGTTCCGGTAGTTCGGCGTGTGGCCGTCCTCGCGGTACTTGTCGCGCAGGTACCGGATCACGGTCCAGTGATCGTCGGTCAGCGTAATACCTTCGGCGGCGGCGATGACCGGGCAGACGTCGTCGGAGAAGTCTGCTTCCAGAAGATAGCCCTCGTCGTCGACTTCCAGCACCCTGCCGTTGACCTCGTATGCCATCGTGTCTCCTTTACTTTCTCCGAAGGTAGAACTCGAATTCACCCGGCGTCGGCTCGTAGCGGTCGATCAGCTCGACCGCGCTGTTGGCGGTCCACGCCTCGACGTCGTCGGCGATGCCGGGACAGTTGCCGACCAGCACGAGCACCTCGCCCGGCTGCATGCCGAGCAGCAGCCGCTCGGCCTCGACGATCGGTCCGGGGCAGGCGGCGCCGCGCATGTCCAGCATCACGTTGCCGCCGAAGCGCGCCGCGCCGGCGTTGCGACGGATCGTGTAGGCGACGCGATGGCCGTTGAGCTGCTCGGTGCGTACCACCTCGTGCCCGGTAATGCCGGCCCACGCGCGCAGGTCGTCGACAGTGCCCGGGCAGTCGGAGATCAGCACCATGTGCTGGCCGTCCGGCAGATCGTCGAGAATCTTCTTCGCGCCCAGCAACGGCAGCGGGCACGACAGCCCGCTCATGTCCAGCGTGACGGCGGCGCGCGTGTTCATCGATCGGCTCCTTCCCCGCCCCGGCTCATGCGCCGACCGCGGCAATCGACTTGTGCGGCACGAACAGCCCGCAGCCGAGCTTGCGGTGCAGCCCGAGGCCCTGCTCCTGGACGCGCAGCGAATCGCTCGCGGACAGGCCGTGCAGCATCAGGCTGAAGCCGACCAGCCGCTGCCCGCCGGCCCGGACCTCGCCACGCTTGCCGACGATCATCTCGCAGTCGATCGCCGTTTCGGCCAGGCTGCGCTCCATGTCGGCGACGAAACGAGCTTCGTCCTCGGCGCCGCTGACCACCAGCCGCGCGTGCAGCACCGGATAGGCGAGCAGCTCGCGCACGCTGATGCGCCCGATCGCCAGCGGCGCGGGCACTTCGATCCGTGCGCCCTGCAGCCTTTCGCACTCGGGCGCGCGCTGCGCCGGGGCGCGCAGCAGCAGTCGAGTGCGCCCGCCGAGCATCAATCCGTCGGCGCACGGGGTCAGCCCGCGGATCGGATGCACGCCGGCCAGCGGCTCGTCGTCGAGCCATGGCAGGGCGGCCGCCAGCGCGCGGTAAAGGCCGTCCGCATAGTCGCACGCGATGCGGTCGCCGCTCACGGCGAAAGCGAAGTCGACGGCGTTGGCGCCGCTCATGGCGCGGGTGAGGGCGCGCCGGCCTGCGCCTGGCCCCAACGCAGCATCGCCTCGCCCCAGGCCGCCGCGGTGGCGGCGTCGATGTCGAAAACGGTGTGCCGCCGACCTTCGCGGATGCGCACTCGCAGCAAACTGAGGCCGCCGATCACGTAGTCGATCTGCTGCAGCTCGATCTCCTGACCGCCGATGGGCGCGCGCAACTTGGTGAGCGCGGTCACCGTCAGCTTGTCTTCCCCTCTGTCCCTGCTAGCAAGCGGGTCGTGCTGGTCCATCGGTGTCTTCCATCGTCGCGGTTCGTTGGCCGAGAGGAATTGTGCATCCGCGTGACGTGGCGGTGTCGGCGGCGATCACCCGGGCTTAGCCCGCCGTGCATCTATAGCCCGAGCCACTGAAAGCGTGCCATCACCCGGGCTGGCTGCGGACCCCTCCCTTTGGGGTTATCGGCGTAATCATCGCGGGTGATGGTTGGCCCCGATAGTGGGCCGTAAGATGCCGCGGAGATTCGCTGCGCCGACACCGCGGAGACGGTCGGCGGCGGGCAAGCACCCCGGTCGACGATGGCCGAGATCCCCGGTCCCGCAGGGACCGATTCAGCAGGAGGCATGGAGAAGATGGCTAAGCCGATGCACGAAACCCCGATGCTCGACGAGCTCGAAAGCGGTCCGTGGCCAAGCTTCGTGACGGGACTGAAGCGACTGGCCAAGGACAAGGACTACATGGTCGACGTGCTCGGCCAGCTCGAGACCTCGTACGAGACCCGCAAGGGCTACTGGAAGGGCGGCACGGTCAGCGTGTTCGGCTACGGCGGCGGCGTGATTCCGCGCTTCACCGAGCTGAAGGACGAAAATGGCAACCCGAAGTTTCCGGACGCGGCGGAGTTCCACACGCTGCGCGTGATGCCGCCGGCGGGCATGCACTACTCGACTGACGTGCTGCGCAAGATGTGCGACATCTGGGAGGAGCACGGCTCCGGCCTGATCGCCTTCCACGGCCAGAGCGGCGACATCATGTTTCAGGGCGTCAAGACCGACAAGGTGCAGGACGCCTTCGACGCGATCAACGAGCTCGGCTTCGATCTGGGCGGCGCCGGTCCCGCAGTACGCACGTCGATGTCGTGCGTCGGGCACGCACGCTGCGAGCAGTCGTGCTACGACGAGGGCAAGGCGCATCGCACGGTGATCAACAACTTCCTCGACGACATCCACCGTCCGGCGCTGCCGTACAAGTTCAAGTTCAAGTTTTCGGGCTGCCCGAACGACTGCATGAACTCGGTGCAGCGCGCGGATCTGGCGGTGATCGGCACCTGGCGCGACAACATCAAGACCGACGAGGCGCTGGCGAAGCAGTGGTTCGCCAAGCACGGCATGAACGAGCTGGTCAACGACGTCGTCGCCCGCTGCCCGACCAGGGCGATCCAGGTCAAGGAGATCAAGGATGTCCGCAAGGGTGACTCGATCTCCAGTGTGGCGCTGAACGACACGCAGGCGCTCGAAATCGACAACCGCGACTGCGTGCGCTGCATGCACTGCATCAACGTGATGACCGGCGCGCTCGCGCACGGCGACGACACGGGTGCCACGATCCTGTGCGGCGGCAAGCGCACGTTGAAGATCGGCGACCTGATGGGCACGGTGATCGTGCCGTTCATGAAGCTGAAGACCGACGAGGACCGCGAGCAGCTCGTCGATCTGGCCAAGCGCATCGTCGACTTCTTTGCCGAGAACGCGCTCGAGCACGAGCGCATCGGCGAGACGATCGAACGCATCGGGCTGGTCAACTTCCTCGAAGGCGTGGGGCTGGACGTCGACCCGAACATGGTGTCGGCGCCGCGCACGAACCCGTACGTGCGCACCGACGGCTGGGACGAGGAAGTGGCCAAGATGAAGGCCAAGAAGAAAGCGGCTTGAGAGGAACGACGATGACGCAAGTCGAAGTACCTGTCGCCCCGGCCAAGCCGGCGGCGGCGAAGACACCCCGGCGGGCGATCGAAAGCGGCGTGCCGGACAACTGGCAGTTCCTGCACCCGCTGATGCAGAAGAACTACGGTCAGTGGAAGTACCACGACCGCCCGCGGCCGGGCGTGCTGCATCACGTCGCCAAGTCCGGCGACGAGCTGTGGACGGTCAAGGCCGGCACGCAGCGGCAGATGGACGTGTACACCATCCGCAAGCTGTGCGACATCATCGACAAGTTCGGCGAAGGCCACGTCCGCTTCACGATCCGCAGCAACGTCGAGATCGGCGTGTCGAAGTGGGAGAAGGTGCAGCCGTTGATCGACGCGCTCGAAGCCGCGGGCTTCCCGGTCGGCGGCACCGGCAACTCGGTGTCGATGATCGCGCACACGCAGGGCTGGCTGCACTGCGACATCCCGGGCACGGATGCCTCGGGTGCGGTCAAGGCGCTGATGGACGAGCTGATCGACGAGTTCCGCAAGGAGGAGATGCCCAACCGCGTGCATCTGTCGACGTCCTGCTGCGAGATCAACTGCGGCGGACAGGCCGACATCGCGATCATCGTGCAGCACACCAAGCCGCCGAAGATCAATCACGACCTCGTGGCCAACGTCTGCGAGCGGCCCGCGGTGGTCGCGCGCTGCCCGGTGGCGGCGATCCGTCCGGCGCTGGTCAACGGCAAACCTTCCCTCGAAGTCGACGAGAAGAAGTGCATCTGCTGCGGTGCCTGCTATCCGCCGTGCCCGCCGATGCAGATCAACGATCCGGAGCACTCCAAGCTGGCTATCTGGGTCGGCGGCAAGAACTCCAACGCGCGCGGCAAGCCGACCTTCATGAAGATGGTCGCCTCCGGTCTGCCGAACAACCCGCCGCGCTGGCCCGAGGTGAGCGAGGTCGTCAAGCGCATCCTGCGCGTATACAAAGAAGATGCGCGGTCGTGGGAGCGGATGGCCGACTGGATCGAGCGCATCGGCTGGCCGCGCTTCTTCGAGAAGACGGGGCTGACGTTCACCAAGTACCTGATCGACGACTGGCGCGGTTCACGGGTCAATCTCAACGCGTCGACGCACATCCGCTTCTGAGGCGTGCCGGGATCGAACGTGAAGATCGCAGTACTGGTCAACGAAGGGCCGTATCAGCATCAGGCGAGCGATTCGGCCTACCTCTTCTGCATGGCCGCGCTCGCCAAGGGACACGAGATCCAGCGCGTGTTCTTCTATCACGACGGCGTCAACAACGCCTCGAAGTTCACCGAGCCGCCGCAGGACGACCGCAACATCGTCGCGCGCTGGAGCAAGCTGGCGGAGGAGCACAAGGTCGACCTGGTCGTGTGCGTGGCCGCCGGCTTGCGGCGCGGCCTGGTCGCCGAGACGCTGGCGCCGGGCTTCCGCATCTCCGGGCTCGGGCAGTTGATCGACTCGGGCATCAAGGCCGATCGGGTCGTCACTTTCGGAGACTAGCGATGAAAAAGTTCATGCTGGTCAACCGCAAGGCGCCGTACGGGTCGATTTACGCGCTGGAGAGCCTCGAGGTGGTGCTGATCGCCGCGGCGTTCGAGCAGGACGTGTCGCTGGCGTTCGTCGACGACGGCGTCTATCAGCTCAAGAAGGGCATGCAGACCAAGGCGATCGCCACCAAGAATTTCTCGCCGACCTACCGCGCGCTCGAGGATTACGACATCGACAAGCTGTACGTCGAGGCCGAGTCGCTCGCCGCGCGCGGGCTCAGCGCCGAAGACCTGGTCGCCGAGGTCAAGGTCGTCGACGCCCGGGCGCTCGGCGAGCTGATGGAACAGCAGGACGTGGTGCTGAGTTTCTAGGGGGCGATCGTGCTGCACATCCTGAACAAGTCCCCGCTGGAAAAGACCTCGCTCGACACCGTGCTGCGGCTGGCGCGTTCCGGCGCGCTGCTGCTGATCGAGGACGCCGTGTACGCCGCCACGCGCGGCAATGCGGCCGAGCCCAGACTGCGCGAGGCGATGTCCAAACTGAAGGTGCTCGTCCTCGAACCCGACCTGCAGGCGCGTGGCGTGGCCGATCGCGTGATCGACGGCGTGCAGACCGTCGGTTACGACGGCTTCGTCGACCTGGTGGTCGAGCATCCCAACTGCCAGTCGTGGCTGTAGACAGCCCGCATCATTTTCGCGAAGGAGAATCCCATGTCGACCATCGAAGTCAACGGCAAGACCTACGAAACCGACGAGGAGGGCTATCTCGTCAACCTCGGCGACTGGAACGAAGAGGTCGCCAACGCGATCGCCAAGGCCGAAAACATCGAGATGTCCGACAACCACTGGGAAGTGGTCAATTTCCTGCGCAAGTACTACGAGGAGTACCAGATCGCACCGGCCGTCCGCGTGCTGACCAAGGCGATCGGCAAGACGCTGGGCGCGGAGAAGGGCAACAGCCAGTACCTGTACGAGCTGTTCCCGTACGGCCCGGCCAAGCAGGCGTGCAAGATCGCCGGCCTACCCAAACCGACCGGCTGCGTCTGACGGCCCGATCGGGCGGGGCCGCGCGCGTGGCGGCCCCGCATTCGCCATGTCCGCCGCGACCATCGCGTTCGCCCTGTTGTTCTACGCCGCCACCGTGGTGTTGCTGGCGGGGTTGGCGTTGCGCATCGCCGACTACGCGCGTACGCCGGCGCCGCTGAAGATCCCGACGACGCCGGCGCCGGTCAGCCGCGGCGGCGTGGCGCTACGCATGCTGCGCGAGGTCGTGCTGTTCGAGAGCCTGTTCAAGGGCAGCCTGTGGACGTGGTTGTTCGGCTGGCTGTTCCACGTCTCGCTGGCGCTGGTCCTGGCGCGACATCTGCGCTACTTCACCGAACCGGTCTGGTCCTGGGTCGTGCTGGTGCAACCGCTCGGCATCCTGGCCGGCTTCGGCATGTTGATCGGGCTGGCCGGATTGCTCGCGCGCCGAATCGCGGTCGAGCGCATCCGCTACATCTCCACGCCGTCGGACTATCTGATGCTCGTGCTGCTGGCCGCGATCGCCGCGTCGGGCCTGGCGATGAAGTACGTTTTCCACACCGACGTCGTCGCCGTCAAGAAGTTCTTCCTTGGCTTGATGTACTTCGACTGGCAGCCGCTGCCGGCCGACGGCGTGCTGTACGTGCATCTGGCCCTGGTGGCCGCGCTGATGATCGTATTTCCGTTCTCCAAGCTACTGCACGCGCCGGGCGTGTTCTTCTCGCCGTCGCGCAATCAGGTCGACAACCCGCGCGAGACGCGGCATCTGGCGGCGTGGGCCGCACAACTGGAGCGCCGCTAGATGGCCGCCGACGTCACCGCCCCGCCGCTGCGCGAGTTTCCGGCGCCGGCGCCGCTGGTGCCGGGCGCGATGGAGCAGTCGCGTCCGTACGTCGCCAGCGAAAAGATCCAGCAGGCGATCGGTTTTCCGGGCCAGCTCGCCGACGGCTGGGAGAGCCGCGCCGTCGAGCACATGGGCACGCTGCTCGCCAAGTACCGGTCGCTGAAGGTCTTCATGGATTCGTGCGTGCACTGCGGCGCGTGCGCGGACAAGTGCCACTACTTCATCGGCACGCAGGACCCGAAGAACATGCCGGTCGCGCGGCAGGAGCTGATGCGCAGCGTCTACCGGCGCTACTTCACGCTGCCGGGCAAGCTGTTCCCGAAACTCGTCGGCGCGCGCGACCTGACGCGCGACGTGCTCGATGAGTGGTACACGTACTTCAACCAGTGCTCGGAGTGCCGGCGCTGCTCGGTGTTCTGCCCGTACGGTATCGACACCGCCGAAGTCACGATGGCGGCCAAGGAAATCCTGGACGCCGTCGGCTACGGGCAGAAGTACACCAACGAGATCATCGGCAAAGTCCACAAGGTCGGCAACAACCTGGGGCTGCCGGGTCCTGCGCTCGCGGACACGCTGACCGGGCTCGAGGAAGACGTCAAGGAAGACAGCGGCGTCGACGTGCGCTTCCCGCTCGACGAAAAAGGGGCGGAAGTGCTGCTGGTGACGCCGTCGGCGGACTTCTTCGCCGAGCCGCACGTCGACAGCCTGATCGGCTACGCCAAAGTGTTCCATGCCGCCGGCATCCGCTGGACGCTGTCGTCGAAGGCGTCCGAGGCCGGCAACTTCGGCCTTTTCATCGGCAACTACGAACAGTTGCGCGCGATCGCGCTGCGCATTCGCGAGGCCGCGCTCGAACTCGGCGTCAAGCGCATCGTCGTCGGCGAGTGCGGCCACGCATGGCGCGTCGCGTACTCGTTCTGGAACACGCTGGTCGGCATCGGCGCCGGCGGCAAGGATCCGTTCGCGGTGCAGTTGCAGCGCCAGCTCGATCCGAGCGTGCGCCAGCCGACGCACATCTGTGAATTCACCTGGGACCTGATCCGGCGCGGCGCGCTGAAGTTCGACAAGGAAGCGAACGATCACCGCGTGATCACGTTCCACGACTCGTGCAACGTCGCGCGCGCCTCGCGCATGGGCGACAGCCCGGGGGGGCAGTTCGAGATCCCGCGCGCGATCATCCGCGCGGTCGCCAACAAGTACGTCGAGATGGCGCCCGAGACGACGCGCGAAAAGACGTTCTGCTGCGGCGGCGGCGGCGGGCTGCTGACCGACGAGCTGCTCGACCTGCGCGTCAAGGGTGCGCTGCCGCGCATGGAAGCGCTGCGCGCGGTGGCGGACGCGCACGGCGTGAATTTCATGGCCACCATCTGCGCGATCTGCAAGGCGCAGTTCACCAAGGTGCTGCCGTACTACGGTTTCAAGATGAGCATGGTCGGCGGCGTGCATCAGCTCGTCAGCACGGCGATCCGCCTGAACGCCGCCCCGCATTGACATCCCCCTGGAATCCACCGCATCGGAGACACGATGTCGACCACCGCTGATACCGAAGTCAGGCCGCTGACGTTCCGCCGCTTCAAGGACGGCGACCACAAGTGGAAGGATCTGCACCAGAAGATCTTCAATGCCGATCACTCGCACAAGTGCCCGACCTATATCCAGTCGACGCCGCCGTGCCAGGGCAGTTGCCCTTCGGGCGAGGACATCCGCGGGTATCTGAACATCGTGCGCGGCATGGAAAAGCCACCGGTCGGTGCCGACGGCAAGCCGACCATGACCTGGCAGGAGTACGCCTGGCGGCGCCTGACCGAGGCGAATCCGTTCCCGTCGATCATGGGCCGCGTCTGCCCCGCACCGTGCGAAACCGGCTGCAACCGCAACGAGGTCGAGGATCACGTCGGCATCAATTCGGTCGAACACTATCTCGGCGAGTGGGCGATCCAGCACGGCCTGAAGTACAAGGCGCCGGAAAAGCGCACGGGCAAGAAGGTCGCGGTGATCGGCGGCGGCCCGGCCGGCCTGTCGTGCGCGTACCAGCTCGCGCTGAAAGGCCACGAAGTCACGATCTTCGACGAGCGCGAGCACCTGGGCGGCATGATGCGCTATGGCATCCCGGGCTTCCGCACGCCGCGCGAAGTGCTCGACGCCGAGATTCAACGCATCCTCGACCTAGGCGTCAACGTCCGGCTGAAGTGCCGCGTCGGCACCGATGTCACCGTCGAGCAGTTGCGCAAGGACTTCGACGCGCTGTTCCTCGGCATGGGCGCGCAGGCGGGCCGCGCGCTGCCGGTCAAGGACGGCGATGCTCCCAACGTCGTCACCGCCACGTCGTTCCTGCGCGCGTTCAACGACGGGCGGCTGAAGTACGTCGGCAAGCGGGTGGTCGTGGTCGGCGGCGGCGATACCTCGATCGACGTGGCCACCGTCGCGCGCCGGCTCGGGCACATCGAGCACGCCAAGCCGACCGACTTCGAGGCCGCCATTGCCGGTCACATGGCGCACGACGTGGCCGAGATCTCGGTCAAGCAGGGCGCCGAGGTCGTGCTGACGACGGTGTTTCCGGTCGACAAGATGCAGGCCAACAAGCACGAGGTCGAGCAGGCGCTGGCCGAAGGCATCGACATTCGCGGCAGCCTCGCGCCGGTCGGCATCGTGCGCGGGCCCGACGGTCGCGCCACCGCGCTGCGCGTGGCCGAGTGCGAGGCCAAGATGGTCGGCGGGCGGCTCGAGATCAAGATCAAGGAGGGCACCGAGCAAGATTTGCCGGCCGACCTGATCGTCTCGGCGATCGGGCAGGCGGTCGATTTCAAGGGAATCGAAGAGTTCGACAACGGCCGCGGTGCGGTCGGCGCGGATCGCAACTATCAGGTGCAGGGCAAGCCGGGCGTGTTCGCCGGCGGCGACGTGATTCGGCCCCATCTGCTGACGACCGCGATCGGCCACGGCGCGATCGCCGCCGAAGGCATCGACCGCTTCCTGCGCGGCGAGGAGCTCGAAAAGCGGCCCAAGATCGACGTGCATCAGTTCGATCTGATGCGCAAGTACCTGGAGAAGGGTGTGGCGCTGCCGGAAGTGAAGGAGCCGCTGCGCGGCACCGACAAGACGCCGGGGGCGATCCACAACTTCGACAACCGCTCGGACCGCTACGTGATTCCGCACACGGCGCTGTTCCTCGGCCACTTCTCGTTCACCGCGCGCAACAAGCGCAAGTTCATCACGCTCGATCGCGAGTCCGCGCTCGGCAACTTCGAAGAGCGCCTCGGCGTGCTCAGCGAGCCCGAGGCGATCACCGAGGCCAAGCGCTGCATGAGCTGCGGGCTGTGCTTCGAGTGCGACAACTGCGTGGTCTACTGCCCGCAACTGGCGGTCAAGAAGGTGCCGAAGAAGGAAGCAACTACCGGTCGCTACGTCTTCACCGACTACGACCGCTGTGTCGGCTGCCACATCTGCTCCGACGTCTGCCCGACCGGCTACATCCAGATGGGGCTCGGGGAGTAAGTCGACCATGGCGCGGATCGCACGCTGCGTGCTCGCCGTCGTGCTGGCGGCCGTGACGCTCGGCGCGGGCGCCGAAGGCTCGCGCGTGCCTGCGCCCAGCCTCACGGTCGACAAGAGCACGAGCTGCGTGGCGCCGCCGGACGTGATGCGTCGCACGCACATGCGGATGCTCGAGCATCGGCGCGACCGCACGGTGCATCAGGGCGTGCGCGGCGGCGACGAGGCGCTGACGCGCTGCATCGAGTGTCACGCCAGCCGCGTGACCGGCGCGGCCATCGGTTCGCGCGATGCGTTCTGTCAGTCCTGTCACGACTACGTCGGCGTGAAGCTCGACTGCTTCGACTGCCACCAAGGCAGGCTGGGTCAGGTGGCGAGAACCAAATGAACGTGCGAGGGGTGTCACGGCCGGTTGCGCCTGGCGCTGAAGGCGCCGCGGGCGCGGGGGCGCCGCCGTCGCGCAGACGGCTGCTGGCGGCGGCGGCTGCGCTTGGCGGTGCCGCGCTCGCTCCAGGAATCACTTTGGTGACAATCGCCCGCGCCGCGAAGCCCGGCGAGCCGGTCAGCGCCAAAGTGCGTTGGGGTTTGCTGATCGACGCCACCTTGTGCGTCGACGGCTGTCAGGAGTGCGTGCTGGCCTGCAATCGCGAGAACGGGCTGGAAGGTGGAACGCGACCGGTCGATGTGCAATGGATCCGCAAGGTCGAGTTGAAGGACCTCAGAAGCGGCCGCAAGGCGTCCGCGCCGGTGATGTGCCAGCACTGCGCGCACCCGCCATGCGTCGACGTCTGTCCGACCGGCGCTTCGTTCAAGCGCGCCGACGGCATCGTGCTGGTCGATCGCCACACCTGCATCGGCTGCCGCTACTGCATGATGGCCTGCCCGTACAAGGCGCGCAGCTTCGTGCACGAGCCGCTGACGCAGCAGAAGCCCGAGGTGCCGCGCGGCAAGGGCTGCGTGGAGTCGTGCACGCTGTGCGTGCACCGCATCGACCGCGGCGAGCGCACGACGGCCTGCGCGCAGGCCTGTCCGACCAAGGCGATCGTCTTCGGCGATCTGAACGATCCGGAGTCCGAGATCTCGCGCCGGATCGCCGCCATCCGGACCACCCAGCTACGGGCCGACCTGCGGCTCGATCTCGGCGTGCGTTACGCGGGGCTCTGAATGTCGGCACTGCCTGCCCTCTCGCCCGCCACCGTCGAGCGCCGCTTCTGGTGGCTCGCCGCCGCCGCCGGCGCGTTGCTCGCCGCCGGGCTCGGCGCTGCCTACGTGATGGAGCATCACGGCCACATCGTCACCGGCATGAACAACGAGATCGTCTGGGGCACGCCGCACGTGTTCGCGATCTTCCTGATCGTCGCCGCCTCCGGCGTGCTGAACGTCGCCTCGGTCGGCACCGTGTTCGGCCAGACGGCCTACAAGCCGCGCGCGCGCCTGTCCGGGCTGCTCAGCATCGCGCTGCTGGCGGGCGGCCTGATGGTGCTGATGCTCGACCTCGGCCGGCCGGAGCGAGTCGTCGTCGCCGCCACCCACTACAACTTGACGTCGGTGTTCGCGTGGAACGTGTTCCTGTACACGGGCATGTTCGCGCTCGTCGCGCTGTACCTGTGGATGCTGATGGAGCGGCGCATGAACCGCCATGCGAAGCCGGCCGGCATCGCCGCCTTCGTCTGGCGATTCGTGCTGACCACCGGTACCGGGACCATCTTCGCCTTCCTCGTCGCGCGGCAGGCGTACGCATCGGCCGTGCTGCCGCCGCTGTTCATCGCGATGTCGCTCGCCTGGGGCACGGCGGTGTTCATGCTGGTGGAGGCCGCTTTTACCCGCTGGCGCGGCGTGCCGTCGGCGCCGGAATTCCGGCAGCGCATCGCGCGGCTGCTGGGCATTTTCGTCGCGCTGGTGCTGTACCTAGTGGCCGTCTACCACCTGACCAACATCTACTTTGCCAGGCAAATCGAATTCGAGCGCTTCATCCTGCTCGACGGCGGCGTGTATCCGTGGCTGTTCTGGGTCGGCTTTGTGCTGGCAGGCAGCGTCGCGCCGCTGGCGCTCGTCTGGCGCGCCGAAGTCTCGGCGCGCGCGGCACTTGGCGCGGCGGCACTCGTGGTCGTCGGCGCGTTCGCTCAGCTGTACGTGTTCATCATCGGCGGGCAGGCGTTTCCGCTCGAGATCTTTCCGGGCTACGAGGTGACCAGCAGTTTCCGCGACGGCCAGATCGCGTCGTATGTTCCGAGCCTGCCCGAAGTGCTGCTCGGACTGGGCGGTGTGGCGGCCGCGTTCCTGATCGCGCTGATCGGCGTGCAGGTGCTCGACTTCGTGCCCGACGAGGGCGCCTAAGGCATGAGCGGGGTGCTGCTGTCAGCGGCGCACAAGTCGTCGGGCAAGACGACCGTGACGATCGGTCTGGCCGCGGCGCTGCGCGCGCGCGGGCTGGCGGTGCAGCCGTTCAAGAAGGGCCCCGACTACATCGATCCGTTGTGGCTGACCGCGGCCGCGGGCCGCACCTGCCGCAACCTGGACCTGTACCTGTCGCTGCCCGACGAAGTGCGGCAGGCGTTCGACGCGGCGGCCGCCGGCGCCGATGTCGCGCTGGTCGAAGGCAACAAGGGGCTGTACGACGGGCTTTCGCTCGACGGCAGCAACAGCAACGCGGCGCTGGCGAGACTGCTCGATCTGCCGGTCGTGCTGGTGATCGACGCGCGCGGAATGACGCGCGGGATCGCGCCGCTGATCCTCGGCTATCAGGCCTTCGACCGCGACGTCCGCATCGCCGGGGTGATCCTGAATCGGCTCGGCGGCGCACGCCACGAATCCAAGCTGCGCGCCGTGATCGAGCATTACACGGATGTTCCGGTGCTGGGCGCGCTGCACGAGGACGCGCGGCTCGCGATCGAGGAACGGCACCTGGGCCTGATGCCGGCGACCGAAAGCCTGCGGGCGCGCGAGCGCATCGAGCAGCTTGCACAGGCGGTGACTGCGGCGGTCGATGTCGAGCGCGTGCTGGCGCTCGCCGCGCCGCGCGGTGAACGCAAGGCGCCGCCCGCGCCGTCGGGCGGCGCGCCGCCGGCGCGGCTGCGTGTCGGCATCGCGCGCGATCGCGCTTTCGGTTTCTACTATCCGGAAGACCTGGAAGGCCTGCAGCGCGCCGGCGCCGAACTGGTGTTCTTCGACGCGCTCGCCGACGCGCACCTGCCGCGCATCGACGCACTGTTCGTCGGTGGTGGCTTTCCCGAGGTCTTCGCCGCCGAGTTGTCGGCCAACCGCACGCTGCTGGCCGAGGTCCGCAACGCGATCGAGGGCGGGTTGCCGACCTACGCCGAATGCGGCGGGCTGATGTGGCTCGCGCGCTCGATCACCTGGAACAACGTCAGCTGGCCGATGGCGGGTGCCTTGGCCGCCGACGTCGTGATGCACGCGCGTCCGGTCGGGCGCGGCTACGTGCACCTGCGCGAAACCGACGCCAGCCCGTGGCCGCGGCGTGTGGCCGGCACGATCAAGGCGCACGAGTTCCATCACTCGACGCTGGTCAACGTCGATCCGACACTGCGCTTTGCCTATCGGGTCGGACGCGGTCATGGCGTGGACGGTCGCCGCGACGGCATCGTGTATCGCAACACGCTCGCGTCGTACGCGCATCTGCGCAGCGTCGCCGGGCACGACTGGCCCGCCCGTTTCGTTGCGTTCGCGCGCTCTGTGCGGGAAGCCCAACAGCGCGCGTCGGCCGCCTGACGCGCACTTCAGGGAGCGATCGATGATCGAAATCAAGCCGGCCGCGGCCGAACGCATCCGCGCCGCGCTGCGCAGTGCGGGTGACGATGTGCTGCTGCGCGTCGCCGCCCAGCGCCGGCCCGACGGCGAACTCGAATACGGAATGGGCTTCGACGAGCGGCGCGAGCAGGACGAGGAAGTCGTGACCGAGGCGGGCATCACGCTGCTGGTTTCGCCGCCTTCGTTGGAAGCGATCAGAGGCACCGTGATCGACTTCGTCGAGATCGCGCCCGGCGATCTGCGCTTCGTGTTCTACCGCGCCGAGGACATGCCCGCCACCGACGAGGCCGCGCCGCCGGCGGGCGGCTGCGGTTGTGGCAAGGGCGGTTGCGGCTGAAGGGCGATGCGCCGGGTGCTGCGCGCGGACAGGAGGACGGACAGAGGATGACGGCAAGCATCGGTACCGCGACGGTCGTCGTGTGGGGCGGGTTCGTTGTGGCGTTCGCGTTCGGCGTCATCGCGAGCCGCGCGAACTTCTGCACGATGGGCGCGATCTCCGACGTGGTCAACATGAGCCACTGGGGGCGGATGCGGATGTGGCTGCTGGCGATCGCCGTGGCGATCATCGGCGCCGGTCTGCTGCAATGGTTCGGCCTCGTGGATCTGGCGAAGTCGATTTACCCGCGGCCGCGCCTGCTTTGGCTGTCGGCGATCGTCGGCGGTCTCGCGTTCGGGGTGGGCATGTCGCTCGCCGGCGGCTGCGCGAACAAGAACCTGCTGCGCGCCGGCGGCGGCAGCCTGCGCTCGGTGGTCGTGCTGGCGTTCCTCGGCATCTCGGCCTACATGACGCTCAAGGGGCTGTTCGGACAGTGGCGCGTCGACTACCTGGACCGCTTCGCGCTCGATTTGTCGGCGTATGGACTCAAGGGGCAGGACCTGCCGACCTTGCTTGCAGCCGCCACGGGTCTGTCGCGGCACACCGCGCTGGCGCTGTCGATCGCGGTGGTCGCCGGCGCGCTGCTCGCGTTCGTGTTCGCCGACGCGCGCTTTCGCGCCAACGCGAACCAGGTGGCCAGCGGCGTGATCCTCGGCATCCTGGTCGTCGGCGCCTGGTACGTCAGCGGGCACATCGGCTACGGCGAGCACCCGGAGACCATGGAAAACGTCTTTTTCGCGACCAACACGCGCGCGGCGGAGTCGCTCAGTTTCGTCGCCCCCGTGGCTTTCGGGCTTGAGCTGCTGATGTTATGGACCGACAAGTCGCTGGCGATCACCTTCGGGATCGCCTCGGCGCTCGGCATCATCGCCGGCTCGCTCGCCTGGGCGGTCGCGACGAAGCAGTTTCGGCTCGACGGCTTCGCCTCGGCGACCGACACGCGCGATCACATCGTCGGCGCGATCCTGATGGGCTTCGGCGGCGTGACCGCGCTCGGCTGCACGATCGGACAGGGCATCAGCGGCGTGTCCACACTCGCGGTCGGATCGTTCCTCGCGCTCGCGTCGATCATCGCCGGCGCGGTGGCGACGATGAAGTATCTGCTCTGGCGCGAGGAACGGGCCTGAGCGTGCGCCGCCACGCGCGTGCGGCGGACCTCGATCAGGGTTTGTCGATGCCGAGCGCCGCGCGGTTTTGCACCGCGAACACCGCGGCCTCGACGCGCGAGCTCTGGCCGAGCTTGGCGAGAATGTGGCGCACGTGCAGCTTCACGGTGTCGTGGCTGATGCCGAGCGCCCTGGCGATCGCCTTGTTGCTCATGCCGGCGGCCACGTAGCCCAGGATCTGACGCTCGCGGCCGGTGAGCTGCTTGACGAGGCTCGCCACGCTGCCCGGCTCTTCGCCGCCCTGCAGGATCGCCGCGAGCTTGCCGGCGATCGAAGGGGCGACGACCAGCTCGCCGCGGGCGGCGGCGCGGATCGCGTCGATCACATCGGCGGGCTCCATGTCCTTGAGCAGGTAGCCGCGCACCCCGAGCCGCAGCGCGGCGGCCAGGTCCTCGGCCGCTTCGCTCATCGTCAGGATCACCACCGGTGTGTCGATGCCTTTTTCCCGCAGGCTTTTGAGCAGCGTGATGCCGTCGGTCGGCGCCATCCGCAGGTCCAGGATCAGCAGATCGGGCCGATGCCTCTCCAGCAGGGCGAAGGTCTCGTCCGCACGGCCGGTCGTGGCCAGCACCTGCATGCCGGCGCCGCGCGAAAGCAAATCGGCCAGTCCCTGGCGCACCAGCGAGTGATCGTCGACGAGGACGAGCTTGATCGGCGGCGCCGTCATGGCCTGTCGAGCTCGCCCTGCGGGCAGTGGACGGTGAGCGTGACGCGCGTGCCGCCTGTGGGCAGCGCGCCGATGTGCAGGGTGCCGCCGGCACGCCCGGCGCGCTCGCGCATGATCTGCAAGCCGTGATGGCCGGCTTCGGTCAGACGCCCCGCGCAGCGCGGATCGAGGATCGACTCGTCCGGGCCGCGGCCGTCGTCCTCGACCGTGACGACCAGCTCGTCGGCGTCGCGCTGCAGCGTCAGCCGCGCCAGCCGCGCGCCCGAGTGTTTGGTGACGTTGGCCAGCGCCTCCTGCACGATGTAGAAGATCTGCAGCTGCTGCTCGGCCGACAGGTCGAGATCCTGCACGCTGCAATCGAACAGTAGGTCGATACCGGACCGGCGGCGGAACGCCGCGGCCAGCTCGGCGAGCGAAGCGACCAGTCCGCGCGAGTCCATGCCCGCGCGGTACAGGCTGATCATCTCGCGCAGACGGCCGTGCGCGTTGCGCAGCTCTTCGCTGATGTCGTTGGCATAGACGAGGCTGTGCGTGCAGTCGGCGGCGCGGATCGCGTCCTGCAGCAGCGACATGCGCATGCGCACGAAAGTCAGCGACTGCGCGAGCGCGTCGTGGATGTCGGCGGCGATCGCCTGCCGCTCGGAAACGACGCGCGCCTGCAGGTTTTCGCGCGCGAGCCGTTCGTTTTCCAGCGCCAGCCCGAGCAACTGGCCGAAGGGCCGCAGCATCCGCGAGATGCCGGCCGGCGGGTCGAGCCCCTCGGCGAAGAACAGGTTCAGCACGCCGATCGGCCGGTCGCGGTGGTTCAGCGGGACCGCGACTGCGCGGCCGCCGGCGCGCCCGAGCGGACCCTCGCCGCCGCGGATCGCGCAGCCGAGCGTGGGCGCGGCATGGTGCGTCTCGTCGTCGCGCAGCGCGGCCCCGCACATGCCGCAGGATACCGGCATCACCGCGTCGCGCTCGCACACGTCGCTGGGCAAGCCGATTGCCGCGAGCAGCCGCAGGCTCGCACCGTCGTTGGTCGGCGCACGAATCGCGCCGGCGCGCGCGCCGGTCAGACGCATGACCAGCCCGAGAAAATCGACCAGCATCGAGCCGGTCTCGCCGCCGTCGATGTCGTGCGCGCCGTAGCGCTGCAGCGGAGCGTCGGCCACGGCGGCGGCCGCGCGCACTTCCTTCGATTCCACCTTCACTTGCACATCCGATCCGCCGGGACGCAGCGGCATCCAACGATACCACTGCTCATCGGCGCGACTCGGCGGCCGCCGAATGCGTTCCCTGCGCTGCGGGCTCATGCAGGTCAGGCGACCGACTGGTAGTAAAGGTTCTGGGGGTGATTGGCCTGGGCGAAGAAAAACCAACGCTCCGCCAGCAGTCCGAGATACTGCAGCGCGAACGCAATGGCCGGAAGCAGCGCCGAGCCCTGGGCCAGCCCGGCGGCCAGCAGCGCCGCGGGGAGCGGAAACGCCAGCAGCAGGAACAGCCACTTGACCGCGCGCAGCACCGAGCGCGTGCGCCCGTGGAAGAACTCGCGCGTATTGAAGGCACCCCCCATCATGCCCATCGACGTCTGCACGATGCGCGGATGCTTGATGCCGATGGCGGTCTGCAGCGTCGACTTTGGCTTGAGCCGGGCGTTGCGGGCGAGCGAGGCGCCGCGCGTCACCAGCGCGGCGGCGGTCAGCGCCAGCGCGCTCGTCCCGTAGAAGGTCGCCAGCGGCGGCGCCGCGAAGGCGGCGTAGGCAGTGGCGAGCGTGCAGCCCGAGGCGAGCCCCAGCAGCGTGTAGTTGACCACCGTCAGCGGGGTGGCCCACTCCTGCAGGAACTTCAGGCACGCGTAGATCATGCCGGTACAGACGTACAGCGCGAGCGACAGCACCGCGGTGACCGCGCCGAGCCAGAGCGTGGTCTGCGCGGCGGCAGCGGCCGGCAGCAGCCAGTGCGCGACCCCGTAGAAGAACGCGCCAGCCGTGAACAGCGGCAGCACGATGATCTCGCGCGACAGCCACGACGTGCGCCAGCGCGACGCCGCCCGCCAGCCGCGCTCGGGGCGACCCAGATGGAAGATCGACGCCACCAGTCCCAGCACCATCAGCACGACCACCAGCGCGCTGCCGCCGGCGTAGAAGCCGCCGGCCACCGGCCCGATCCAGCCGAAGCGCGCACCGAGTTCGGCAAGGTACAACGCCAGGAACAGCCCTTGACCGGCGCCGATCAGCGTTGTGAGGAAGATCACGGAAAAGGCGGGGTGCATCGTGCGGCTCCGCGGTCAGGCGCTACCACGAGGTGACGTCGTCGAGCGCCGGATCCTTGCGCGCCGGCTTCGGCAGCTTGCCGTCGACCTTCAGCGGGTTGTCGACGCGGGCGAGTTCCTCGGCCTCGATCGCAAGCTCCGTGCGTCGCCGCGGCAGGTAATGGTTGGCAGGCTGCGTGCCCCACTCGGGCATCAGTGCGTACCCGGCGCGGTCGCGGATCGCCTGCGACACCTGCGACTGCGGGTCGTGCACGTCGCCGAACAGCCGCGCGTTGGTCGGGCAGGCGAGCACGCACGCCGGCTTGCGTTCGGCCGGCGGCAGGCTCGTGTCGTAAATGCGGTCGACGCACAGCGTGCACTTCTTCATCACGCGCTGCTTCTCGTCCAGTTCGCGCGCCCCGTAAGGGCAGGCCCACGAGCAGTACTTGCAACCGATGCACTTGTCGTAATCGACCAGCACGATGCCGTCTTCGGGGCGCTTGTAGCTGGCGCCGGTCGGGCACACCGGCACGCACGGCGGCTCTTCGCAGTGCAGGCAGGACTTGGGAAAGTGCACTGTCTGCGTGTTCGGATACTCGCCGACCTCGAAGGTCTGCACGCGGTTGAAGAAGGTGCCGGTCGGGTCGGCGCCGTACGGATTGAGGTCCGCCATCGGCCCCGCCGCGCCGGACGTGTTCCATTCCTTGCAGCTCGTCACGCACGCGTGGCAGCCGACGCAGACGTTCAGATCGATCACCAGCGCCAACTGGGTCATCGCGCTCCCCCGTTGCCGCGCGTCGTGTACGCGAGCCAGAGCTTTTTCGCAGTCGCCATCCCGGGAAAAGTCTTCAGCGGCGGAAACTGCGGGAAGGTGACCGGCTCCTCGGCGGCATCCGCCTTGCGGATGCGCACTCGCACGTCATACCAGCCGGCCTGCCCGGTGATCGGATCGGAGTTGGAGACTAACTGCCCGTCGCCCGCGGGCAACTCCTCGCGGATCAGATGGTTCAGCAGGAAGCCGCGGCGCGATTCGTTGGCCTCCGGCGCCAGCGCCCAGGCGCCTGCGGCCTTGCCGATCGCGTTCCACGTCCACACGGTGCCGGGTTCGACCGCTTCGGAGTAACGGCACATGCAGCGCACGCGCCCCCACTGCGACTCGACCCAGATCCAGTCGCCGTCGGCGACGCTGGCGGCGCGCGCCGTACGTGGATTGACGAACAGGTAGTTGTGCGTGTGGATCTGCCGCAGCCACGCGTTCTGCGAGTCCCATGAGTGGTACATCGCCATCGGCCGCTGCGTGATCGCCGCCAGCGGAAAGCGCTCGGTGTCGGTCGCCTGCACCTCGAGCGGCGGGTAGTAAAACGGCAGCGGGTCGAAGTACGTGGCGATGCGTTCGCGCAGGTGCGCCGGCGGCTTGCGCGTCGGTCCCTTGCCCTGTGCGGCGGCGCGAAACTTCTGCAGCACTTCCGAGTACAGATGGATCAGGATCGGCTCGTCGTAGCGCGTGATCCGGTTGCGGCGCGACCACTCCAGATAGCCCTTGTTCCAGTTGCGCATGTACTGGTAGGACGGCGGCAGCTTGTAGTGGAAGACGCAATTGTTCTTCTTGTACATCTCCCACTGCTGCGGGTTGGGCTCGCCGTGCATGAACTTCTCGCCGCTTCTGCCGCGCCAGCCGGACAGAAAGCCTATGCCGGAACCGGCGTCGGTCTCGTAGTTGACGATGAAATCCGGATAGTCGCGGAACTTGCGCGACCCGTCGGGCCGGGTGAAGGCGGGCAGCTTCAGCCGCGCCGCCAGCTCGATCAGCACTTCCTGGAACGGCTTGCACTCGCCGGTCGGGGGCACGACCGGGATGCGCACCGAATCGACGGGGCCGTCGAACTCCGAGATCGGGCGGTCGAGCATCGACATGACGTCGTGCCGCTCCAGATAGGTGGTGTCGGGCAGCACCAGATCCGCGAACGCGGTGGTCTCCGACTGGAAGGCATCGCACACGACAATGAACGGGATCTTGTATTCGCCGCTCATTGGCCCATCCGTGTCGCGTTCGTTCAGCATCTTGCGGACCTCGACCGTGTTCATCGTCGAGTTCCAGGCCATGTTGGCCATGAAGATCATCAGCGTGTCGATCCGATACGGATCGCCGCGCCACGCATTGGTGATCACGTTGTGCATCAGCCCGTGCACGGACAACGGGTACTCCCACGAGAAACCCTTGTCGATGCGTACCGGGCGCCCGTCGTCGTCGACGAACAGATCGTCGGGGTCCGCCGGCCAGCCGAGCGCCATGCCGTCGAGCGGGCGGTTCGGTTGCACCGCGCGATGCGTGTTGGGCGGCCGCGCGCACGGCGGAATCGGTCGCGGAAACGGCGCCTTGTGGCGAAAGCCGCCCGGCCGGTCGATCGTTCCCAGCAGCGACATCAGGATCGCCAGCGCGCGGATCGTTTGAAAGCCGTTGCTGTGCGCGGCGAGCCCCCGCATCGCGTGAAACGCCACCGGGTTGCCGGTCACGCTTTCGTGCTCGACGCCCCACGCGTCGGTCCACGCGATCGGCAGCTCGATTCTCTCGTCGCGCGCGGTGATGCCCAGCTCGTGCGCCAGCCGCGTGATCGTCGCCGCGGGGATGCCGGTGATTCCGCTCGCCCACTCGGCCGTGCAGTGCTGCACGCGCTCCTGCAACAACTGGAAGGCGGGTTTGACCGGCGTGCCGTCGTGCAACTTGAACGCGCCGAACAGATACGGATCGGCGCCCGACGTGTGGGTGACGACCGGCTTGTCGGTGATGCGGTCCCACCACAGCTTGTTCTGCGGTTCGTAGCAGGCCTCTTCCTCGGGCACTTCGGTGCGCACGTACATGCCGAACTCGTCGCTGGCCGCATCGACGTTGACGAGCTGGCCGGCATTCGTGTAGCGAACGAGGAAATCGCGGTCGAACAGGCCTTGCGCGATGATCTCGTGGATCAGCGCGAGCAGCAGCGCGCCGTCGGTGCCGGGTTTGATCGGCACCCACTCGTCGGCGATCGCCGAGTAGCCCGTGCGCACCGGGTTGATCGAGACGAAGCGGCCGCCGCGGCGCTTGAACTTCGAGATCGCGATCTTCAACGGGTTGGAGTGGTGGTCCTCGGCGGTGCCGAGCATGAAGAACAGCTTCGCGCGCTCCAGATCGGGACCGCCGAACTCCCAGAACGAGCCGCCGATCGTGTAGATCATCCCGGCCGCCATGTTCACTGAGCAGAAGCCGCCATGCGCCGCATAGTTCGGCGTCCCGAACTGGCGTGCGAACAGCCCCGTTAGCGCCTGCATCTGGTCGCGGCCCGTGAACAGCGCGAACTTCTTCGGATCAGTCGCGCGGATCTTCGCCAGCCGCTCGGTCAGGATCTCGAACGCGCGCTCCCAGGAAATCACCTCGAACTCGCCCGAGCCGCGCTCCGCCCCTTCCTTGCGCAGCAGCGGCCGGGTCAGCCGCGCCGGCGAGTACTGCTTCATGATCCCGGACGAACCCTTGGCACAGATCACGCCGTGGTTCAGCGGATGCGCGGGATTGCCGTCGATGTAGCGGACCTTGCCGTCCTGCAGGTGCACGCGAATGCCGCAGCGGCACGCGCACATGTAGCAGGTGGTGGTGCGCACGTCGGTCGTGGGCGCGCTGTTGTTCGACGAATCTGGCATGGACAGTGAGAGGATGGGCACTGCAGTCAGGGCAAAGCTGCAGACGGTGTGCGAATCGCTCGCCCGCGAAGCCGCCCGCAGGGACGTCGCAGGATCCGCCGCGCATTAGGCGGGCAGGGACGCGCGCCGTCTACCCCCGCGGCAGGGAGCCGCCGGGTTACCCAATGCGGTAGGAAGCGCGGGCAGGGTCGCTCCGCTACTGTTTGCATGCTGGAATGTCGGGCCGATGCGCAGGGCGTGCGCGGGCTCGACGCAATTGCGCAGAGAGGAAGACGTGAAGATCGGTGTCGTCTCCGACAGCCACGACCATGGCGCTTTGCTGGCGGACGCGGTGGTGCGCGCGCGCGCGTGGGGCGCGCAGGCGATCCTGCACTGCGGCGACGTGATCGGGCCGAACTCGCTGCGGCCGGCGTTGGCGCTGGGTCTGCCGCTGCACGTGGTCCATGGCAACAACCTTGGCGACCTGCTGTCGATGCAGCGGCTGGCACACGCGTCCAACGGCGCACTCACGTATTACGGCGGCGACGCCGCGTTCAGCCTCGCCGGTCGTCGCCTGTTCATGACCCATTATCCGCACCTGGCCCGCGGCATGGCCTGCACGGGCGACTTCGATGCGGTGTTCTGCGGCCATAGCCATGTCGCCTGCATCGAGCAGGTGACAGGTGCACGCGGCAACACACCGCTGGTGAATCCGGGCACGGTCGCGGGGCTCGGCGCGGAGCGAACCATGGTGCTCGGCGATCTCGAGACACTTTCTTTCGAGATCGTCTTCCTCGGCGACACCGGAGCGAGGTCATGAGGCGGACGCTCGCCCGCCTACGCTGGCCTTCCTCGCGAGCGCGCCGGCGGTGGCCGCGCAGCCGCTGGAGCGGTCGGGCGTGTCTGCC
This sequence comes from Burkholderiales bacterium, assembly GCA_037446035.1. GTDB lineage: Bacteria > Pseudomonadota > Gammaproteobacteria > Burkholderiales > Burkholderiaceae_F > DSNY01. The sequence goes on from JBBIJJ010000014.1 coordinate 33,359, forward strand.
GATAAGTACGACGTGCCGATCGAAGTCGCGCGGCCCGCGGGCGCCGAGCCGTTTCCACCGGCGCTCTACATCCACGACGGGCGCGGATTCAAGGACGAGGACCGCGCGCACATGCGCGAACTCGCAGCGCAGTGATTCCTCGTGCTGGCGCCCAACTGGCAGGCCGCGAACATGATCGAGCGCTGGCCGGATCGTCACTATCCCGAAAGCGAGGACGACGTCGAAGCCGGGCTCGACGCGCTGCTGGCGCGCAAGGACGTCTGCAAGGGGCCGGTCGGCGTGGTCGGCGTATCGCGCGGCCCGTACTTCGCCATCCGGCTGGCGGCCAGGCGGCCGCGGGACATCGCGGCGATCGTGTCCTATTATGGCCACTTCCATAACCCGAACGCCCCCGAGCCGCAGCAACTGTTCTCGATCGCGCCGGAGGTCAGCCGGATTACAACCCCGATGCCGATGTTGATCAGCGACGCCGACTTCGAGCTGCGCCGCATCGTCAATGGGCGCGCCTACTATGCCCTTTACGAGCGCGGGGTCGCCGCCGAACTGCAGATGTATCCGATGGCGCGGTGCGCGTTCGATTTTCGCCGCGACGCTACGCCCGAAAAGAAAATCGCCACCCGGCATGCACGCCAGCGCGCGCGAGCGGCTCGCGCGGCACATGAGGCTCGGCGCCGACGCGCGCTGCCCGTCGCAGAGGCCGGTGCCGGCGGTTGGCGAGGCGATGCGCCTGGTCGGCCGCGGGCGCGGCGCCTTCCATGGCCGCGCGGCGCGCGCCCGACGGGTGCATCATGTGCGGCACCGCGCCCGCTGCGCTCCGCAGCCGGGTGCGCGGCGGACGCGCGGGCATGATCGAATCGCAGGAGGCCGTATGACGATATCGACCGATCCAATCCAGGGCCGCACCGAACCTTCGGATCCCCGCTTTCCCCACGCGCCGGCGGGCTGGACCCGCGACGAGGCGCTTCGGGTCGCGCGCGGCGAGGGGCTGGAACCGAACGACGATCACTGGGAGGTTGTGCGCGCCCTGCAGGCGTACTACGCGCGCCACGAGGAAGCCGACCTGCCGATCAAGCTGCCGGAGCTGCACGACGCGCTCGAGGAAAAATTCCACTACAAAGGCGGCTTCAAGTATCTGTACACGCTGCTGCCGGGCGGCCCGATCGCGCAGGGCTGCCGGCTGGCGGGGCTGAAACCGCCGGGTGGCGCCGTGGACACGAGCTTCGGCAGCGTCGCGTAGCGCTACCGGCGGCCGACCGCTTCGCGCGCGATCGAATCCAGCAAGGCTTCGACCTCCTTGAGCGCGGCCTTCGAAGCGGGCGAGCCGTCCGGCCGCCACGGCCGCCGGTAAGCAACGAACACCTTGTCCGGGGCCTGCGCTGTCGCATACACGACGATCGCGTACGGGCACATGGCCATGTTGGCCGGGTCCGCCTCCATCGTCTTGCGCGACAAAGGCGCGCTGCAGAAGACGAACGCCTGGGCGTCCGCATAGAGCTTGCGGGCCGAACCGACATCCTTGCCGGTGCGCTCGAGCATGCGATTGACGTGCGACTCGTAGTCGATCACGAGCCCCTTGCCTTCGATCGCGGCGCGCAGATCGTCGCGCACGTCGGCGAACTTCGCTTGCGCGGAGTAGGTGACGATGGGGTGAGGCTCGGCGGCCAGGGCCGCGGCGGCGGTCGACACGAGGATCGGAACGAGCAGGGCGTGGGCGCGCATGAGGTTTCTCCTACTGCGGGTTTGCCATTCGTGTAACACCGCCTCGCTGGGATTTCGTTTCGCCCCTGCGGGCGGCGCTTACGTCATCCCGAGCAGCGCGAGGGATCTCGCGCGTTGCGAGCGGGGGAGATTCCTCGCCTTCGGCTCGGAATGACGAGTGGCGGTTGGCTCGGAATGACGAGTGGCGGTTGGCTCGGAATGACGAG